>NZ_BAAHYI010000002.1:0-307640 GCF_054657635.1 Halanaerobaculum tunisiense
TTACTACTTTAACAAATAAATTACTTATTGTCAAGAATAAAATTAGTATTATTGGATACCTTAATTAAAAACTCATTTATTAAATCTAAACTTCTTAATACTAAGGAGCGGATAATAATGTTAAAAACAATAATAACAATTTTTAAATTTGTTTATTCTAGCTATTTTTTATTTCTACTTTTAACTACTGGCTTATTAATTATAACATTAGATATGTACCATCACTACCAAAATCAAAATAAAACTGATACCTTAATCTCAAGATGGATTGGCTTATCTTACATTATATTAAGTATCATAGCATTTATAGTTGATAAGTTACTTACTAGTCTTGGAATATAATCATTCCTACTTGTCTAATATAAGCTGTAACTTCAACTTGCAAATTAATTTCAGAGTACTTCTGGTGCCAATCAATCTTATCCCAATAGTCAGGATAGTAAGCTCTTACATACTCTCCTATCCCCCAAATATCAGCTTGAAATTTATTTTGAGTCTTTTTAATAATTGTAATCATCTCTTGCTTCATCTTATTTTCTATCCTAGTCTCTATCTCCCGCACAATCTTCTCTCTACTTAAATTTGATTGGCTAAGCTGTTCAGTTACTCTAGCTTCCACCTCAGTATTAATATGTAAAGTTAAATTATCATCCACTAATTCAGGTTTTAGATTAGTAGTAACTTCCTCTATTTTTATAGTTAGCCTATCTATTTCAGTTGTGGGATCAGAAATAATTAAATTTCCTTTATCATTAACTCCTAAAATCCGTTGATAATAAATAGTTTCAGCTTCACTTAAACTTCCTACAAATTTATCTCCTTCAAAAATCCCTAAACCAATATAATCAATCTCCTCCTCATTAGATTTAATCATCACTGCTATTGGTTCTTGTCCCGGATTAGAAAGCTGAACAAAAAAATCACCTAACCTTAAATCAGGTATTTTTCCTATGTCAGACCCGTTATTAAGCATATGCATTAAATAAATTGCTGGTATTGCTTCTAATTTTGGTTTTGACTTTATCACACTTTCTGCACCATTTTGGGAAACTAATAACCAACCTAATCTTCTTATTTCAGGCAGATTTCGAAAATAATTTAAGTATTTATTAAGTCCTTCTTTAGCTAATTGTTGATTAAATACTATTACTCGTAGATGACCAAAAAATAATTGTTGATTCATCTTATCTTGTAAATTATTAATTGCTCCAGCTATACTATTTCCTACGCTACTTACTACCCAAGTAACATCCTCTCCTCCTTTTTCTTCCATCTTAGAAGCAATAGGAGCTTGAATAGTAACTTTAACTTTATTTTTTTTAGTTACCTCGCTATCTTCTTGCTTAATAGAATCAATTCCAATTGCTAACACAGGAACCCTATCTTCAATATCCCTTCTATCCCAACAACCAGTTAATATATTTAACAATAAAATGATAATTAGGATCTTAACTATCTTGTTCATTACTAATCCTACCCCTTTGGCCTCTAATTATAGCTAAAATTAATAAAGTCAATGGCAAAATACTCGTTAGAAATAACCCTATTATAGACATTAAATCAATTAAATTAAATAATTCATAAGCATTTCTAGGAATTAAAGCTACTAAATAAAGAAGAGGTAACAACGGCAAAATTAAAGTCCTATGATCATCTAAATTTAATGTTTTTGCTCCTCCAATAACTGCTCCAAATAATAAATTAGAACCTGTAGTAAAAATAGCTACTACCCAAATTGTAATAAAAGCTACTTCTAATCTCTCAAACAATAGATCAAAAAATTGAGTTGATTTAATCAATTCAAAAGTAGGCCACATCAAATTTTTTAATTCAAAAGCTCCAAAAACAGACAAAGAGGCAAGCATAGTAACTATCACTAGACAAGAACAAATCAGCCAACCACTTAATCCGTATTTCCAAGTTGATTTTTTAGTCGTGATATGAGGAATAAAAATAGCTATAATTTCAAATCCTAATAAACTAAAATAAGCTGACACACTCCCCTTTAAAATATTAATACTATCATAACCTCTAATAAGGGGAAATAAGTGTACCATTCGTCCTTGGCCTAAAGAAACAATAACCAATAATAATAACGGAATTACTAATACTAAGACATACAATTCATTTAATCGACCTATCACCTGAATATCTTTCCGAACTAAGTAAGCAATCAATAAGAACATACTAACCATTATTACTTCTAAAGGAGTTGTCGGTAAAATAGCAGTTACTATTAATTCACTAAAGGCTCTAACGCCTAGGGAAATACCTAACAACCAATATAAAACTAATACGCCCCCTATTAATTTTCCTACTATATTACCTACAATCTGTGGTAAATACTCAAAAATATTATCTTCTGGAAATCTAAGACCTAGTTTAATAATAACCAATAAATTACCTAAAAAAAATAAAGTAGCTAACACAACTGATACTAAGCCCCCACTCTGAGCAAATCTAACTACTATCCGAGGCAAAAATAAAATTCCTACTCCAATAACTGTATTAATCAAAATAGCACTAAACTGTCTTTCAGTAACTTGACCTTTAATTTTGATCTTGATCACCCTCTTCCTGACGCTGAGAGTCCTGAGTCCGCATCAATTTAGGTCGATAAACCATCTTCCATAAGGGAAATCTAATTATACTATCCTTTAAATCACTAAGTCGAGAAGGAGCGAAAGGAGTTAAATAAGGAATCCCAAAGGATTTTAAAGCAGCTAAGTGAACAGTGACAACTATTATACCTAGTATTAAGCCATACAGCCCAAAACTAGCAGCTAAAACCATCAATATAAACCGCAATATTCTAATAGCAATAGCTGCACTATAATTAGGAATTGTAAAAGAACCAAGAGTAGTCAAAGCTACAATAATTACCATTCCTGGACTAACTAATCCTGCGTTAACAGCAGCATTACCAATCACCAAGGCACCTACAATTCCAATTGTAGAACCAATTAAATTCGGCAAACGTACACTAGCTTCCCGGAGTATCTCCATAATCCCCTCCATCAAAAAAGCTTCAAAATAAGTTGGAAAGGGTACTTGAGCTCTTCCTCCAGCAATAGAAAGCATTAAAACAGTAGGTATCATCTCAATATGAAAGGAAGTTAAAGCTATATAAAAAGCAGGTAACAGTAAAGCTACTGCTCCACCAATAACTCTAACTACTCTGACTAAACTAGAAATTATAAATCGTTGGTAATAATCTTCAGGAGAGTGATAAAACTGGTCAAGTACCGCCGGAATAATTAAAGCAAAGGGAGTCCCATCAATAATAATAATAACTCTTCCTTCTAACAAATTACCTACTGCTTTATCCGGTCGTTCAGTATTTTGAATCTGAGGAAAAGGAGAAAATGTAATATCTTCAATAAATTGTTCTATATAACCTGATTCTAAAATACCATCAACTTCTATATCAGTTATTCTGTTAGTTACCTCTTCTACAATATGTTGATTAGTTAACCCTTTAATATATAAAATTGCTAGATCAGTTTTACTTCTTTCTCCTATTGTATGACTCTCTATTTTTAATCCAGGGTCCCTTAAACGACGTCTAATATGGGCAGTATTAGTTCTTAAGTTTTCAGTAAAGCCATTTCGGGGACCTCGAATAACTGACTCAGTAGTTGGCTCTGAAATAGAACGTGACTCCCAACCTCGACTACTGATAATCAATCCTTGCTCCACTCCATCGATTAATAATAATGTATCACCGGATAACACTAACTTAATTATCGGGGCTAGTTTTTTCTTTTTCTCAGCACTACTAGTAGTTATAATCGAATTTTGAATTAGATCTAGTCGTTTCTGAGCAGTAGCATCAGCTATTTTTTCCTCGTGAGATTTATCTAACAAAGGGTCAATTACATTTAAGTTTAATAAATTAGTATTAGTTAATCCATCTATGTAAATCAATAACGCAGAATAGTCTCCATTCCCAGCTAAATTAAATTCTTTAAAAACGACATCTCCACTCTCACCAAGAATTTTCTTTAGCTGTTCTTTATTCTGGTCTAATTGAGTTGTTAATTGCTTCTCCTCTGATTTGTTATCTTTATCTTCTTCCTCACTAGCAACTAATTGCTCTATTCTTTGCTTTAAGTTATTCCAATTCATTCCTTACCTCCTTTTCCTTACCTATTATGTACTAAAATCATTCTCTATATAACTAAAATAGACTAGTTGATTGAATAATTAACGTATTGCTTCTCAAACTAAGAAAAAATATGAAGGTGATAAATATGAAACAAATTTTAGGAATGTTGTTAATAATTAGTTTACTAACAACAGCTTGTCAGCTAAATATAAAGCAACTAAATCCTCTTACTCCTCAACCACCATCTAAAAAAGAAATTAGCATTGGAGTCAGTATAGGACAGCAGGAAAAGAAAGTAGCTAAACTGATGAAGAAAGCATTTCGGAAGAATAAAAGAAAAGAAAATACAACTATCACCTGGAAGAATGCCAAAAATAATCTAGAGCAGCAAAACAAAGATGTCCTGAATTTAATAAACCAAGAAGTAGATGTGATTATTATCCGTTCTTTAAATACTAGCCAACAAGGAAGAGAAATGATAGATTTAATCAAAAAAAACAATATTCCTGTCGTCGCTCTAGATAAATTACCACGCAACTGTAATGTAGATGCTTATATCAGTGCTGATAATTTTAAGACAGGTCAATTACAAGCTAGGTATTTAATTGATCAGCTTAATAAGGAAGGAAAGATAATTATTTTACAAGGGCCAACTGAGGATAAAATTGTTCAAGATATTATCACAGGTAATAAAGAGGAAATTAAAAAGTATGACGAGGTGACTATTCAGCAAGAAAAAAATTGGTCTCAAAAAACAGCTAAACGCACAATCAAAGACTATATTAAAACCAAGGCTCAATCTAAAATTAAAGGTATTTTAGCTACTAATGACCAACTTGCTCTAGGAGCCATTACAGCTCTTAAACAAAAAGGGCTTAATCAAGATATAACTGTAGTAGGTGCTACAGCAAGCAAAGCTGCTACTAAGGCAGTAGCTAAAGAGGACTTAGCGGCTACCATAGATAAGATGCCTTATATTCGAGCTTTGCATGCTCTCAATGTAGCTACCTTTATTGCTAGAGAAGAAAACTGGAACTGGGATAATAAGATTAAAAATGGTAGTCACGAAGTTAATTTAGTTACCACTCCCGTCCGATTAATTAACAAGTATAATGTCTATAGTTTACAAGATCGCTGGCCAGATATAAACCTAAAAAAATAGACCAGGAATAGATCTATTCCTGGTCTTGATTATCTTGTTGTAAATTAGGAATTATCTTATCTGTAGCTATAACTTGATCTCCCTTAACTCTCATACACCGCACTCCTTGTGTATTACGACTAGTAGTCGAAATTTCAGCTACAGAAGTTCTTAGTAGATATCCTTGTTCTGTAATAAGCACTATTTCATCCTGCTTAGTAACTAATTCTAAATCGATCAAATCACCATTTGCTTTAGTTCTATTGATAGTGATTAATCCTTTACCGCCTCTTGCTTGCTGAGTATACTCTTCGAGAGGAGTTCTTTTCCCATAACCTTGTTCAGTAATAACTAATGCTTCTTGTTTATCAGCTGTAATGACTTCTAGTCCTTGGACTACATCTTCAGAGCCAAGATCAATCCCTTTAACTCCTCTAGCAGTCCGACCCATATCTCTAACATCTGCTTCAGCAAATCTAATTGCTAATCCTTCCTTAGTAGCTAACATGATCTCTTCTTCTCCACTCGTTACTCCTACGTCAACTAGTTGGTCACCTTCCTGAAGGCTTAAAGCAATTAATTTAGAGTAATTTGTATTAAAGTTGCTTAAACTAGTCTTCTTTACTATACCTTCCTTAGTAGCCATAAATAGGTACTGATCCTCTTGGAATTCAGACAGAGCAGAAACAGCAACTACTTCCTCTTCCAAATCAAGATCTAACAAATTAATAATAGGTACCCCTTTAGCTTGCCGGCCACTTTCAGGAATCTGATAACCTTTTAAACGGTGCACATAACCTTGATCGGTAAAGAATAATAAATAATCATGTGTTGAGTTAACTTGAATATCACTGACTCGATCATCTTCTTTTGTCTTAATCGCAATAACTCCCTTACCATCTCGATGCTGATTGCGATAAGTATCTAATGGCATCCGTTTAATATATCCGTCTTCAGTCAGGACAACTATTATCTCTTCTTCTGCAATCAGATCCTCTATCTCTAAATCAATATCCTGATCTTGAATTTCAGTCCGCCGTTGATCCTGATATTTTTCTTTTAATTCTGTTAATTCTTCTTTTACAATCCCTAATAATTTATCTTCACTAGCTAAAACAGAACGATAATAACTTATTTTCTCCTGTAATTCAGAATATTCTTCTTCTACCTTTTCCTGTTCTAAATTAGTTAAGCGATGTAATTTCATATCTAAAATTGCTTTAGCTTGCTTTTCAGTAAAGTTAAATCTATCAATTAACCTTTCGTTAGCAACTTGAGAAGTATCCGAACCACGAATTGTCTTAATTACTTGCTCAATATTACTTAGCGCTGTCTTAAAACCAGCTACAATATGAGCTCTAGCCTCTGCTTTATCTAACTCGTGTTTAGTTCTTCTAGTTATTACTTCTTTCTGATGATCTATATAATGATTTAGTACCTCTTTCATACTTAAAACTTCTGGTTCGCCATCTACTAAAGCAAGCATGATAACCCCAAAAGTAGTCCGTAATCTGGTATGTTTATATAATTTATTAAGCATAACTTGAGGGTTAATCCCTGTCTTTAGTTCGATAACTACTCTTAAACCTCTTCTATCTGACTCGTCACGCAAATCAGTAATTCCTTCTACTTTATCCTCACGTACTAACTGAGCGATTTTTTCTACTAATTTAGCTTTATTCACTTGGTAAGGTAGTTCGGTAATTATAATCTGGTATTTATTAGTTGCTACTTCTTCAGTGGTACTCTTAGCAATTAACTTAATCTTACCTCGGCCAGTCTCAAAGTACTCTTTAATCGGCTTCCGCCCCATAATAATTCCGCCTGTAGGAAAATCAGGCCCCTTTATAATATGCATTAAATCTTTAGCTGTTAAATCAGGATTATCTATTAGTTCTATAACTCCATTGATCACTTCATTTATGTTATGAGGGGGAATGTTAGTACTCATACCAACAGCAATTCCTGAACCACCATTGACTAATAAATTAGGAACCTTAGCTGGTAATACTTCTGGCTCTTGTAGTGTACCATCAAAATTATCAGTAAAATCTACAGTGCTCTTTTTTATATCCGCTAAAAGATCAGTCGTAATATCTGTCATTTTAGCTTCTGTATACCTCATAGCTGCTGCTGAATCACCATCAATAGAACCAAAGTTACCATGACCATCAACTAATTGATAGCGATAAGAAAAGTCCTGAGCCATACGCACCATAGTATCATAGACAGCACTATCTCCATGGGGATGATACTTACCTAGTACCTCTCCTACAATCCTAGCTGACTTCTTATGTGGTTTACTAGGTTTTAATCCCAAATTATACATAGCATATAAAATACGTCGGTGAACTGGCTTTAAACCATCTCGTACATCAGGCAAAGCACGTCCTACAATTACACTCATTGCATAATCAATATAGGCATCCTGCATTTCATCTTCAATATCTACCTGTCTAACTCGTTGAGAATTTACTTCAGCCATAATTCTCCTCCTACACATCTAGATTCTGTACGTCATTAGCATGCTGTTGAATAAAATCTCGCCGTGGTTGTACTTGATCGCCCATCAATTTAGTAAATATTTCATCGGCTCTGATAGCATCACTAATGCGCACTTGTAGTAAAGTTCTATTTTCAGGGTCCATTGTTGTCTTCCATAATTGAATCGGATTCATCTCTCCTAATCCCTTATACCTTTGGATTGAAGTCCGTTTTTTACCTAACTTATTCAATAATTCTGTTAGTTGTCGGTCTTTATAAACATATTCCTCTTTTCTGCCTTTAGTTACTTTATATAACGGCGGTTGAGCAATATACACCATTCCTTCTTCCAATAAAGGTCGCATATAACGATAAAAGAAAGTTAATAATAAAGTTCTAATATGAGCCCCATCAACATCAGCATCAGTCATAATAATAATATTTTCATAACGTAAATTATCCATATCAAATTCATCAGCTATTCCTGTACCTAGCGCAGTAATTAAGGATCTGATTTCTTTATTATTGAGAATTTTATCTAAACGTGCTTTTTCCACATTGAGAATTTTACCTCTAAGAGGCAAAATAGCTTGAAATTCTCTATCTCGCCCTTGTTTAGCTGACCCTCCGGCTGAATCGCCCTCTACTATATATATTTCACTTTTTTCTGGATCTTTAGAGGAACAATCCGCTAATTTACCAGGTAGAGCAGTACTAGCTAGAGCACTTTTTCTCTTAGTTAACTCTCTAGCTTTTTGAGCTGCTTCTCTTGCTTGAGCAGAAGCAATTGCTTTTTTAACTATCTTTTCTCCTAACTTTGGATTCTCATCTAAAGTAGTACTTAACTTCTGGGAAACGGTAGAATCAACTAAGCCCCTAATCTCGCTATTTCCTAGTTTAGTCTTCGTCTGTCCCTCAAATTGGGGATCAATTAGTTTAATATTTATAATTGCTACAATTCCTTCTCTAATATCCTCACCTGATAAATTATCATCGCTATCTTTTAAGAAATCATTTTTGCGCGCATAATCATTAATTGTCCGAGTTAAAGCTGATTTAAACCCGCTCAGATGAGTACCACCTTCATGGGTGTTAATGTTATTAGCAAAGGTAAATATTTTATCCACATAATCTGTATTATACTGGAATGCTATCTCAATTTCTGTTTCTTCTGTTTCTTCAGTAAAGAAAATAATTTCTTCATGAATTGGATCATGAGGTTTATTTATCTCCTGAACAAAGGAAACAACACCTCCGTCGTATTTAAATTCATCAGTTTGCTCTGTACGTTGGTCATTAACTTTAATCTTAACTCCTTTATTCAAGTAAGCTAATTCTTTAAATCTCTGCGCCAAAGTATCATACTCAAAACCAAGTGTAGTAAATATCTCTTCATCCGGTTTGAATTTAATCTTAGTTCCTGTTTGCGTAGTATCTCCTAAGACCTTTAAATCCGATTCCGGAATACCTCGATAGTATTTTTGATAATAAACTTGACCTTTCCGATGGACTTCTACTTCTAGCCAAGCTGATAAAGCATTAACCACAGAGACACCTACTCCATGTAAACCTCCGGAAACTTTATAACCTTCTCCTTCAAATTTACCACCAGCATGAAGTACCGTCATTACTACTTCAATAGCTGGTCTATCCATTTTAGCATGAGAGGAAACTGGAATTCCTCGCCCATTATCCTGGACAGTAATAATTCCATTTGATTCAATTGTAATTTCAATTTCATCGCAATAACCCGCTAACGCCTCATCAATACTATTATCCACTACTTCATAGACTAAATGATGTAATCCTCTTTCTTCGGTACTTCCGATATACATCCCGGGGCGTTTACGAACAGCTTCTAATCCTTCTAGTACTTGAATTTGGTCGGCATCGTAATTAGCTTCTTTACTCATTCATATAAACCTCCATTATACATTTTCTTCACTACCAAGGTCATACATGAAATTAACTCTCTTTCGTAAGGTAGCTGAAGAAATTATAGAATAATAAATCTTTTCTTCAGTTATGACAAAAGAACTAGGCTCACCTTGAGTATAATCAATAATAAATCCTTCTTCTTTAGCTACCTGTAAAAAATTACGAGTTTCTGGCGAATCAGTTGTTGCTTCCCAATCAGCTATCATAACTACATCTTGAGCTGGAATAGTATGTCCGCCACCTAAATGTAACAAACTACCTCCTCCTTATCTAATCTAACTAAAGGATTGCTACTAGTTATAAATTGCGATACACCTTCATCCAGTTAGAACCTATAACTTTCTTAATTAGCCTCTCAGTTAGATTATCTGGACTAACACCAGTCTCTAACATGACATACTTTTGAATAACAACTCGCACTTCTTGGTTATCAACTTGATCTTTCATAGCTTGAGCAGTTAATTTATCTAATTTTGTTTCTAAACTTTGACTAAGTTCTGTTTTTACTGTCTGAAAATCATCCTTGGTTAAGTAAGGAAAATAGTCGGTGGTTTGTTGGTAACTCAACCAAGGATTACTAGTCAATAAATCCTTTAGTTGCTCCCAGTCAATTCTGGCTTGCTTACATTCACAAATATAACATTTTTCCCTCTCAGGCGGAATCAAGACTGAACAATTAGAACAAGAAGCCCAATTATTAGTTGCTCGCCATTTTTGTTTTTTCTTATCTCTAACTAATAATTTAAATAATTTATCTTGTAATTCATCATCTTCAATATTAGCAGTTATATTTTCTATTTTATTAAATTCTTGCTTAGTAAGTTCTATATTCTCTAGTGGATTAGACTGTTGCTCTGTAGTAGGATCCTCTTGGGTAACGTGGCCTACTTGAAATCTGATATCTTGAACTATTTCCTGATTTAATCTCCGGTTTAATTTAGTAATTAATTTTTCTTTCATAAATAACAATTGGTGAGCCCAAGTAGAGTTATCAACTGCAACAAATAAAACTCCATGATTAATATGTTTAGCTGCAGTATGCGGCCGAATTTTATCCCCGATAACTTCTGACCAGAGATTTAAAACACTTTCTTCTTTGATTTTATCTGCCAAACCTAATTTATTTAAGGTAGACCCCAATACTTGTTTAATTGATTCAGCCATAGTTACACCTCAATTGCTGTACCATTTTTAATTTTAAATAGCTTGTAATCAGCCCTAAATTCTTGTAGTTCCTCTTGATTTGTACTAGTAATAAAAGTTTGAATCTTATTTTTAACTGTTTGTAATAACTGATTAGAGCGATTAGCATCTAGTTCAGAAAAAACATCATCTAGTAACAAAATAGGATATTCACCTGTTTCGGACTTCATAAATTCTAACTCTGATAATTTTAAAGCTAAAGCTGTCGTTCGTTGTTGGCCTTGTGAACCAAACTTTCTGATATCAATATCATTGACTAATAACGAAATATCATCTCTATGTGGGCCAACTGTCGTCACTCCTCTGTTAATTTCCTGGTCAATACGCTGGTCTAAATAAGAGTTAAAATGATGCTTTATCTCCTCAACAGAACTATCATGATCTAGATCCAATTTTGTATCATACTTAAGTTCTAAACTTTCTAAACCATTAGTTAACTTACGTTGCTTTAATCTAGCCAAAGGAATTAATTTATTTAAAGCTTGTAATCTGCGGCTAATAATTTTAGCGCCTAAATCAACTAACTGTTGGTTCCAGACTGGTAGCATATCCTGAGGAGCATCATTATCTCTAATCTCCTTTAAAAGATTATTTCTCTGCTTTAAAACTTGTCGATAATCAGTTAATAAATGGTTATAATAACTACTTACTTGGGATAGCTCTAAATTGATAAATTTTCTCCTTAATGAAGGACTGCCTTTGACTAATTCTAAGTCCTCAGGAGAAAAAATTACAACATTGAGATAACCAATTAAGTCGCTAATCCGATCTAATTTGTTAGAATTAACTTTAACCTCTTTTTGGCGCCCCTCTAAGTTAACTGCCAGTTGATAATCCTGATTCTTCCTGATTACTTCCCCTTTAACGTAAAATCTATCTTGATGCCAGTTAGTTAATTCAGATGTAACATTAGTCCGGTGCGATGAGCCAGTTCCTAATAAGTAGATAGCCTCTAATAAATTAGTTTTTCCGTGGGCATTAGCCCCAATGAAAAAATTTAACTGTTCGTTAAACTGTAAATGTTGTTGTTGATAATTTCTAAAGTTATTGAGATATAATTGTGATAATCTCACTCTCTTTGTACCACCCTTTAAGAAGAAGTTACTTGGTAACTAGTTCCGCGGTATTCTATAGTATCTCCTACACTTAATGTTTTAGCTCTCTTCTCTACTACTTCTCCGTTGACCTTAACTTTTCCTGCTTGAATAACTACCTTCGCCTCTCCACCTGTTCCAACTAAGTTGGCCCATTTCAAGAATTGATCAAGATTGATGTTTTCTGTTTTAATTTCTATTTTATTCATAATTAATTTCCTCCTTACAATTGACTTTAAGCACTTCTCACTGGCATAATAACACAGATATAATTTTGTCCGGTCTTAATTACACCTGGTGCTAGAGCACCTGATAATTCTATATTTATTGTATCCTGATCTATAACTTTTAAACAATCTATCAGATAACTAGCATTAAAAGCAATTTCACTTTCCGGACCAGTCAAAGAAATAGAAACTTCTTCATAAGCTTGTCCTATTTCCGGAGCATTAGAAGTAATTATTAATTTATCAGTTTCAAAATTTATTTTAATAACATTTGATTCTCTTTTGGCTAATAAAGAAGCTCTTTTAGCTGCTTGTAATAAATCTCCTTTAGCAACTTCCACTTGAGTTTTAGTTTGGTCTGGAATAACTTGGTTATAATCAGGGAATTGGCCTTCAATTAAACGAGAAACAATAGAAATCCCTGCAAACTGGAATAAAATTTGGTTTTCAGTAACTATAATTTTAACTTTTTCTTCTGAATCATCCAGTAATTTGCTTAACTCAGATAAAGTTTTTTTAGGAATAATTACTTTTTCTTGGCTAGCAGGTAATTGGTCAAGTTCATCTTCTCGATAGGCTAGCCGATAGGTATCTGTAGCTACTAATTTAATAGAATTCTCGTCTAAGATTAATAATCCTCCAGTCAAAAAAGGTTTACTTTCATCTTCAGAAGTAGCAAATTCTATTTGCTTAATAACTTGTTTTAATTTTTCTTGGGTGATAGAAAATTCAGTATTAGATTCTATCTCTGGTAATAAAGGAAATTCATCAGCAGCTGAACCATGAATATTAAACTGGGAATTACCACATTTAATCTGGGATGTGTTATTAGTCGGTTCAGTAGACAATAAAATTTCTTCATTAGGTAATTCACGTGCAATGCTAGCTAAATATTTAGCTGGCAAAACAATATCACCTTGTTCTATAATATCTGCTTCTACAAAACATTCAATTCCTATTTCTAAATCAGTACCTACTAATTTTAAATTATTCCCTGCTGTACGCAATAAAATACCTGATAAAATAGGTAAAGTTGTCTTAGATGATACAGCTTTTTTGACAGTTTGAATTGCATTATAGAATTCTTTTTGGTTAAGTTTAACTTTCATCTAAATCCTCCTTTTTTACGTTATTACTACACTAATACCATTACTATTACTAGTTAAACATATATATACAAAAACATAGTAGTAATAGTAGTAGGGGTTGTGGATAATGTGGATAACTAACCTCAAGCCAGGCAACACAAGGGCTGATGCTTGTGGAAAGATTGTGGATAAGTTGTGGATAAGTCCAAAAGTTATCCACAGGGTTGTGGACAAAAATAGGCTTTAAAAGTTATCCACAAGTAAAAAAAGGTTATCCACAGGGTTATCCACAGGGTTATCCACAGGCAATTAATCTTTGATTTTAGCTAATAATTGGTTAATTTCAGACTCAAATTCAGAGTCAGCTGAGATTTTATCATTGATTTTATTATAAGCATGTAAAACAGTACTATGATCTCGTCCTCCAAATTTTTTACCGATCTGTGGTAGAGATAATTCAGTTAATTTACGAGTGAGATACATTGCTACTTGCCTAGGGAAGGCAATAGCTCTAGTTCTTTTCTTGGATTCCATATTCTTCAAGTCTATTTGGTAATAATTAGCTACTATTTTTTTAATAGATTCAGCGGTTATCTCTGTAGGGCCTTGAGAATTAGCTGTATTTTCACTAGCAATATTTTTAAGTACTTCTTGGGCCAAATTAACATCGATTTGGTCATTAGAAAAGGAAGAATAGGCAATGACTCTAATTAAAGCTCCTTCTAATTCTCTAATATTGGACTTGATTTTATTAGCGATATAGACTATTACATCATCAGGAACTTCATGTCCTTCTAAAGCAGCCTTCTTTTTTAGAATAGCAATTCTAGTTTCTAAATCCGGTTCTTGAATATCAGTAATTAAGCCCCATTCAAAACGAGATCTTAATCTTTCTTCTAAAGTAGGAATTTCTTTTGGCGGACGATCACTAGAAATAATAATTTGTTTATTAGCATCATGTAAAGCATTAAAAGTATGAAAAAATTCTTCTTGGGTTCTTTCTTTCCCTGCTAAAAATTGGATATCATCAATTAATAATACGTCTATATTCCGATACTGGTTTCTAAAATCCATTGTTTTATCATCTCTAATGGAATTAATTAATCTATTTGTAAATTCTTCTGAAGTTAGATACATTACTGTAGTATTGGAAGTATGTTCAAGTATATAATGCCCAATAGCGTGCATAAGATGAGTCTTTCCTAAACCTACTTCTCCATAAATAAATAGTGGATTATAAGCTTTAGCTGGTGCTTCTGCTACTGCTAAAGAAGCAGCATGGGCAAAACGATTACTACTACCAATTACAAAATTATCAAATGTATATTTAGAATTTAATGATGGTGGTTCAATGTCTGGTTCCTCTTGTTCCTGTTGGGAGTTAGGAGCTTCTTTTTTTTCGTCTATTAGTAGTTCTTCTTCTTTCATTTCGGGAATAATAAATTCAATTTCGTATGATTTACCGGAAATATCAGAAATAATTTCTGTAATCAACTTAGAATATCTTGTTTCTAGCCAGTCTTTAGCAAATTCATTTGGGACTTCTATTAGAAATTTATTATTTTTAGTAGCTAAAGCCTTAGTTGATTTAAACCAGGTTTCAAAACTAGGAGTACTAAGTTCAGTTTTGATTTCCTCTAATGTTTTATCCCAAATTTTTTCTGCTTCTTTCTTTTGCACAATAACTTAACCTCCTGCTAGGTAATGTTATCCACAAGATTGTGAATAACATTGTGGATAACTAATGATTAATTAAAATAAAGTTAAAAAAAGATTAGTTATCCACAGTTTAGACAGCTATTGTCAATAAATTGTGAATAACTAATCTTGTCTTGTTTATTTAATTTATTTTATTTATTTTCAATGGTACCGTAAAATAATCTTAACAAATTAGTACTACTTTATCAAGATTTTTAGGCTGAAATACTCTTTAATTAACAAAAAGATATTATATATCTTGACATAAGATGATTTTATCATTTATAATTGAATAGAGTATTGCTTGTATTTATTAAGTTAGGTTAGTCTCCACTTGAAGATGTCAAGGAGGATCATTCATGGGAAAAGATAGTACATTAAAAAAGACTTACCAATTCAAACGAGTTTATAATCATGGATCATCTGTTGCAGATCGTATACTAGTAGTCTATTCTTTACAAACCAATACTACTAAGAGAAGAATTGGTTATTCAGTTAGTAAGAAAGTAGGTAAAGCTGTAACTAGAAATAGAGTTAAAAGATTATTTAGAGAGGTTTATAGACATAATAATAGTCAATTGATTACTGGAGTGGATATTATCTTAATTGCTCGTAATCCAATTGTGGATGCTTCTTATCACCAAATTGAAGATTCGTTTAATAAATTATGTCAGAAGGCTAAATTAGTAAAGGAGTAGTCTATGAGCTGGGGAACTAATATTTTAATAAAATTTATTAAGTTTTATCAAAAGTTTATTTCTCCGCTGAAAGGAAAGAGTACTTGTCGGTTTAGACCTACTTGTTCTACTTATGCTAGAAAGGCTTTACAAAAATATGGATTACTAAAAGGTGGTTGGTTGGCACTGAAAAGAATTTTTAAGTGTCATCCGTTTCATCCTGGGGGTTATGACCCAGTAGATTAGGGAGGGTTTATTTTGTTAGCAACACTGTCACTTGGTGTCTTTGGTTGGTTAGGAGATATAATGCAAAGTCTATTAGTTTGGGTTTATAGTTTCACAGGTAGTTATGGTTTTTCAATTATTTTATTAACTTTGACTGTGCGAGTGATTCTGTTTCCGTTAGTAGCTAAACAAACTCGTTCGATGAAGAAAATGCAGGAATTGCAGCCGGAGATGGAGGAGTTACAGGAAGAATATAGTGATGATAAGGAGCAGTTACAAGAGGAAACTATGAAGTTATACAAAAAGCATAAGGTTAATCCTGCTTCTGGATGTTTGCCTCTTTTAGTACAGATGCCTATTTTAATTGGTTTGTTTAGAGGATTGCGCGGTTGGGAAGAATTAGTAGGACAACCATTTTTGTTAATTCCTGATTTGAGTAATCCGTATCTTCCTTTAGTTATTCTGACTGGATTGACTATGTTAGGTCAGAGCTTATTAACACAGAAATTGTCAGGAGGTACTGGTGGGGGGAATAAGATGGCTTACTTTATGCCATTATTAATTGTGGTTATTGGTTATAGCCTACCATCAGGAGTTTTACTGTATTGGTTTATTTCTAATCTAGTAATGACTGTGCAACAATATATATTATATACTGAGTCTAGTGATGATTTAGAATTAAAGGAGGAATCTAATTAAGATGCAAAGGGTCATTGTAACTGGTGAAAATATTGAAGAGGCCCTTAAGGAAGGATTAAAGAAATTAGATGTTTCCCGAGATCAGGTTGAATACAAGGTATTAAAGGAGCCTAAATCTGGTTTTTTAGGTATTTTTGGTAAACAAATTGCCAAATTAGAGGTTAAAACAGAAAAGTCTAAAGTAGAAAAAGCTTTTTTCTTTTTAGAAAAATTATTAACTAAGATGGATTTAGGTTTTGAAGTGGAATTAGCTGAAAATAGAACTAGTGATAACGAAGTTGTTTTTAATATATCTGGGGATGACCTAGGAATCATCATTGGACATCGAGGTAAAACTTTAGATTCATTACAGTATCTTACTAATCTAGCAGTTAATAAAGGAGAAAATGACTATTTACGAGTTATATTAGATGCTGAAGGTTACCGCGAGAGAAGAAGAAATACTTTAGAACAGTTAGCTGTTAAATTAGCTGATAAAGCTAAAAATAAAGGAGGGCAGATTAGTTTAGATCCCATGCCTTCTCATGAGAGAAAGGTTATTCATAAAGTTATTCAGAATATATCCAATGTATCTACTTATAGTAAGGGCCAAGATCCTAATCGGAAAGTAGTAATTAAGGCTGAATAATAGTTTGCCCAGTATTTTTTAATACTGGGTTTCTTTAATTTAGTGGTATATTAATTAAAATAACTTGACTAGGATAATTTAATTATTGGAGGTGTTATCAATGTATCAGGCTGATACGATTGCAGCTATTTCTACTGCTGTTAGTGAAGGCGGGATTGGAATTGTTAGAATTAGTGGTCCTGAGGCAATAGAAATAGCAGATACTGTTTTTAAAAGTAAAGGAAATAAGAGTTTAACGGAAGTAGATAGTTATACAGCCCATTATGGTCATTTAGTCCATCCTACAACAGACCAAACAGTAGATGAAGTTATAACTTTGGTTATGAGAGCTCCTAAAACATATACTACTGAGGATATAGTAGAAATAGATTGTCACGGAGGAACTGTGATTTTAAAGAAGATCTTAGATCTTGTCCTCCACCAAGGGGCTAGATTAGCTGATCCTGGTGAGTTTACGAAGCGAGCCTTTTTAAATGGGCGGATTGATCTATCCCAAGCTGAGGCTGTCATTGATTTGATTCGCTCGCAAACAGAGGCTAATTTAGAAGTAGCTGTCGACCAACTAGAAGGAGGTTTAGCAGCTAAAGTAACTGCTATTCGGCAAGATATAGTTTCATTATTGGCCCATTTAGAAGCTACAATTGATTTTCCTGAGGATGAAATAGATGATTTTTCCTCTGCTGAGTTAGGAGAGCGGATTGATCAAGTAATAGCCAAAGTTGATAAGTTATTACAGACAAGTGAACGAGGTAAGATAATTAAAGAAGGAATTGAAGCAGCAATTATTGGTCGTCCGAATGTGGGAAAATCAACTTTATTAAATTCTTTACTGAGAGAAAAACGAGCTATTGTGACAGAAGTTCCAGGGACAACTCGAGATGTGATTGAAGAAGTAATCAATTTGGATGGAATTCCGGTGAAGATTATTGATACAGCAGGGATTAGAGAAGCTGAGGATGAGGTAGAAAGAATTGGAATAGAAAAATCGGAAGAATTTTTAGCTAAGGCCGATGTAGTCTTATTAGTCTTAGATTTAAACCAAGGTATTGCCCAGGAGGATCGGGAATTAATTGCAGCAACTGAAGATAAAGAAAGAGTTATTGTGGCTAATAAATTGGATTTAGAGAATGAAGTTGATTGGGCAACAGTAAAAGACTTAGCAGGAGATAGTCCAATTGTTAAAACAGCAGCTGTGGATAATAAAGGAATTGATGATTTAGAAGAAGTAATATCTGATTTAGCTTTTAGTGGACAAGTCCAAGCTAGTAATCAAACTTTAATCACCAACTTAAGACATAAGAATGCTTTGGATAGAGCTAAACAGAGTTTATCCGATGTGAAAGAAACCTTTAACCAAGGTTTACCTAATGACTTTTTAACTATTGATTTACGCGAAGCTTTAGAGGCAGTAGGAGAGATTACTGGTGATACTCTAAGTGAGGATATTATAGATCAGATCTTTGCTGATTTTTGTTTAGGGAAGTAACATTAATTTACAATTAACAATTGACAGTTGACAATTAGAATTCTTAATAAATCTGTATATTTCAAAAATTAATTCTTACATGATACTCTCATCGTGGTATTGGTATTAGGATATTATATCTGTCGTAAAATTATTAACCTGTATCAAAATTTTAAAAAGGATAATTTTTGATTGTAAATTGTCTATTGTCAATTGGTTTTATAAGAAGGAGGAAGAGGAATGAAAGAGTATGATATTATAGTAATTGGTGCTGGACATGCAGGTTGTGAAGCAGCTTTAGCTAGTGCTCGGATGGGTTGTAGTACTTTATTATTAACTTTAAATATTGATCACGTTGCTTTAATGCCTTGTAATCCTTCTATTGGAGGTCCGGCTAAGGGAAATATTGTCCGAGAGATAGATGCTTTAGGAGGAGAAATGGGTAAAAATATTGATAAAGCTTATGTGAATATGCAATTGTTAAATACCTCTAAAGGACCAGCTGTCCATGCTTTAAGAGCGCAAGCGGATAAGCATAAGTATCAAGTAGAGATGACTAAGACTTTACAAGAACAGGATAACCTTGACCTTAAACAAACAGTAGTAACAGATATAATGATTGAGCAAGGAGTAGCAACAGGAGTAGAGACTATTACAGGAGTTAGCTATCAGGCTGAGAAAGTAGTTTTAACCACAGGTACTTCGTTAAATGGTAAAGTAATTATTGGTGATATTAAGTATACTGGTGGTCGACAAGGGGAATTTGCAGCAGTTAAATTAGCTGATAGTCTTGAAGAAGCAGGGATTGAACTGGATAGATTCCAGACAGCTACTCCTCCGCGAGTAGATAAGAGTACAGCCAATCTGGAGCAGATGAGAGTTCATCCTGGAGCAGAAGAGCCCTTACAGTTTTCCTTCTTTGCTTCAAGAGATGAAAGAGAGCAGATTCCGTGTTGGCTGACAAGAACTAATGAGGACACTAAAGAAGTAATCAAGAAAAATATCGAAGAATCTCCGCTATCAACAGGAATTGTAGAAGGGGAAGGCCCAAGGTATTGTCCTTCTATTGATCGGAAAGTAATGCGCTTTCCAGATAAGGAAAGTCATCAGGTTTTTGTAGAACCTGAAGGAGCAGATACTAATGAACTCTATTTAAATGGGTTAACTACTAGTATGCCTGAGGAGTTCCAAGAAGATATTATCAGAAGTGTACCTGGTTTAGAAGAAGCGGAGATTGTACGACCAGGTTATGCTGTAGAGTATGATTATATTCCTCCCTATCAGTTACAACCAACAATGGATAATAAAGTAGTAACTGATCTTTATACAGCAGGCCAAATTAATGGAACAAGTGGTTATGAAGAAGCAGGAGCCCAAGGTTTAATGGCTGGAATTAACGCTGTATTATCTATAAGAGATGAAGAACCTTTGATTTTGAAGCGGTCTGAGGCTTATATAGGTGTTTTAATTGATGATTTAGTAACTAAAGGTACTAGCGAACCTTATCGAATGTTGACTTCGCGAGCGGAGTATAGATTATTATTGCGCCATGATAATGCTGATTTAAGATTAAGCGAGATTGGTTATCAGGTAGGGTTACTAGCAGAAGATGATTATAGACAAGTAAAAGATAAAAAGAATAAGATTGAATCTGCTTTGGAAGTCTTAGATAATACTAGGATTACTCCTACGAAAGAAGTTCGCCAGACTTTGCAAGAATTAGGCAGTGGTGGATTAAAGAAACCTGTTAATTTAGCTACCATTCTGCAGCGACCAGAAGTTGATTATCATGATTTAAATAAATTATCTGCTGAGATACCAGAGATTGGCCCGGAAGTTAAAGAACAAGTCAAGATTAGAGTTAAGTATCGAGGTTATATTAAAAAACAACTTAAACAAGTAGAAAAGTTTAAAGAAATGGAAGAAAAGAAGTTACCAACAGATATTGATTATCAGCAGTTGGATAATTTAAGGTTAGAAGCGAGAGAAAAATTAGATCGGATTAGACCAGTCTCTTTAGGTCAAGCTTCTAGAATTTCTGGTGTTTCACCAGCTGATATTTCGTCACTAATGATTTATTTAGAACAGTTAGAGAGGGATCATTAATGAAAGAGTATGATGTAATTGTAGTAGGTGCTGGTCATGCTGGTTGTGAAGCGGCTTTAGCTAGTGCTCGGCTAGGGTGTCAGACTTTAGTACTTACTATTGATCTGGATAATATTGCTTTAATGCCTTGTAATCCAGCAATTGGTGGGCCAGCTAAAACTAATATTGTCCGGGAGATAGATGCTTTAGGTGGGGAGATGGCTAAGAATATTGATCGTGCTTGTATCCATATCCGGAAATTAAATACTGGTAAAGGTCCTGCTGTCCAAGCTTTACGAGCTCAAGCAGATAAAATGACTTATCACCTAGAGATGAAGCAGGTTTTAGAGCAAGAAGCTAATCTTAATTTACGCCAGGGGTTAGTAGAGGAATTAATTGTAGAGAATGATATTGTCCAAGGGGTTAAGATTAAAAGTGGGGCTCAATTCAGGGCTCAAAAAGTAATCCTAACGACAGGTACTTTCTTGCAAGGAGAGATCATCGTAGGCCAGACTAGTTTTAATTCTGGTCCCCATCATCAGTTTCCAGCAAATGCTTTATCAGCCAATTTAGAAGAGTTAGGTTTTGAATTAAGAAGATTCAAGACAGGAACACCTCCGCGGGTAGATAAGAGAACTATTGATTTTGCTGAATTAAAAGTCCAACCTGGTTTAGAAGAGCCAGTAGCTTTTTCTTTTACAAACCAGACGATTAGCAATAATTTAAATCAGCAGGACTGTTGGGAGTTATTTACTAACCAACAGACTCATCAGGTGATTCAGGAAAATATTGATCAATCCCCTATGGTAGCTGGTTTATTAGAAGGGGAAGAGCCAAGATATTGTCCTTCGTTAGAGACTAAAGTACAAAAATTTCCTGATAAGAACAGGCATAAGCTGTATTTAGAACCAGAAGGAGAGTATATTTATGAGATGTACTTATCTGGTTTTTCTACTAGTCTACCAGAGGAGATTCAAGTAGAAATGTTACGTACTTTACCTGGCTTTAGTCAGGCAGAAATTATGCGTCCTGCTTATGCTATTGAATATGATTGTCTAGATCCTACTGTTTTAAAACCTACTTTAGAAACTAAGTTAGTTACTGATTTATATACTGCTGGTCAGCTGAATGGTACTAGCGGTTATGAAGAGGCAGGTGCCCAAGGAATTATGGCTGGGATTAATGCAGCTAGGGCAATCCAAGGGAGAGATTCAGTTATTTTAGGCCGGTCTGATGCTTATATAGGTGTTTTGATTGATGATTTAGTAACTCAAGGAACTGCTGAACCTTATCGAATGTTGACTTCGCGAGCTGAATATAGATTAGTATTACGCCAGGATAATGCTGATTTAAGGTTAACTCCTCTGGGATATAAATTAGGTTTAATCTCCCAAGACAGATATGATAAATTTCAGACTAAACAGGAAGCAATTAAAACAGAAAAGAAACGATTGCGAAATACTGATATTTATTCTTCTGACCAAGAGGCTCAAGACTATCTGGCAAGTTTGGATAGCGCTCAAGTTAAGAATAAAGATAATTTAGGTCATTTATTGAAAAGGCCTGAACTGGATTATGATTCTTTAGCTGCTCTTGATCCTCAACGGCCAGAATTATCCTCTGCTGTGCAAGAAGAAGTAGAAATCCAACTCAAGTACGAAGGATATATTAAACGTCAGCAGGAACAAATTAAGCGCCAAAAAGAGCTTGAAGAAGCTAAGATACCGGCAAGTATTGATTATGAGCAATTGGATAATCTAAGTCTAGAAGCTAAAGAAAAGTTAAAACAGATCAGACCGCTTTCTGTAGGCCAAGCAAGTCGAATCCCTGGCGTTTCTCCAGCGGATATTTCAGTTCTAACTGTTTATCTTGAACAATTTGATAGAAATTAGGTGATAAAATGATCAAGCAGAAGAAAAAAATAGTTAAGGGAGCCAAAGAATTAGGAATTGATTTAACTGAAAAACAGATTAAAAATTTTAAAACTTATCTGGAAATTTTACAAAAATGGAACCAAAAAATTAATTTAACTGCTTTAGATAGTGCAGAAGAAATTATTGTTAAACATTTCCTGGATTCCTTATCCTGTTTAACGGGAATAAAATTAACGGGAAATGAGAAAATTATTGATGTAGGAACTGGAGCTGGTTTTCCTGGTCTGCCGATTAAGATTATTTATCCTGAGTTAAATCTTACTTTACTGGATGCTTCACAAAAACGGATTAGTTTTTTACGCCGGGTTTGTTATAAGTTAGGCTTAAAAAAAGTGGAATTTATTCATGGACGAGCTGAGGACTATGGTCAAGCTAAGGAGTATCGGGCAAGTTATGATTATGCTTTAGCTAGAGCAGTAGCTAAGTTGAATATTTTAGCTGAGTATCTACTACCGTTTACTAAGGTAGGAGGACAAGTTATAGCGCATAAAGGACCAGAAGTAGATAATGGACTAGCAGATAGTAAAGCAGCAATTCAAGAATTAGGAGGACAACTAAATCAAGTACAGGAACTTAATCTACCATTTAGAGAAGCAGAAAGAAGATTAGTACTAGTAGATAAAGTTGCTTCTACGCCACTAGAGTATCCTAGACAAGCAGGACAACCAACTAAGAATCCATTATAGGAATTATCAATATAGGAGGGGCCAAGACTGAAAAAAATAATTCTTATACTCTTAATCTTGCTACTAGCTTGTCCTCCAGCAGTGGCTCAAGTTAAACTAGAAACTTTATTAACTACAGAAGGATTGAATGAGCAAGGGGTACCAGTTACTATTCAACAGGAGTTTAGTTTAAGTGAAGATGATGGAGTTCAATACTATGTAGCGTGGCTTGCTGATGAGCAAAATCATAATTTAGTCGTCAAGTGGTTTGATCCTCAAGATAAATTAGTTAATTTATTATCTTTATCTAATTTTTCTAAGAATGTAGTTCGAGATTATATTAGTTTTTCTAATAAAACACAAACACAACTTTTTGTTCCTGACCAGGTAGGAGAGTACACGATTTATCTATATTGTAATCAGGAAGTAATTGCTATCACTACATTTCGGATTACTGAGTGATGAATTCGGAAAATTTCCGAGATAAAATATATATAATAAAGTAACTCGGAAAATATCGGCTAAGCTCCTATTTGCAACTGCTCAAGAGGTAAGGTATAATAAACTTGTAAGTTGCATAGTAGTCTAATAAAGTGGGAGAAATCCTGCTTTAGAGGATGAACTCACAATTAAAAAAGCAACTCTTAGTGAAAGGGGGGGACCTGATCACCCAGAGGGCTAAGCAATAGGCGTAGTAAATCGCGACTTGCCCTCAGGGTAAGTCTTTTTTATTTGGAGTAGGAAAGTAATTGCTAATTGTACATTATTGATATATTGTGTCACCAAAGGTGACACAGTCGTCAATCGTGTGCTGTGTGCTGTCAGCCAATTCAAAACATTCAAATTCAAAACCTAACCCTTATAATTCCTATATTCTAAAGGGCTGAACTATATCTATGGTTTTGAATTGAAGAATTTGACTTGGCTCACGACACATAGCAGACAGCTGATAGCTGATATAAAGTGGCACGAAAGTGCCACTTTATATCAATTAAGTTTAATTGTCAATTAAAAAAAATGAGGTGATAACATGAATCAGGATTTTATAGAGGATGCTAAATTAGAACGAATTTTAACCGAGGTAGAGCCGACTGAAAGAGAGATAGAAAGGATTATTAATAAGTCTTTAAATAAGGAACGATTGAGTCTCCAGGAGACAGCTTGTTTATTACAGGCTGATCAACCTGAAGAGATAGATAAGATTTTAGCTGGGGCCAAACAGTTAAAGAATAAGGTGTATGGTGATCGAATTGTATTTTTTGCTCCTTTATATGTAGGAAATAAATGTATTAATAACTGTAAGTATTGTGGTTTTAAGGCTTCTAATAGTCAAATTGAGCGGTGTACTCTAAGTCATGACCAGTTAGCTGACCAGATTAAAGCTCTAGAATCAAGAGGTCAGAAGCGATCTATTTTAGTTTATGGGGAACATCCTGATTATGACGCTGATTTTATTGCTGAGACTGTTAAAACAGTTTATGACACTAAAGAGGATACAGGGGAGATTAGACGAGTTAATATTAATGCTGCTCCACTTGATGTTGCAGGTTATAAAAAACTTAAAGAAGTTGGTATTGGGACCTATCAGATCTTCCAAGAGACATATCATCATGAGACTTACCAGCAAGTTCATCCTTCTGGACCTAAATCGGACTTTGCTTGGCGTCTGACAGGCTTAGATAGAGCAATGGAGGCTGAGGTTGATGATGTAGGTATTGGTGCCTTGTTCGGACTATATGACTGGAAATACGAAGTGTTAGGTTTATTAGAGCATACAATCCATCTCGAGGAGAAGTATGGAGTTGGCCCGCATACTATTTCTTTCCCTCGTTTAAAAGAAGCTACTAATATGGATATTGATGAGGAGTATTTAGTTGATGATGCTGAATTCAAACGACTAGTAGCTATCTTACGTTTGGCAGTACCATATACGGGGTTGATTTTAACTGCTAGAGAAAGTGCTGAGATTAGACGAGAAGTAATTGAATTAGGGGTTTCCCAGATTGATGCAGGAACAAGAATTGAGATGAATGGTTATACAGCCAAGGGTGAGGAACAGGATTTAAATCGAGAACAGTTTAAGATTGGTGATACTCGGTCCTTAGAAGAAGTAATCCACGAACAAGTTAATAATGGTCAATTGCCTTCTTTTTGTACTGCTTGTTATCGGTTAGGCCGAACAGGAGAACACTTTATGGAGTTTGCTATTCCCGGTTTTATTAAGCGTTATTGTACTCCGAATGCTATCTTAACTTTTAAAGAGTATTTAGAGGATTATGCAACTGAGGAGACTAGACAAGATGGTGAGCAGTTAATAGCTGATAAAATGGCGGAAATTAACAATCCAGAGATTAAAGAGGAATTAGAAGATAAATTAAGGCGGGTTGCTAATGGAGAACGAGATTTATACTTTTAAAACAGAGATAAGTAATCTAATAGATAAAAATCAGATGAAGGTCTGGTTAGCTAAGAAGCATGGCAAGCGGGTAGAACATGTCTTTAAGATAGGAACAGAACAGTTTATTCCTCCGCAGACAATAGTAGAGAATGCAGATTATGTTTTACTAGGGCAGAATATTGCAGATGTTAAGGAGCAACTACTAGATTTATTTGAGCAGTATATAGAAGTTTAAGCTATGAGTCATCAGCTATTAGCTGTGAGCTAGTTCAAAACCTCTACAATCAAAATCTAATCTTTATGAAGTTTGAGATATCTTTTTGATTGGGATTTTGGTTTTGAATTAGCTCATGACTCACGACTCATAGCTCACGACTAATTCGAAAGCAGGTGGCAAAATGGCTTTACGGGATAAATTTTTAGCTGAGGAAAGTGATGAACAGTCAGTTTTAGTCTGTGCTTCTACTCATCATATGCTAGAAGCTAATCAACGGCTTAAGAAGCAAGGAATTACAACTGAGCTGGTTCCTACCCCACAGGGGATTGGCTCAGCTTGTACAACAGCTATTCGCTTTAGTAGACACCAAGAATCTAAAGTAGAAGAAGTACTCAATAATTACTCTACTATTGAGTGGGAAGATATCTATCCTATTGAGCCCAAGGATAGAAGAGCAGAATGGCAGGATTTATTGGAACTTGATTTGAGAGCTGGATTCAAGAAAGCTTTAAGTAAGGTAGCTCAAGATGGAGTATTATCCAAACAAGAGGTAATTAGCCTTTTAGACGCGGAAGGTGATGATGAGCTAGAGGCTTTATTTGCTTCAGCTAATAGAATAAGACAAGAAATGGTCAGCGATATGGTTGATATTCGAGCAGCAATTGAGTTTTCTAACTATTGTACTAAAAATTGCAACTATTGCGGCTTGCGTCGGGATAATGATATTCCCCGCTATCGAATGACTGAGGATGAAATTTTAGAAGGAGTAGCGGAGATAAATGAGTTAGGGATTAAGACGGTTATTCTCCAGTCTGGTGAGGATCCGTGGTATACTACTGATAAAATTGTTAGTATCATCCGACGGATTAAAGAAGAGTTTGGGATGCAGATTACTCTTAGTTTAGGTGAGCGATCTTATAAAGAGTACCAGACTTTTAGAGAGGCAGGGGCCAACAACTATTTGCTCAAGATAGAAGCAGCTAATCTTTGTTTATTTGACCAGATTAATCCTGATGATGATTATGAGACGAGAAAACAGCATACTAAATGGCTCAAGGAATTAGGTTATATTACTGGCTCAGGAGGGATGATTGGTCTACCTAATCAGACTATAGACCACTTAGCTGAAGATATTCTCTTCCAGAAGAAGTATGGGATTCATATGATTGGAGTTGGCCCGTTTTTACCAGCTGCTGGAACACCATACGAAGACTATACTGCTGGTGATTTTTTATTATCACTAAAGGTTGTAGCAGTGATGCGTCTGGTCTGTCAAAATGTATTTATTCCTTCGACGACTGCCTTAGCTTCTTTAACTGAAGATGGGCAAACAGAAGGCTTAAGAGCAGGAGCTAATGTGATTATGTTGATTATGACTCCTCCTGCCTTACGAGATAATTATCAGATTTATAGTGAGAAGAATATGGTTGATTTAGATTTTGCTGTTCAATCCATTTTAGAGGCTGATCGAAAAATTCCCCCATATATTAATCTAGACCAACTTAAGCGGATAGATAGGAGTGAGATAGATGCAGAAAACACCACAGGCTAATCGAGTTCATATAGCTATTTTAGGGCGGAGAAATGTTGGTAAATCGAGTTTGATTAATGCTTTAACTAATCAGGAATTAGCAGTTGTATCAGAGATAGCAGGGACTACTACGGACCCAGTTTATAAGTCGATGGAATTACATCCTTTAGGTCCAGTAACGATGATTGATACTGCCGGAATTGATGATACAGGTGAATTAGGTGAGTTACGAGTCAAGAAGACTAAAGAAGTCTTAGGCCGGACTGATTTAGCAGTCTTAGTAGTTGATCCTGAACAAGGAGTTGGTGACTACGAGAAGGAACTGTTAGCAGAAGTTGAAGCTAGAGAAATACCTGTAGTAGGAGTTATTAATAAATTAGACAAAGTAGAAGAAATAGATGAACAAGAACTAATGGAAGAGTTAGGTACTAAGTTATTAACTGTCAGTGCTACAGAAGAGACAGGAGTTGAAGAACTAAAGAAAGAGATTGTCTTTAATGCTCCAACCGAATTTGAAGAGCCACATATTATTGGTGATTTAATCGAGCCTCAAGATACAGTTGTTCTAGTAGTTCCAATTGATAGTGCTGCACCTAAGGGGCGCTTGATCTTACCTCAGATGCAGACTTTACGTGATGTATTGGATAATGATGCGCAGGCAATGGTGGCCAAGGATACTGAATTAGAAGGAGCTTTAGCTGAGCTGGAGTCTAAGCCAGAGATGGTGGTAACTGATTCACAAGCCTTTAAAGATGTATCTACTGTAGTACCAGAAGAGATTAAGTTGACTGGTTTTTCTATTCTTTTTGCTCGCTATAAAGGTGATTTAGAGATTTATACTAGGGGAGTTAAAGGAATTGAAGCATTAAATCCGGGCGATCAAGTCTTAATAGCTGAATCTTGTACTCATCATCGGACTGCTGAGGATATAGGAACAGTCAAGATTCCTAATTGGATAGAAGGATTTGTTGGTGGAGAATTGGAGTTTGACCATGTAGCTGGCCGAGAATTTCCAGGACAGATTGAGAAATATGATTTGATAGTCCAGTGTGGTGGTTGTATGACGAATAGAAAAGAAATATTATATCGGTTAAAGAAAGCTGACAGTTTAGGTATTCCAGTTATTAATTATGGGATGTTGATTGCTCATGTGCATGGGATTTTGGATCGGGCTTTAGAACCTTTTCCCACTGCTAAAGAGATTTGGGCCCAAGAATAAGTAAAAAAGGGATGATGTAAGTGATTTATCTTGATAATGCAGCTACAAGTTGGCCGAAACCAGAACAAGTCTATCAGGCTATGGATCAGTTTATGCGCCAGAAGGCAGCCAACCCAGGTCGGGCCGGACATCAGATGGCTGCTCAAGCTGGGGAAGTAGTCTGGCAGACAAGAAATTTGATAGCAGATTTCTTTAATGCAACTAGTAGTCAAGAGATTATCCTAACTAAGAATGCAACGGAAGCTTTAAATTTGGCTCTGCAAGGTTATTTAGAAACAGGAGATCATGTAGTAACGACTAGTTTGGCCCATAACTCTATTTTACGACCACTAAAAGAATTAGAACCAGAGATAGAGTTAACAATTGTTCCTGCAGATAATAGAGGCCAGGTTAAGTTAGAGCAGATACAGAATAGTCTCCAGGAGAATACTAAGTTAGTAGCTGTAAGTCATGCTTCTAATGTAACTGGTTATTTATTACCTCTAGCAGAATTAGGAGAGTTAGTAGCAGATAAAGATATTAGATTATTAGTTGATGCCGCCCAGACAGCTGGGGTTTATCCGATTGATGTCCAACAGATGAAGATTGATCTGCTAGCTTTTACAGGGCATAAGTCTTTATTTGGCCCGCCAGGGACAGGAGGACTGTATTTAAAGGAGGATATAGAACTCAACCCCCTACTAACAGGAGGAACTGGTAGTAATTCAGAGGATATTTACCAACCTCGGATCAGACCAGATAGATACGAGAGTGGAACCCCTAATACAGTTGGTTTAGCTGGCTTACAGTCAGGAGTAGAATTTATTCTAGAGCAAGGTTTAGCTGATATTAGACAACATGAGAAAAAATTAGTAAAGTATTTAGTTACTGAATTAGAACAGATACCAGAAGTTAATTTATATAGACCAACTGAGATAGAGAATCAAGTGCAACTTCTGTCAGTTAATTTTGGCACTGAAGATGCAGGTGAAGTAGGTTATGTTTTAGATAAGGCCTTTGATGTAGCAGTCAGAACTGGTCTCCATTGTGCTCCTTTAGCTCACCGTAGTTTAGGTACTTTTGAACAGGGGACAGTTAGATTTAGTGTTGGTTATTTTAATACATTAGAGGAGATAAAAAAAGTAGTAGAGATCAGTCAAGAAATAGCTGCTGAAGTTTAGGAAGCTGGAAATATTAAGTAACAACTTCATTAATGAAGTTGCTATGGGAGATGAATAAACTTAAGGAATTATTTAAAAATATTATACCCTAATAGTATTTCAAATTGACTATCCTCCCCTGAATTCAGGGGAGGATTTGTTTAGTTAATCTATTTTTATAACTGGATTAAAAAATAATATCTGGTTGAGAAAGGAAAAACGAAAATTATCTAGTATTATTGTAATAAGTAATTAAAAAGTAAATAAATCGATTTATCCTCAAAAAAGTCACACTTATTGAAAAATAAGGTCGCAAAGTTATGAGTTTACGGTGTAATTATTATGCTAGGACTGTCAGGCTACCGAAAGGAATATTTCGTTTATAGATCCTATTCCTTAGTTTTATTTGGCGAGGAGTAGGATCTGTTTGTAATTATTGTAAAAAATATCTATGGGTTTATTTAGCAGGAATCTTGATTAAAATAGTGAATAAAATATAACATAAGGAATGGTGGTTAAATGTGACAGGAACTATAGTAAATACAATAGCAATTGTCATTGGAGGTAGTATAGGATTATTTTTGGGAGATAAACTCCCCAATTCGCTAAAAGAAGTTGTAATTCAGGGGCTAAGTCTTGCTGTCTTATTAATTGGGTTCCAAATGGCTCTCAAAGGTCAAGAAATGACTTTAATAATTTTTAGTTTAGTGATTGGAGGTCTGATTGGGGAAGGACTAAAGATTGAAACCAGATTAGAGCAGGTAGGTAATTGGTTAGAAGGAATATTTGGTAGTCAAGATGGTCTAGTAGTTGGCTTTGTGCAGTGTAGTTTGATTTATTGTGTGGGGGCTATGGCTATTATGGGGGCGGTTCAGGATGGATTACAACAAAATCCTTCTACTTTATATGCTAAATCACTACTAGATGGATTTTCTGCTATTGCTTTTGCGTCCACATTGGGGGCAGGGGTTATTTTAGCAGCTGGTTCTGTTTTGGTCTACCAAGGAACAATCACTTTGTTAGCTAGCTGGTTAACTAGTATTTTAACCTCCAATGTAGTGACTGAGATGACAGCTATTGGTGGATTATTGATTGTAGGAATTGCTCTTAATATATTAGAAATAACTGAGATCAAAGTGGGTAATTTATTACCTGCAATTTTAGTTAATGTTTTGTTAGTAACTTTCTTTTAGATCTTAGTTAGGTTGAAAATAATAAGTTAGGAAGGGGGGGAGACGATGTCTGAAAATAAGTCAAAAAAAGAGATCACTTTACAGATTATACCCCATACTTCGCAAGATGTATTCCGGATTCGAATTCCAAAAAAATGGTTAAGAGTTGCTGGTGTTTGTTTATTAGTTAGTCTGGTATCTCTACTAGGGTGTTTATATTATTACTATACCCAGTATGATTCTGTGCAGCAAAAAATAGCAACTCTTAAACCTTATGAGCAACAAAACAAACAATTAAAGAAGAAAAACGAACATTTGTATGAAAAGCTAGCTAAGTTATCTCGGGAGACAGAAAAAATAAAAGAACAATTTAGTCAACTAAAGAAAGAAAACCGTAAGATCAAGCAGATGGTTGATTTTAATAGCCAGCCTGACCAGCAAGCTAAAGTAGATTCTACAACAGTTAAAACAGTAAGTTATACTCCAAAGCAAGCAAATGAAAATGTGGTTCGACAGGCGGAAAAAAATGTTAGTTCTTTACAAAAGGATCTACCACAAGGGGAACAGAAATTATCCCAACTGAAAGAAGATGTCACAAGGTATAAAGATTATTTAGCTTCTAAACCACAAGGGTGGCCGATTAAGAAGCAGAAAGGAAAAATCAGCTCTGCCTATGGTTATCGTGATCACCCCGTATTGAATAGAAAAGTGTTTCATGATGGGGTAGACATTGGAGTCTGGTATAATCACAAGGCAATTGCTACTGGAAGAGGAAAAGTTATCTTTGCTGGGCAAAAACAAGGTTACGGAAAAGCAATTATTATTGATCATGGTTATGGCTACCGAACTTTATATGGACATAATAAACGATTGTTAGTTAGAGTAGGTGAGCAAGTAAGTAGAGGACAGACTATTGCTTTAACTGGTAATACAGGCCGGAGTACTGGTCCGCATCTACATTATGAAATTCAATACCAAGGTAAACCAATTAATCCTATAGAATATATAAAATAGGTTATAAAATAATCAAGGAGGGTATAACTAATGTTTGGAAGTGATAAACAAGATGATAAAAATGTAGGGACAGTAATTAGTCAAGAAACAATTATTGAAGGCGAGATTGAAGTGGAAGAATCAATCAGGATTGATGGGCAGTTAAATGGTACACTAACTGCTGAAGGAGATGTATTTATTGGTCAAGAAGGTAGATTAACTGCTGATATAAAAGCTGAAAATGTGATGATTGCTGGTTCAGTAGAAGGCAATGTAGTAGTTGATGATAAATTAGAGGTTGTTAGTACAGGCCGGTTGAGTGGAGATATTAGTATCTCTAATTTAGTGATTCATGATGGTGGCGTCTTTGAGGGAAGTAGTACAGCTAATTTAGATAGAAGCCAGTTGGCTTCAGATGAGGAGCAAGAAGCTGTAATAGACTTACCTGATGAGGAGCAGGTTAATGAAGGTTAAACAAGCAACAACTAACCAGGAGTTAGAGCAGGCTTTAGAGGTCAGAAAAGAAGTATTTGTCGAAGAGCAAGATGTACCTTTAGAATTAGAAATTGATGGTAATGATCAACAGGCAGATCAGTTTATAGCTGTCAAGCAAGGAGAAGTAATTGGTACTTGCCGGCTTCGAAGCGATAATCAGACAGGTAAGGTAGAACGAATGGCTGTTAAGGTTGATTTCCGTCGCCAAAGAGTAGGTAGTAAGTTGTTAGAGTCAGTTACTATGTATGCTCAACAACAAAAGTTAGCTACTCTCGTTTTACATGCTCAGTTAAAGGCGCGAGAATTTTATCTGCAGAATGGTTTTCAGGTTATTTCGGAAGAAATAATTGTAGAAGCAGGAATTGAACATGTTAAAATGAAGTTAGAGCTGTAGTTATTTTAAAGTCTTAGCTAAGGCATAAGAGATTATTTTAGACATTTTAAATACTATATTCAATCTAGTGCTTTGGAGAACAAAGTACTCCATATAGCCAGCTACATTAACTAAACCAGTAATATGTAGATTGCCTATTTCTGGCAATTTTTTATCGACTCCAGTGCCTGGTTGTAAGGGACCATTTTTGACGCTGATTGAACCAACACTATTATTCTTTCCTAATCCAGCATCAATAGCTATAATAAAAGGATTATTATATTTGTGTTGGATTTTTTCAATTTGATCTTGTAGATTGGTAGCGTGGACTGGGTTTTCTAAAGTACCTAAAATATCAACTGAATTATTAAAGCGGAATTTAGTTAGTTTGGATCCAACTAAAGGGCCTAATGCATCTCCTGTGGAACGATCAGTCCCAATACAGGCCACGATTAATTTCTGGTGGTCTGCGTGATACTTTAGTTGTAGCTGGTGATTAATAATTTTTTTTAGATTAGAAATTGCTAGTGGATCATCAATATGAACTCGGTTGTTAGTTAGTAGTTTTTGTCTATCAAAGTCAGTTGAGGATATATTCTGTAAAGCCAAGTAGCAACTTTGACAGACAGGTTGTTGATCCCTAAAGAACTTAGGGTTAGCTAGTTGTGTTGCACAGTATTGACAGCTTGTTGGCTCTTGTGGTTTCATGTTCTTCCTCCCTAAAGAAGCAATTTATTATCTTTTTTAGTATATGAGTTTATAGCTAGTTTTAAACTGTAATATTTTACTAATTTAAGTTTATTTCTTATTTCATATGTATTAAAGAGGGGGGAGGAATAATATGAAGTTAAAGAGATATTTTCAAGTAGCTGTTACATATATCGGAGCTATTATTGGAGCTGGATTTGCTTCTGGCCAGGAGTTACTACAATTTTTTATTGTCTATGGCGCTAGTGGTCTAACTGGAATTATCATCTCAGGTCTGTTATTTATTTTATTAGGTATTAGTATGGGGTTAGTAGGCTACCACTTTCAATTAGAGGATTATCATAATTTATTTTATAAACTTGGCGGTAGAGTAATTGGTTTAGTAGCCGATCTTTTTTTAACTTTATTTTTATTAGGAAGTTTAATTGTTATGCTAGCTGGTTGCAAAGAAATCTTTAATTATCTTTTTACTTGGCCTCTTAATCTAGGGTTAGTGGTGACAGTGTTTATCATAGTCGGTAGTAATTATTATGGATTGGAAGGAATAATGAAATTAAATACTCTATTAATCCCTGTTTTAATTATAATTAGTCTGGTAGTAGTAATTAATTTAACTACTACGGCTGATTTAGTTGAGCCCTCATTCTCTTTTAAGTTACCTATTGTTACTTCTGCTGCAGTCTATAGTGGTTATAATTTAGTATTAGGAATGGTTATTTTACTACCTTTAACAGCTAAAATGAGGCGACAGGAAGTAGTTATAGGTATCTTTGCGGGAGGATTGATGTTGGGAATAATTGCTTTTGTAATAGGTAGTATTTTGTTGCAGTATACTCCAGAAATTATTGCTAGTGAGATACCTATGTTGGAGATAGTTTATAAGTACCAAGCTAAGCTTTATTATGTCTATGGTATAGTATTGTGGTTGGCAATGTTGACTACAGCAAGCTGTAATTTATACGGCTTAGTAACGAGGTTAGAAGCAGTTTGTTCTTTAACTAAAGGTAGATTATTATTACTAATCTTAGTTATTGTGCTACCAATAGTTAATTTACGTTTTTCTAAATTAGTTGAATTAATTTATCCCTGGTTAGGAAAAATAAATTTGAGTTTGATGGCGGGATTAATAGTTAGTTATGCCGGACAGAAGGTGTATAAAGGAAGTGGTGATTATGGAGGTTACTGGCTCTAGTTGGCTAGAAATTGATTTAGATGCTATTAAATATAACTTAGAACAGGTACGAGATAAACTAGATATGACAACTCATTATAATCTGATACAGCAGAAGTTTTATACCAGGGCCAACGTTATTTATTAGGAACTATTAATTATGAAGTGGTTAGTAGAGTTGGCCCGAGAATACCTAGATTGTTTTATGAAAATGGAAAATTACAGAAAGGAGAGCTAATATGGAGCAAGTGATTGCTTGGTTAGCTCAATTTTTTGCTCCTGCTACTTTAATTCAAATTGGACTAGCCTTGCTACAGATAGTAAGTATTGTAGTAGCTACTAAATTATTATTGTATTTAGGAGATAAATTTCTAACGCAGATGTTTCGAGAAAAAGCTGATACTGATCAGTATGTTAAACAACGAAATAAGACATTAAATAGTTTATTACATAGTGGTTTACGGTATCTTTTCTATTTTATAGGCGGGACTATGGTACTTGAGGTTTTAGGAGTGCCAACTGTTTCGATTATCACTGGAGCAGGAGTAGTAGGGGTAGCTGTTGGTTTTGGAGCTCAGAGTTTGGTTAAAGATGTTATTACTGGTTTCTTTATTATTTTTGAAAAACAATTTGTAGTAGGCGATTATATTAAGATTGCTAATCGAGAAGGTATTGTAGAGGAGATAGGTCTCCGCGTAACTAAAATCAAAGACTTTGATGGTATAATTCATACTATTCCTAATGGTAGTATTGACCAAGTAACTAACTTGACTGCTAGTGCAAGAAGAGTTGTAGTTGATGCAGCAATTACTTATGAACAGGATATCCAGGAAGCACTTAATGTCTTAGATAAGTTATGTGAGGAAATTAAAGAAGAATATACTACAGTATTTAAAGAAGGGCCAACTGTGCTAGGAGTCCAGGAGTTAGCTGATTCCAGTGTTAATTTACGTTTAGTTGCTATGGTGGAGCCTTTTCAGCTTTGGCAGATGGAACGGGTACTAAAACAGCAGGTTAAAGAACGTTTTGATCAGGTAGGGATTGAGATTCCTTATAATCATTTAACAGTTGTGGAGAAGAGTGAAACATAATTGATATAATGTCGTCCCCTAGTTTACTAGGCAAGAGTTTTCTCACTCTCTGAATTTTTTCAAACTCATCTAGAGCTCACTGCTTAAAAATAAGGCTAACCTAATTTAATATTCTACAAATTAGGTAATTCAAGCCTTATTTTTACTCCAGATCGCTAAGATTCGTTACTAAAAAAATTCAAATATCGTTGTGAAACTCTTACCTAGTAATTACAAAAGGTTGCTCTGGTTTAATTTAAGTAGAACAATCATTAAAAGTTACCAATTCTAGAACTTTTTAAGTTTTTGAATTTTAAACAGGAAAGAGAAGCGTTCTAAGATTAAGAACTAGAGATTAAACTAAATTTTAATACTACTTAGCAGCTGAACATTTTTTCAATGGTAAGAAGCATTTTCTCTTTCCTAAGACTTTTTGGATACTTTTTTGTCGTGAAAAAAGTATCACGGAAAAAAGCTTGCTTGCAAGCTTTCCGGAATGAATTTTAAGGTTGTAGAGATTAAAGTGTAAATTTGTAAAGTTATACTTTATATCAATAATCAGTTCTGTTTGCATTTTCTACTATTTCCTTATATACTTTTATAAGGAGTTTAACTAGGAGGTGACAGCATGGAATTTGCTGTTGGAGAAGTCGTGCAGTTTAAGAAAGAACATCCCTGTGGGAATGATAAATGGGAAATTTTAAGAACAGGAGCTGACTTTAGAGTTCGCTGTTTAGAATGTGATAGACTTCTGATGTTACCGAGAAAAAAATTTGAGAAGAGTGTTCAGCAGAAAGTAGAGGAAGGTTAAGGACAAGGCCGAGGTTAAGGATTAGATTAAGGACAAGGTCACTGTAAATTATAAATTATAAACTGTAAACTAACATAAAGGAGCGGTTTGTACTATGGGTTTGAAGTGTGGAATTGTAGGATTACCTAATGTAGGAAAATCAACTTTATTTAATGCAATTACTGAAGCAGGAGCTGACTCAGAGAATTATCCTTTCTGTACTATTGATCCTAATGTAGGGATTGTAGATGTTCCAGATCAGAGGTTGGATAAGTTAACTGAGTTAATTGAGCCCCAGGAAACAATACCGACAGCTATTGAGTTTGTGGATATTGCTGGGTTAGTTAAAGGAGCTAGTGAAGGAGAAGGATTAGGAAATAAGTTTTTAGGCAATATTCGGGAAGTGGATGCTATTGTTCACGTTGTTCGTTGTTTTGAAGATGATGATATTACTCATGTCGAAGGTAGTGTAGATCCTTTACGGGATATAGAGATTATTGAAATGGAGCTTATTTTAGCTGATTTAGATAGTGTAACTAATAAAAAAGAAAAGACAGAACGGATGTTAAAGTCTGGGGAACAAAAGTATGAAGAACAATTTGAAGTATTAGAAAAAGTAGAAGCTGTACTAGAAGAAGGTCAGCCAGCTCGGATTTTAGATTTATCGGCTCGAGAAGAAAAATTAATTAGAGATTTAAATTTATTAACGTTAAAACCAGTTTTATATGCTGCTAATGTAGGAGAAGAGGATATTGTTCAGGAAAACAATCCTTTAGTAAATAAGATAAAATCTAAAGCAGAGCAAGAAGAGGCAGAAGTAGTAACTGTTAGTGCTGGAATTGAGTCAGAAGTAGCTGAGCTTGGTGGTGAGGAAAAAGAGCTATTTTTGGCAGAATTAGGAATAGAAGAGTCAGGTTTGGATAAATTAATTAAAGCAGGTTATCGGCTGTTAGGTTTGCTTACTTTCTTTACAGCAGGAGAGAAAGAAGTGAGAGCCTGGACGGTACAACAAGGAGCTACTGCTCCAGAAGCTGCTGGAACGATCCATTCTGATATGGAGCGAGGATTTATCAGAGCAGAAGTTATCAGTTATGAAAAGTTAGTAGAAGCAGGTTCTTTTGCTCAAGCTAGAGAAAATGGTACTTTGCGTTTAGAAGGTAAGGATTATATAATCCAGGATGGAGATGTCTGCCACTTTAAGTTTAATGTTTAGTCAAAAAGGTTGTTTGCAAATTGGTCAAGCTATGTTATAATAATAATCGATTCCATGCTCTAACTACAATTTAGGGCCATGACCATATGGAGGAGGTGAAGTGAATGCGAAAATACGAGACTATGTTTATTATTAATCCTGATTTAGAAGAAGAAGCTACAGAAGAATTAGTAGAAAGAGTAACTGATGCGATTGCTAATTACGAAGGTGAAGTAGTTAATTTAGATGAATGGGGTACTAAAGAATTGGCTTATGAGGTTAATGACCATCAAGCTGGTTATTATACAGTAGTTAATTTCCAAGGTACTCCTGCAACTGTTGACGAGCTAAGAAGAGTTTATGATATTAATGATAATATCATGAGAAATATAATTCTTAAGGATGAGTAATAGCAGGGTGGTGTAATAAGTGCTTAATAAAGTTGTGCTAATCGGTAGATTGACTGATGACCCTGAGTTAAGATATACTCCCAGTGGGACAGCAGTTTGTAATTTTACATTAGCTGTGGAGCGTAATTTTAGAAATAGAGATGGCGAATATGATACTGATTTTATAGATATTGTTGTCTGGCGTAAGCAGGCTGAAAACTGTGCTAATTACTTAGCTAAAGGAAGATTAGCAGCAGCAGAAGGTAGATTACAGATTAGATCTTATGAAACTGACCAAGGCCAACGCCGAAGAGTAACTGAAGTAGTAGCTAATAGTGTTCAGTTTTTAGAGTATGGAGATAGTAGTAACAACAATAATAATCAGACTTCTGATCAAAATCAGTCCGCTAATAATGATGACGATATAGAAGTACCATTTTAAATAAGTTTGTTAAGGAGGTGACTGTATGGCACGGGGCAAGTCTTGCGAATTTTGTGCAAAAGATATAGAAAAAATTGATTATAAAGACGTCCAAAATCTACGTAAATATATAACTGATCGAGGAAAAATTCTACCAAGAAGAATTACTGGTAATTGTGCGCAACACCAAAGAAAGGTAACTTCAGCAATTAAGAGAGCTAGAAATATGGCTTTATTACCTTTTAAGATAGACTAGTTTATTAAAAGGAGGTATTTGATACCTCCTTTTATTTTAATTTTGCAGGAAAAAGAATTTTTTTCCAGAAGTAAGTGGTAGACATTGGTTATTTAGGAGGTTCTTCATGAAAAAGTTTAACTCTAAAGAAGGGTCTATCACAAAGAATTTAAAAATTATTGAGTGGCTGAAGACAGAGATATTAGATAACATATCTAAATTATTTAAGTCGATGGTAGGAGATAATGATCAATTTGAATTATTGGATATAATAGCAAGTATTATCATGGCTATCTACTTGTTGGCCCAAAGATTAGGTTATTCTTTTGACCAACTAGATAGGAAGTTAGAGAAAAAAATCCAAAATAACATAGATAGCGAACACCAGATTGAAGAGTGGTATGGCGACTTAAGTAAACTTTTAGAGCATTTGCGGAAGCGAAATTGAGGTGGGTTTATTGCAGACAAGAGCATTGATTGAAGGAGCATTATTAGCTGGGTTTACTGCCGTAATGACTATTTTAGGCCTCTATTTTCCGTTAGGTAGCCTTCTATTATTAATAACCCCCTTACCTCTAATCATTCTAGCAGCTAGATGGAATAGTAGATTAAGTATCATTGCTAGTGTAGTGAATGCTATTATTTTAATCCTGTTTATCAATCCTGCTTTATTATTTTTAACTGTTTTTTATACTGGTTTAGTAGGAGTAGCTATAGGAGCAGCTTTTGAAGAAGGATTTTCTCCTAAGTTGATTTTAACTGTAGGAACTATTGCTGTAGTTATATCCTTAGTTATTAATTTACTAGTTGTTACCTATATGTTAGAAATCGATATTGTTCAACAAATAAAATCAGTTTTAGATTTAGTTGCTAAATTCTATCAAGAAATAGATATTTCTGAGGAAGTTTTAGCTACAATAAAGAAGCAATTTTTAACTTTATTGACAACTACTTATCCTACCTTATTTTTGTGTAGTGGATTATTAGTAGCGACTAGTAACTATTATTTGAGTAGCAAAGTTTTGAATAGGTTTGCTGAGTTTGATTATCCTCCATTATTCTCTTTAGAGGAGGTTAAGTTACCAAGATTCACTCTATTATTTTATTTCTTTGCTGTCTATTTTAACCAACATTTTATCTGGATGAATATTTATGTTTTAGTTAGCTTTTTATTATCAGTGGAAGGATTAGCTGTAGCTTATTATTATTTTTTAGCTAATAAACTAAATAGATTAACTATCTTAGTAGGTGTTATCTTCTTTCCTCTTACCATTCAGTTATTATTTTTAGTTGGTTTAGCTGATGTTATATTTGATTTTAGAGGATTAAATCAATTACAAAAGTAGTTTAGACTCAGGGAGGGATATTATGAAAGTGATTTTAGAAGAAGATGTAAATGGTTTAGGTCAGCAAGGTGAAGTAGTAGAAGCTGCAGATGGATACGCTCGTAATTTTTTATTTCCCAAAGGATTGGCTAAGAAAGCTACGGAAGGTAACTTAAAGAATTTAAGACAGAAACGAAAAGCTCAAGAGCAGCGAGAAGAACGTCAGATAGAAGAAGCGGAAGAAAAAGCTGCTGAAATTGAAGACCTGCTGTTAGAGATAGCAGTTAAAGCTGGGGATAATGGCAAATTGTTTGGTTCAGTTACTTCTACTGATATAGCAGAGAAAATTAAAGAGGAAACAGGAATTAAAGTTGATAAGAGGAAGGTACAATTAACTGATAATATCAAGACTTTAGGTACTACTAAAGTAGAGGTTAAATTGCATACCGAAGTGCTAGCTACAGTGAAGGTTAAAGTAGTAGAAGCCTAGGTTAGTAGACAGTTATATAGATTATTAAGCCCCAAAGAGTAGCTGGTAAATGCTACTCTTTTGGTTTTTTATAATTGATTTAGTGCTAAAATGTACCAGATTATTAGAGGAGGTGAAAGACAATGGGTGAGGTGGAAAAGGTACCTCCTCATAGTTTAGATGCGGAAAAATCCACTTTAGGATCTATGTTACTGGATAAAGATGCAATTGCTAAAGCAATTGAAGTTTTAAATGGAGATGACTTCTACTGGCAATCGCATGCTACTATTTTTAGGGCTATTGGTCAGCTCTTTGACCAAGGAGAACCTGTTGATTTAGTGACGATTAACCAGGAATTACGAGAGGAAGAAGAGTTAGAGGATGTTGGCGGTGCTTCTTATATTACTTCGTTAGTTAATAGTGTTCCTACAGCAGCTAATATAGAACACTATGCTCAGATTGTAGAAGAAAAATCAATTTTAAGGCGGTTGATTAAGGTATCAAGTGAGATATCACAACTAGGCTATAGTGGCGAAAAGAGTGCTGACAGTCTGTTAGATGAGGCCGAGAGTAAAATCTTTGAGATTTCGCAAACAAGAAGGGTAGAAGGATTTGCTAATGTTAAGGATGTATTAATGGATACTTTTGATCGCTTAGAACAGTTGCATGAGCATGATAGTGATGTAACTGGAGTGCCTACCGGGTTTCATGACCTGGATAAGATGACTTCTGGGTTTCAGGATTCCAGTTTGAATATTATTGCAGCGCGACCTAGTATGGGTAAGACAGCTTTAGCTCTTAATATTGCCCAGTATGTTGCTGTAGAAGAGGATATTCCAGTAGCCATTTTTTCGTTGGAGATGGCTAAGTCACAATTGGTCCAGCGGATGTTGTGTTCAGAGGCTCATGTGGATAGCCATAGATTACGAACAGGTAAGTTAAGAGATACAGACTGGCGGAGACTATCTCAAGCAGCAGGTCGGTTAGGAGAGTCTAGTATTTTGATTGATGATACTCCAGGAATCAGTGCTATGGAAATGAGGGCCAAAGCCAGAAGAATTAAGGCTGAACATGGTTTAGGGATGATTCTAATAGATTATTTACAATTAATGCAGAGTAGTGGGCGGACTGAAAGTCGCCAGTTAGAGGTATCGCAAATTTCTCGTTCGCTGAAGGGCTTGGCTAGAGAGTTAGATGTACCAGTAGTTTCTCTCTCTCAGTTGAGTAGGGCAGTAGAACAGAGAAATGATAAACGACCGCGGTTAAGTGACTTAAGATCAAGTGGTTCTATTGAGCAGGATGCTGATTTAGTGGCTTTTATTTATCGTGATGAGTACTATAATCCTGATACAGAAAAGCAAGGAATTACAGAGATTATAGTGGGTAAGCAACGGAATGGTCCAGTAGGTACAGTGGAATTAGCCTTCCAAAAAGAATATACTAAATTTGTTGATTTATCCAAACGTGAAGGATAGATGGTTTACCATCTATCCTTTTTTTGGTTTATCAGGAGGATTCTACTGGATGATGTAGAATTAAAAAAATAAATAAATAGTTATTAAATAATCATTTGTGGAGGTGGTAGGATGGATTTATCAGTAGGTAAGATATTATTTGCTTCACTACCAGAAAGTCTATTAGTAATTTATGTAGGTTTAGGATTATGGGGGATTAAGACTACAGTACAAAATTATATTTTAATGGCTATAATCTGTACTATTTCATTAGTGATTACTAGGAATTTTTTAGATCTGTATGGTTATCATAGTTTGATTTTGTGTATTGTTCTTAGTTTGATAATCAAGTTTACTATCCAGATAGATTGGAAATGGGCATTAGTAGCTTCTTTATCTGGTTTTATCTGTCTATTAACTGGTGAGGCCTTAGTGTTATCAATAGTTGTTAATTTGTTAAATATTAGTATAACTGAATTTATTAATAGTAGTTTATTTATTTTTTGTTTAATAAGTTATCTAATACAATTACCACTTTGGATTACAGCGACAGCTATCTATGGCTGGGATCTAAATATTATAAATATTAGTCAAATTACAGGCAGGGAAAAATATGAATAATTTAAGTAAATCTAAATTATTTTATATAATTATTATCCTTCTGGTTCAATCTTTTTTACTGTTATTAGTTACTACCTGGCGGAATATATCTTTTTTTAATATTACTGGTACAGTTATATTAGAGATTATTTTATTTATTGCGGTAGGATTATCTATTTTATCAATTATAATGATTAAAGAGTTATCTAAAATAATTAATAGTAATATTCAACAGAAGATTAAGACAGTTAAATTACAAGAAAAGGAGAAATTAATCAAGAATCTGCGTCGCCAAAAACATGATTTCTCTAATCACTTACAGACAATATACGGGATGGTGCAATTAGAAAAGAAAGATGAAGTCTTAGATTATATTACTTCCCTAAATCAAGATTTACAGAATCTTCAGTTAAATAAGACTAAGGGTGATAATGATAACTTTTCTGGCTCAATTTTAGATTCTATTCTCGTACCTAAGCAAGAAGAGGCGCAAGAGAAGGGGATTGATCTTGAGTATTGGATTGATGCTGATATTGAAGCAGTTAATTTGGAGTTGAATAAAGTTTTTCGGGTGCTTTATAATCTAGTTGATAATGCTGTTGAGGCAGTAGAGTCATCTAATGAGGAACTAAAGATTGTAATGGTAAGAGGAAAAAAGAAGGAGCCTAATAAGTACCAACTAGCAGTCTATAATACAGGAAGTCCTATTGACCAAGAGATGTTAGATCATATTTTTGCACCTGGTTTTTCCAATAAAGGCTCTGATCGCGGTTATGGATTATATATTATTAAATCTATAGTAGACCAAGGAGGTGGTCAAATAGAAGTTAAAAGTGAAGAACAATTTGGAACCGAGTTTATTTGCCACCTACCTGTAGCTGAAAATTGTCAAAATTAATATATTTTTAGTATATTATTGTATAATTTCTATTTATATGTTATGTTAATATTGGAATAAGTTGATACTAAAGGATGAATACTATGGAAAATAAGGATAAATTGGATTTATTAAGTAGTAAACTAATAAATAACTGGTATCAATAGGTTATTATATTTTTTACTTAACAGGTGGTAGTCAACAGGTTGTAGTAGCTGGTTTACTAGGGATTAGCTGGCAGTTATTCACCCTAAATCCGGTAGCTTATAAGTTCTACAATAGACAATATATTTCTATTGCAGAGGTAGTAGAAGGGAGTGAAGATGATGAGATTTAAAAATATATTGAGAAGAGTATTAAAGTTAATAGCTAAAAGTAATATTTCTTCTACTAGTACAACTCTTAGCTACCAACCTACAATGCCAGAGTCTCTGCAAGAAGAGAAATAAATAGTTAGCGCCCTAGCCTAATTAATAGCTGGGGTGTTTATATTAGATAGGATAGTTTCCGATTGAATCCGAATTAAAGAAGATTAGGTAAGCTAATTTCCGATTTTTTCGGATAGTAACCGTAAGAGTAGGTTTTAAGAAATTAAAGCCTTAAAATAAACGAATATTATTATATTTTTATTATTTAAAATTCGACTTTATATTGACAATAAACTATTAATTTGCTATTATGTTGATGTTAATAGTGAATATCAAGCTGATAGGAGGCTTTTAAATGATAGAACGTTATAGTTTATCTCCCATGAAAGAGGTTTGGAATGAAGAGAGTAAGTTTGATAAATGGTTAGAAATTGAAGTAGCGGTTTGTGAAGCATTAGCAGAGACTGGTGAGATTCCTAGAGAAGCTGTAACAGATATTAAAGCTAAAGCTGATTTTACAGTAGCGCGGATTAAAGAGATTGAAGCGGAAACTCGGCATGATATTTTAGCTTTCTTACAGGCGGTAGCAGAGAATGTAGGCGAGGAATCTAAGTATATTCATCAGGGCTTGACTTCTTCAGATATTAAAGATACAGCGCGAGCTTTACAGCTTAAAGAAGCGGCGGAAGTAATCTTAGCTGATCTAAAGGAGTTTAAGGAAGTACTAGCTCTTAAAGCTAAAAAATATAAAAAACAAGTTATGATCGGTAGAACTCATGGAGTTCACGCTGAACCTGTTACTTTAGGACTCAAGTTAGCTAATTGGTATTCAGAAATAGAGCGCCAGATAGAAAGAGTAAAGGGGCTGCTAGAGAGAATTAGTGTTGGTAAGATCTCTGGGGCTGTAGGTACTTTTGCCAATATTGATCCAGAAGTAGAAAAGTTAGCCTGTCATAAATTAGAGTTAGAGCCAGCAGCTATTTCATCACAGATTTTACAACGAGATCGGCAGGCAGAGTATTTATCTGTTTTAGCTGTGATTGCTAGCTCATTGGATAAATTTGCAACTGAAATTCGTAATCTCCAGCGGACTGATATTTTAGAAGTGGAGGAATCCTTTAAGAAAGGGCAAAAAGGTTCTTCTGCTATGCCTCATAAAAAAAATCCAATTGTTTCCGAGAGGATTTGTGGATTATCGCGAGTAGTTAAGTCCAATGCGCAGACTGGTTTTGATAATGTTAACTTATGGCATGAGCGGGATTTAACTCATTCTTCTGCTGAAAGAGTTGTTTTACCTGATAGTAGTATTCTAGTTGATTATATGTTGACTAAATTTACTGAGGTAATTAATAACTTAGGAGTTCACGAAGCTAATATGGAAGCTAATTTAGCGGAGACAAAAGGACTTATCTTCTCCCAAAAGGTAATGTTAACTTTAGTAGATCAGGGATTACTTAGAGATGATGCTTATGAAATTGTTCAGCGGAATGCTATGCAAGCTTGGGAGACTGATCAACACTTTAAAGATTTACTATTAGCAGATGAGGAACTAAGAGAGCATTTGAGTGAACAGGAAGTAGAAGAAATATTTGATTATAGTTATCATTTACAAAATATAGATACTATTTATCAGCGACTAGGGTTAGAATAATAGTAATTGAGAATTTAAAATGAATAATTTACAATCACAAATAAATAATATTTGTTTGTAAAAGGGAAGTAATATTGATATAATACTTCACTTTTTAATAAAAATTAATCAACTATTTCGGAAAAGCTACTTAGTAGCTTTTTTCCGAGTAACTTTTGTTGAAATACAAAAGTTACCAAAAGATTTCAAGGGAGAACAATCAATGTTTTCTACCATTAAAAGATTTTTATACAATTAAAATAATTAAAGGTCATACATTACTGATTTATTTTAATCACAGGGTACTGACCTAGTAGTTTTTGAATTTAAAGCTTTTGGCACATAGCTCACAGCAGACGACAGATAGCTGTGGCACGAAAGTGCCACTTTTGTAAATTGCTTTTAATAGGAGGCTAACAAATGGGAACAACAGTGGTAATAGGAACACAATGGGGCGATGAAGGTAAAGGTAAACTGACAGATTTGATCTCTGAGGATGCAGATCTGGTAGTCCGCTACCAAGGTGGTAATAATGCTGGCCATACTGTAGTAGTAGAAGATACAGAATATAAACTACACCTGATTCCATCTGGGGTGTTATATGAAGATACTACCTGCGTAATCGGAAATGGAGTAGTAGTTGATCCTCAAGTATTGATTGAGGAGTTAGATTATCTGGCAGATAAAGGAGTTGAGGTAACTAATCTGTATATCAGCTCTAAAGCTCACTTGATTATGCCGTACCATAAAATGTTGGATCAAGCTGAGGAAGTAAGAAAAGGTAATGATAAAATTGGGACAACTGGTAAGGGGATTGGCCCGGTTTATAAAGATAAGATTGGTAGGTTAGGAATTAGAGTAGAGGATTTATTAGACCAAGAGCAATTTACTGCTAAAGTGGAGGAAGCTGTTGAGTTAAAGAATTTAATTCTAGATAAGGTGTACGGACTAGATACTTTGGATGCTACTGAGATTATTGAGGAGTATTTAGGCTATGCTCAACAGATCAAAGATTATGTAGCTGATACTTCTGTATTGGTTAATCAAGCAATAGATAATGGGCAAGCTGTCTTATTTGAAGGAGCGCAAGGGACTTTATTGGATATTGATCATGGAACTTATCCGTATGTTACATCTTCTAATCCAACTGCTGGAGGAGTCTGTAATGGAGTAGGAGTTGGCCCTACTAAATTAGATCAGGCCCTTGGTGTTGTTAAAGCTTATACGACTCGAGTAGGAGAAGGGCCCTTTCCTACTGAATTGACGGAGGCTACAGGAGAGCAGCTAAGAGAAAAAGGAGCTGAATTTGGTACTACAACAGGCCGACCGAGACGCTGTGGTTGGTTTGATGCAGTTATTGTAAAGTATGCTGCTAGAGTAAATGGCTTAACTAGTTTAGCTGTTACTAAGTTAGATGTACTAGATGGATTAGAAGAAATTAAAATTTGTACTGGTTATCGCTACCAGGGAGAATTATTAACAGAGTTCCCTACTAATCATAAGATTTTACAAGAGTGTACTCCAGTGTACGAAACTCTACCTGGTTGGCAGGAGGATACTTCCCAAATTAAAGAGTATGATAATCTACCTGCTAATGCTCAACAATATTTAGCACGGATTTGTGAATTGACAGGTGTGAAATTAGGAGTTTTATCAGTTGGCCCTAAACGATCGGAGACAATGATATTAGATAACTTGTTAGAATAGTTGATATTGACAACTGGTTGTTTATCTGGTATTATAGAGTTACAAAATAGAATAGATAGGATTATATGACTGGCGGAAGAACATGGAACTAACCATGGGGGAGTATAATCCTGAGAATAAATCGCCCGCCTGGATAGCAGTTATGTTATCCAGGCGGGTTTTTGTTATTTAATCTTGGTAATAATGTGAAAATTTCATGTTTTCAATTAGCTTATCTAATAATAGATGCTGAGTACTAAAAAAAAGGGGGCTTACTAATGAAACAAGAAGATTTTGAGTCAGGAAAATGGGAAGAGGAAATTGAGGTTAGAAATTTTGTTCAACAAAATTATACTCCTTACGAGGGAGATGATTCTTTTTTAGCCGGGCCAACTGAACGGACAGAAAAATTATGGGAGGAGTGCAGTGATCTATTATGGCAAGAGATTGAAAATGATGGAGTCTTGGATGTTGATGTGGAGACTGTATCTGATATAGATGCCTATGATGCTGGTTACATTGATCAGGAGTTAGAAAAAATTGTAGGATTACAGAGTGATGAACCACTTAAGAGAACCTTAAACACGTATGGCGGTATTCGTATGGCTCGTCAAGCTGCTGAAGCTTATGGTTATGAAGTCGATGAGGAGATTGATGAGATTTTTACTAAGTACCGGAAGACACATAATGATGGTGTTTATGATGTCTACACACCTGAATTAAGAGAAATTAGACGTTCGGGAGTGATTACTGGTCTGCCTGATGCTTATGGTCGGGGTAGAATCATTGGTGATTATCGCCGGATTGCTTTATACGGAATTGATCAGTTGATTGCGGATAAAAAGCAGGATATTGCTGATTTGCCGACGCAGATGACGGAAGAAAATGTTCGCTTGCGAGAAGAATTAAGCGAACAAATTGATGGGTTAGAAAAGTTAAAAGATCTAGGAAAGACCTATAATCTTGATCTATCTCGGCCGGCTGAAAATGCCCGCGAAGCTATCCAGTGGACATATATGGGTTATTTAGCCTCTATTCAAGAAAATAATGGAGCAGCTATGTCCTTTGGACGAGTGGCTGAATTCTTTGACATTTACATTGAACGAGATATTGCAGCTGGAGAGTTAACTGAAGCAGAAGCACAAGAGTTAATTGATGATTTTGTAATTAAGTTAAGATTAGCTCGGCAGTTAAGAACTCCAGATTATAATGAATTATTTAGTGGTGATCCAATGTGGATTACTATTGTCTTAGGTGGAATGGGGATTGATAGTCGACCATTAGTCTCTAAGACAAGCTTTAGATTACTAAATACCCTTTATAATCTTGGGCCAGCCCCAGAACCTAATTTAACTGTTTTATGGTCCGAGAATCTCCCGCGAGGATTCAAAGAATTCTGCACTAAAGTATCTAAGGATACAAGTTCTATCCAGTATGAAAATGATGATTTAATGCGGGAAAAATTTGGTGATGATTACTCTATTTCTTGCTGTGTATCTGCAATGAGAACTGGTAAGGAAATGCTATTCTTTGGAGCTCGTTGTAACTTACCAAAGACATTATTATACTCCTTAAATGGGGGCCGAGATGAAGTAAGTGGTGTCCAAGTTGGCCCTGAGATTGCTCCTTACCAAGGTGATGTTCTGGAATTTGAGGCAGTGATGAATAAGTTTGATACTTTCTTAGATTGGTTAGTAGAAAAATATGTAGATGCTTTAAATATTATTCACTATATGCATGATAAGTATGCTTATGAGCGAGTTCAGATGGCCCTACATGATACAGATGTAGAGCGCATAATGGGCTTTGGAGTAGCTGGGCTATCAATTATTGCTGATTCTTTAAGTGCTATTAAGTATGCTACAGTTAAACCAATTAAGAATGAAGAGGGGCTAATTACTGATTTTGAGATCGAAGGTGACTTCCCTAAGTTCGGTAATGATGATGACCGAGTAGATGAGTTAGCAGCTGATTTTGTAAAAAGATTTATGACTAAGCTAGAAGAGCATGAATTATATCGGGATGCTAAGCATTCTTTATCTATCTTAACTATCACTTCTAATGTTGTCTATGGTAAGAAGACCGGCGCTACTCCTGATGGCAGAGAAGCAGGAGAACCATTTGCTCCGGGAGCTAATCCAATGCATGGTCGTGATACTTCTGGTGCTATGGCTTCTTTAAATTCTGTAGCTAAATTACCATATGACTACTGCCAAGATGGTATCTCTAATACTTTTTCTATTGTTCCGCAAGCATTAGGTTCAGCTGAAGCAAGTCAGGTGGATAATTTGACTTCTATCCTAGATGGTTACTTTAGTCAAGGTGCTCATCACTTAAATGTTAATGTTTTACAACGCGAGACATTAGAAGATGCCGTTGAACATCCAGAAAAGTATCCCCAATTAACAATTCGGGTATCTGGTTATGCAGTTAACTTTATTCGTTTAACCCCAGAGCAACAACAGGAAGTTATTGCCCGAACTTTCCACAACCAAATGTAATAGTTGCTCAATCTAGCCAGAGGATATCCTCTGGCTATTTTTTTGAGTAACTTCAGGTTGAGGTTAAGGTTGAGGCTAAGGTTGAGAAAACCAAAAACAGATAATCCTGAAGTTTATAAAGATTTTCCTAAGCCTAAACCTCGATCTTGATCTTATAGCTTTATATCAATATAAAGCAACTATTTGTCAATACTAAATAAGAGGTGATTAGAATGACTACCGGCTATATTCATTCAGTAGAAAGTTTTGGCACTCAGGATGGGCCAGGAATTCGTTATGTTGTCTTTATGCAAGGTTGTCCTTTGCGTTGTAAATACTGTCATAATCCTGATACCTGGCATCTCCAAGATGGAGAAGAAAAAAGTGTAGACCAATTAATGGATAAAACTATCAAGTGTAAGCCTTATATGAACCGTAGTCAGGGAGGATTAACTATTTCTGGCGGAGAACCTACTTTACAGCTGGATTTTGTGTTGGAATTATTACGCGAGAGTAAAGAAGAAGGAATTCATACTGCTATAGATACTTCAGGATATATTGAACAGAAAGAGTTTGCTAAATTACTGCCTTATCTCGATCTAGTATTATTAGATATTAAGCAACTAGATGATAAACGGCACCAGCAGTTAACTGGAGTTAGTAACGAAAAAATATTAAATTTAGTTGATTTTTTAGAAGAGAAAGAACAACCATTCTGGATTCGCCATGTAATTGTACCAGGCTGGACTGATAATTTAGACGAGATAGAATTATTAGTTGAGAAATTATCTTCTTTAGAGCAATTAGAAAAAGTTGAGTTGTTGCCTTATCATCAATTAGGTGTTCATAAGTGGGAAGAGTTAGATTTAGAGTATCAACTAGAAGGTGTTGAACCACCTAGTGAAGAAAAGTTAGCAGAGATTAAAGAAGTGTTTACTAACCAGGGGCTTGAGACAGTAGTTAAGTAGATATAAGCTGATTAGCAAGAAAATAATAGCAGATAAGTTTGTATAGTGCTTCTAGATTTGTTCTATAATATATATAAAGATGAATTAGGAGTGACTAATGTGCAGTTAAAGAAAAAAATACTTATCGGATTTATAATGCTTATTCTGCTAGCAATGGTTGGGTGTGGTCAGCAAAAATCTGAGTCTCAATCTGAAAAGTCGAAGGTACCAGTTAGTTTTACTAATGTAGAAGTTACTGTTGAGAATATGATTGAAGATTTAGAGGACTTTTACTTACAGCAAAAAAAGAGGCAGGAGGCCAAGAAACAACAGCAAGAGGCAACTAATCAGAATAGTCAGCAAGAAGAAAAAGAAGAGGGGAAGAAAGAAGATAAAGAACAAGAGGAAAAGCAAAAGAACTGGGATAATATACAACAGACTATTAAACGGATCCATAAAAAGTGGAATAGATATGAGGGAGAGAGTTCTGTTGCTAAGGAAAAGTTAAATGAATCGGAGCAGAATTTAATTGGTTTAACTGAAGCAGCTCAGGAGAAGAAATTATTGTCTTCTCTGTGGCAAACTAATCAATTTGCCTTGCAGTTAGCTGAACTATATAGTGAATATGATACTAAAAAGGAGGTAAAAAAGAAGATTATAGCTTATGCGAGAAAAGTGATTTATGGCAGTTGGTTAGGGATTGAGCAGGAGCAAAGGTTAGCTACTAGTGATAAATTAAAGGAATTTATAGCAGATTTAAAAGGACAAGTTAAAGGGACCAAAAAAGAGAAGAAGATACAAGAGTTAGAAGAGGCGGTTATAGATTTAAAGGTTGCCGTCCAAGAAGAAGCTAGGGAAGCAATTAAAATTAAAGGTAATTTGATTGTAAATAAGGTGAAAAATTTAGGTGATTAGAGTTGATAGTCGTAGTTAAAGAAACTAATAGTATATAGTTTTATATTGACTAACTTATGTTTTTCTGTTAAGCTTATCCTGTCAGAACTTAATATTGTAACTTGGTTAACCTCATATAACCGTGAGAATCTGGCTCACAAGTTTCTACCAGGTGGCCGTAAACTACCTGACTATGAGGGAAGTGTACCTAGGGTTCCGGTTAACGTTGGTCCAAGCGGTACAGATATTTATTACACCGAAGGGATAAAAGCCCAGGCGGATAGGTTCTACTCTTAGTCTAGTAGAGTCTATCTGTCTGGGCTTTTTTATTTGGTTTAAAGTTTGCTAAATTGCAAATAATAAATAAAGTAAGCAATAAAAGTTACCAAAAGATTTCTAGGGAGAACAATCAATGTTTTCTGCTAATAAAAAAATTGCTATAATATTTAGGCAGTCTTAGTTCATATATTACTTGCTGATTTTAACTATAGGTCACTGATTGTTCTCTTATAAAAAATAAAAGAATTTTAATATTCTTTTAAGGTTTTGAATTAGCTCACGACACACAGCAGACGACAGATAGCTGTGGCACGAAAGTGCCACATAACTATAAAATCGGAGGGATTAGATGAAAGTATTAGTAATTGGTAGTGGAGGAAGAGAACATACTTTAGTCTGGAAGTTACAACAGAGTCCGCAAGTAGAGGAGATTTTTGTTGCGCCAGGGAATGCTGGAACAGCTGAATTAGCAACTAATATTGAAATTGCAGGTACAGATATTGATAAACTAATTGAATTTGCTCAGGATAATGAAGTTGATCTAACTTTTGTAGGTCCTGAAGCTCCTTTAGTAGCAGGGATTGTTGATCAATTTAGAGCTGCTGGACTACAGATATTCGGGCCAACTAAAGAAGCAGCGCAGTTAGAAGGAAGTAAAGTATTTTCTAAGAAATTAATGAACAAGTATGATATTCCTACAGCTAAATACGAAAGTTTTACTGATCCAACAAAAGCAATTGCTTATATTAAACAACAAGAAACTCCAATTGTAGTTAAAGCAGAAGGTTTAGCAGCTGGAAAAGGAGTTTTTGTAGCTGAAAGTAAAGCAGAGGCAATAGAGGCTGTAGAAACAATAATGGTGGCTGAAAAGTTTGGCGAGGCAGGTAGTAGAATAGTTGTAGAAGAATTTTTAGCTGGAGAAGAAGCAACTGTCTTAGCCTTTACTGATGGGGAAACTATTAGTCCTATGGTGCCCTCTCAAGATCATAAGCAAGCCTATGATGGAGACGAAGGACCTAATACTGGTGGGATGGGTGCTTATGCTCCTGCACCAGTAATTACAGATGAATTATTGGAGCAGGTTAGAGAAGAAATTTTAGAGCCCACTGTAGAAGCTTTACAGGAAGAGGGAATTGAATACAAAGGAGTTTTATATGCGGGATTGATGATTGAAGATGGTGAACCGCAAGTATTAGAATATAATGTCCGCTTTGGTGATCCAGAAGCCCAAGTAGTATTACCTTTATTAGAGACTGATCTAGTAGAAATAGCCGAGGCAATTACTGAAGACAGATTAGCTGAAATTGATATTAAGTGGTCAACGAAGACAGCTGTTTGTGTGATTATGGCTTCAGGTGGTTACCCACTAGATTATGAGACTGGTAAACAGATTACAGGGATTGAAGAAGTAGCTGCTCAAGATACTGTTGTCTTCCAAGCCGGAACCGATTATCAAGATGGTCAGCTAGTAACTGCTGGAGGAAGAGTACTAGGAGTTACTGCTCTAGGAGATAGTTACCAAGAGACGATTAGTCAAGCCTATGAGGGAATAGAGAAGATAGAGTTTGCAAAGGCTCATTATCGGACTGATATCGGAGAGAAAGCATTGAAGTAGTTAATTGATAATTGAGAGTGGAGAATTGAGAGTGAAACTTAACATTAAAATCTATAAATTGCTTATATATTAGAAGTTATAAGGGTTTGATTTTTGAACTATCAATTCTCAATTATCAATTCTAAATTTATGAACTAGGAGGTACTCATATGTCTCAGGATCAAACTAAACAGCGGATTGGGATTATCGGTGGCGGTCAATTAGGTAAGATGATGATTTTAGCAGCTAAAGAAATGGATTTTGAGATTATAATTCTAGATCCTACCTCTCAGTGTCCTGCTCATAGTATTGCTGACGAACATCTTGTAGCTGACTTTGCTGATGAGCAAGCAATTAGAGAGTTAGCTACTAAGTCTGATGTTCTCACTTATGAATTTGAACATATTGGAGTAGAAGTTTTACAGGGGTTAGAAAGAGAAGGATATAATATTTATCCCCCACCACAAGCTTTAACGGATATTCAAAATAAATACCAGCAAAAGGAATTGTTAAAGGAACAGAATTTACCAGTAGCAGCTGATATGAAAGTAACTAGTATAGCAGATATTAAACAAGCTGGAGCTAAATTTGGCTATCCTGTAATGTTAAAAAGTTGTACCGGAGGTTATGATGGTAAAGGTAATTTTTTAATTCAAAGTGAGCAACAAATTGAAGCAGGGTATCAAGCTTTAGGAGCAGAAACTAATTTATTAATGGTAGAGGAATTTGTCCCGTTTAGTAAAGAAATATCAGTCTTAGCCTGCCGAAGTACAAACGGAGAAGTAGTTACTTATCCAATTGGAGAGAATGAACACGAAAATAGTATTTTAATTGAGGCTAAGGTGCCCGCTGATATTAGCTCTGCAGTTAAAGAGGAAGCACTTAAGTTAGGAACAGAAGTGATAGAATTATTTTCTGGGGTAGGGATCTTTTGTATAGAGATGTTTGTAACTAAAGATAATCAGGTATTGATTAATGAAATTGCTCCCCGACCACATAATTCAGGCCATTATTCTATTGAAGGATGTATTACTTCTCAGTTTGAGAATCATATTAGGGCGATTACAGGTTTGCCTCTAGGAAGTACAGAATTAGTAACTCCTTCTGTAATGAGAAATATCCTGGGGACAGGACAGGAAGGGGAGGCTAAAGTAGTTGGGTTAGAGCAAACACTACAATTGCCGCAGATTAAAGTCCATAATTATGGAAAACAGATAGCAAGATCAAATAGAAAAATGGGGCATTTAACAGTTACAGCAGATACAGTAGAGAAAGCAAGCGAAATTGCTAGAGAGGCTAGTGAGTTAATTGCAATAAAAGGGCAAGAAAGCTAAATAGTCGTGAGCTGTGTGTCGTGTGCGGATGCTTTTCATCACGAAAAGTTTCTGGGAAACTTGTAGGATCAGCCAATTCAAAATCTAAATCTTTAAAATTACTATATTTTAAGGGGTTGAACTGGGTTTATGGTTTTGAATTGAAGAATTTGACTTCCTACGAGTCCTTTGGACTCTCCGTGAAGATCTGCTCACGACACATCCTACAGGTCTAGAATATAGACCTTTCGTAATAAAAACCATTTGCAGATAGCTGATAGCTGTGGTATGTGCCACTTTATTTTCAACTGTAAACTGTAAATTGTAAACTGTACACTATAACACCGGGAGGGATTAATTTATGAAACCTAAAGTAGGAATTATTATGGGAAGTGACTCTGATTTACCAGTGATGCAAGAAGCGGCAAAAGTATTAGAGGAGTTTGATATACCTTATGAACTAACTATTGTATCTGCTCATCGAACACCTAAGCGAGTAGAGGAGTATGCAACAACAGCAGAAGAGAAAGGGATTGATGTAATAATTGCTGGAGCAGGGGGAGCAGCTCATTTACCAGGAATGACAGCATCTCATACTTCACTACCAGTGATTGGAGTGCCAATTAAGACTTCTAAGTTGAGCGGAGTGGATTCTCTCTATTCTATTGTCCAGATGCCAGGAGGGGTTCCAGTAGCTACAGTAGGGATTAATGGAGCTAAAAATGCAGGTTTATTAGCTATTGAAATGTTAGGAATTGCAGACCAAGAATTAAGAGCAGAGTATAATAATTATAAAGCAGAGTTGGCCCGTAGTGTAGAAGAGACAGCTCAGGAAGTAGAAGACTTAGGTTATCAAGAGTATTTAGACCAGCAGTCTTAAAGAACGAAAATTTAGATAAAATTTTATAATAATCTTCGTTTTAAACTTGATAAAAAGCTTATAAACTGTTATTATAAAAATAACAATCGCTATTAACCGAATATTAACTTGCTTCATATATGTGTAGGATAGGGCTACACGTTTCTACCAACAGCCATAAACTGTTGACTATGAAGGAAGGCTAATAGGGGGTAGTAGACCTAGATAGGCTTTCCTTGTAGTTATTAGGGAGTTTATCTAGGTTTTTTTAGTTTTGGTTAGTCATTAATGAGTAATTAATAGTTAATAGAAGATAATAAATATGAAACAATGTTATAATTTTTTAATCAAGAAAGGGAGGAATAAAATGACTAAGCGGAATGTTTTTAAAAATATTAGTCCTTTAGACCATAGATACTCCTTACGAGATGAATTTGGAGAGTATTCAACTTATCTATCGGAAGAGGCAAAAGTTAAGTATCAAGCTACTGTAGAGGTAGCTTTAGTTAAAGCTTTGGCTAACCGAGGAATATGTGCCCCACAAGTAGCTAAAGAAGTAGAAGAAGCAGCTCAAGAGATAACGCCAGCTGAGGTATATGCAGAAGAGAAAAAGACTAAACATAACATCCGGGCTTTAGTTAACTGTTTGCAAAGTAAAGTTAGTGATCAAGCTAAGCCTTATATTCACTTCACTACTACTTCTTTTGATATTGTTGATACAGCTAATTCTGTTCGGTATAAAGAAACTACTGCGGAATTAATCTTACCTACCTTAAAAAAGTTAGAAAAACTATTAATGGAGATTGCCCTCAGAGAAAAGGAAACAGTCCAAGTAGGTAGAACTCATGGCCAGCATGCAGTACCAGTTACTTTTGGTTTTACTGTAGCAGAGTATGTCAGTAGATTAGGTAATCGGATCCAAGCAATTGAAGAAAGCAGTAAGCAGTTAAAAGGAAAGATAGCAGGAGCTGTAGGGGCCTATAATGCTAGTCATCTTTTCTTTGCCGAACCAGAAGATTTTGAAGCAGATGTTTTAGCAGAGTTAGGTCTAGAGGCTAGTACTCATTCTACTCAGATTGTAGAACCGGAATATATAACTGATTTTATTCATAATTTAACTTCTTGTTTTGGAGTTATAGCTAATTTTAGTGATGATATGCGCCATTTACAACGTTCAGAGCTTGGGGAAGTAGGAGAGCATTTTGCTGCAGACCAGGTTGGTTCTTCTACTATGCCTCATAAACGGAATCCGATTAATTATGAAAATGTAAAAAGTATGTGGAAAGAATTTATGCCGCGGATGATGACTGTCTATCAAGACCAAATTTCTGAACATCAACGGGACTTGACTAATTCTGCTTCTAGTAGATTTATTCCGGAAATTATAGTTGGTTTATTATCTGCTGTTAATCGATTGATTAGAGTGGGGAATAAGTTAGTAGTAGATCGAGAAAATATGACCCAAAATTTTGCTCAAAATAAAGAATTAGTGGTAGCAGAACCGCTTTATATTCTACTAGCTTCTTATGGCCATCCTGATGCTCATGAAGCAGTAAGAAAACTAACTTTAGAAGCTGAAGAATCAGATGTTGCTTTAAGAGAATTAGTGCAAGAAAAAGAAGAATTAGAACCTTACTGGAAACAGTTTGATGAGAGACAAAAGAAATTATTAGTTAACCCGGAAGAATATATAGGTGTTAGTGACAAGAAAACAGAGAAGGTAGTCCAAGTCTGGAGTGACAGATTAGATATTGAGTTGGATTAGGAAGAAATCCGAAAAAGTCGGATCATTAAATCAAACTTCGGGATAATTCGTTGTTAATCCGAAATAGAAATCTTAATCTAAATTTTTTAATTATCAATTATAAATTCTCAATTGTTAATTATCAATTAATTACGCTAGGGGGCTAAGTATGAAAAAAGTAGAAATGATTTATGAAGGAAAAGCTAAGAAAGTGTATAGTACTAAGGATGATGATAAAGTAATAGTTGAGTATAAAGATGATGCTACTGCTTTTGATGGCCAGAAAAAAGGTCAAATTACTGATAAAGGAAAATTTAATGCTCAAATTTCAACTATTTTCTTTGAGTTATTAGAGGAGAATGGGATCTCTACTCATTTAATAGAAAAGATAAATGATACAGATGTAGTAGTTAAAAAGTTAGATATTATTTTAGTAGAAGTAGTAGTTAGAAATATAGCAGCTGGTAGTTTAGCAGAAAGATTAGGTTTAGAAGAAGGTACTAAGTTAGACCAACCAGTATTAGAGTTTTATTATAAAGATGATGATTTAGGAGACCCTATGATTAATGAGTATCATGTCTACGCTGAAGAGTTAGCTACCCCGGAACAATTAGCAGAGGTTAGTGATTTAGCTTTTCGGATTAATGATATTCTAGTTGACTTTCTAGCAGATAAAGGTATTGATTTAGTTGACTTTAAATTAGAGTTTGGTGTAGATAGTGACGATAATATTCAGCTAGGAGATGAGATCTCACCAGATACTTGTCGTTTGTGGGATAGTGAAAGCCAAAAGAAATTAGATAAAGATAGGTTCCGGCGGGATTTAGGTGAAGTAGAAGGGGCTTATCAGGAGATTGTAAATCGGCTTACTAAGTAATTTTAAAAATTTAGATTTTGAGTTTAAATGGTTTGAATTAGCAGACAGCACACAACACATAGCTTACGACTGGGTCAATAGTTGAAAAGAAGGAGTTGAAATAAATATGACCAGAAATCATTCTTGTCAGGGCGGAAATTTAATAGATAAGATGGAAGAAGAATGCGGGGTATTTGGAGTCTATTCTACTTCTCAGGCTGAAGTCGATGTAGCAAATTTAACTTATTTAGGTTTACATGCTCTCCAACATCGGGGCCAAGAAAGTGCCGGTATTTGTGTTAATGATAGAGGTGAATTTACGAATTACAGAGGCATGGATTTAGTAACTAATGTATTTGATGAAGAAACATTAGAAGAGTTAACTGGACAAATGGCAGTAGGACATGTTCGCTATTCTACAACAGGTTCTAGTTTATTATCTAATGCGCAACCTCTAGTAACTAATTCAATCAAAGGAGAATTAGCTTTAGCTCATAACGGAAATTTAGTTAATGGTTTAGAAATGAGAGAAAACCTAGAAGAGAGAGGATCTATCTTTCATTCGACACTTGATACTGAAGTGATTGCTCATCTAGTAGCTAGGTCTTTTAAGGATGATATTGTGGAGGCTTTAACTCATAGTTTACAAAAGGTAACCGGAGCTTTTAGTCTGGTAGCAATGACTGAAGATAAACTAGTAGCTGCTCGTGACCCCCATGGTTTTAGACCGCTAGCTATAGGAAAAATAGGTGATAGTTATATCGTTGCTTCCGAGACTTGTGCCTTTGATATTATCGGGGCTGAGCATATTAGAGATGTTGAACCGGGAGAACTTATAATTATTAGTGATGAGGGGATTGAAAGTAAATATTATGGAGAACGGACTTCTTATAATTTCTGTGTTTTTGAGTTTATTTACTTTGCTCGTCCTGATAGTGTAATTGGGGAGCAGAATGTGCAGTTGGCCCGCAAAGAGATAGGACGTCAATTAGCTAAAGAGACGGATATAGAAGCTGACCTTGTAGTGCCAGTACCTAGCTCTGGGATTCCCTCGGCTTTAGGATTTGCCGAAGAAGCAGGAATTGAATATAAAAAAGGAATTTTAAGGAATAAATATGTGGGACGGACTTTTATTCAACCTACCCAAGAGATTAGAGATCTTAAGGTAAGAATCAAATTAAATCCAATTCGAGATATTATTGAAGGAAAACGGATAATTTTAATTGATGATTCAATAGTAAGAGGTACTACTAGTCAACAGATTATTCGGATGATGCGCGAAGCAGGAGCTAAAGAAGTCCATCTAGGAATAGCTTCTCCTCCAGTAGCTTATCCTTGTTATTATGGTTTAGATACTTCTCGCCGCCAGGAATTAATTGCAGCAGAAAATAGTGTAGAAGAAATCTGTGAGCATATTGATGCTGATTCTTTAAATTATGTTACTAAAGAAGGTTTATTAGATTCTATTTCTGCTAATGGTTATGGTTTTTGTACAGCTTGTTTTGATGGAGACTATCCAGTGGGAGAAGGAGCAGATAAATTTAGTTTGGAGGAATGAGATTAAATTTACAATTGACAATTGAGAATTGACAATTAAATTCAAAATCAAATAAATTATTACTGATTGTAAATAGAAAAAGAGGTGTTAGGATGGGACTAACCTATAAAGACGCTGGAGTGGATATTGATGCTGGAGCAGAAGCAGTGGATAAGTTAACAGAGGATGTAGAAGCTACTTTTACTCCGGAAGTACTAACTGGCTTAGGAAACTTTGGGGCTTTATTTGCTCCAGATTTAAGTGATTTTGATCAACCGGTATTTGTTTCAGGAACTGATGGAGTAGGAACTAAGTTAAAGGTAGCTTTTAAGACGGGCCAACATGATACTATAGGTATTGATTTAGTAGCTATGTCGGTCAATGATATTTTAGCTCAGGGAGCTAAGCCTTTATTCTTTTTGGATTATTTAGCTACTGGTAAATTAGAACCAGATAGTGTAGCTGAAGTTGTTACCGGAATTACAACTGGTTGTCAAGAAGCAGGATGTGCTTTAATTGGTGGGGAAACAGCAGAAATGCCTGATTTTTATGATTCTGGAGAGTATGATCTAGCAGGTTTTGTGGTGGGCATGGTTGATAAAGAAGAAATTATTACAGGAGCCGATATCAAACCAGGAGATAAAATTATTGGTCTAGGTTCTAATGGAATTCATAGTAATGGTTATACCTTAGCCCGCAAAGTCTTTTTTGAACTAGCAGGTTATGATGTTGACCAGCAATTAGCTGAATTAGATACTACTTTAGGTCAAGAGTTATTAAAACCAACTAGAATTTATGTAGAGCCAGTTTTAGAGATTTTAAACCAGTATCAAGTTAATGGGATTGCTCATATTACTGGTGGGGGCTTAATTGAGAATCTGCCTCGGATTCTACCAGCTAATACTGGGGCAGTAATTGATAAAAGTAGTTGGCCCACGCAACCTGTATTTGATTTAATGCAAAATTTAGGTGATATAGCAGAAGAAGAGATGTATCGAACTTTTAATATGGGGATCGGAATGGTCTTAGTTGTGCCGGAAGAAGAAGCAGATGATGTAGTTAAGCAGGCTAATCAAATAGGAGAAAAGGCTTATCTGATTGGTGAAGTACAACCAGGAGACGATAAAGTACAATTGACAATGGAGAATTAATAATTGAGAGTTGATAATTGAGAGTTAAAGGCAAAGAATAAATAATATAGAAAGTTAAGGTTGAGGTTAAGTAAATTCAAGGTTAAGATTGAGGTTGAGTAAAATCATAAAAGATATATAATTGCTAGATTCAAGTTTTTATTAATAGATTTATTTGGGTTTGATTTTATCTTTTAATTGTAAACTGTAAATTCTAAACTGTACACTGTTAAAGGTGAGGTGTTGTAATGTTAAAAGTAGGAGTTTTAGCCTCAGGAAGAGGTACTAATCTACAGTCTATCATTAATGGGATTGAGGCAGGGGAAGTTCCGGCTGAAATTAAGATTGTAATCAGTGACCGCGAGGAAGCCAAGGCTCTAGAAAGAGCTGCAAGGTATGGTATTGATGCTGTGTATGTTAATCCGCAACAATATGATACAACTAAAGATTTTGAACAGGCACTGCTTGATATCTTAGAAGAGCAGGAGATAGAGTTAGTAGCTATGGCTGGGTTTATGCGCTTATTAACTTCTTATTTTATTGGGCACTATCGGAATCAAATAATGAATATTCATCCTTCTTTATTACCAGCTTTTAAAGGACTCCACGCCCAGCAACAAGCTTTAGATTATGGAGTTAAAGTGGCAGGTTGTACTGTCCACTTTGCTGATGAGGGAATGGATACCGGGCCAATAATTTTACAAGCTGCTGTACCAGTTAAACAAGATGATACCGAAGAGACGTTAGCTAATCGGATTTTAGAAGAAGAACATAAAATTTATCCGCGGGCAATTAAATTGTATGCCGAGGGTAAGTTAGAGGTTAGAGACGGGAAAGTTAGGATTCAGAAGTGATTTACAATTTATAATTGAGAATTGAGAGTTGAGAATTAAAAATTAAAAACAGCTGTTGAATTTTCATTAAAAAAGTTATATTTTATCTCTATAATGTTTTAAAGGAGTAAAGGATTTAATTAAGAAATTTAGTATTAAGGAGTATAGAATTGTAAATTGTCCATTATTAATTATCAATTAAAAAACTAAGGGGTGAGAGTGAATGGCTCAGATTAGACAGGCGTTATTAAGTGTTTCTAATAAGGAAGGGATTGTTGAATTTGCTCAGGGTTTAAGTGAGTTGGGAGTAACTATTATTTCTACTGGTGGTACAGCTCAAAAGATTAAGGAAGCTGGATTAGATGTAGTAGAGATCAGTGAGGTAACAGATTATCCCGAGATGATGAATGGTCGGGTGAAGACTCTACATCCTGCTGTCCATGGTGGAATTTTAGCAGTTAGAGATAATCAAGAACATATGGAAGAGATTAAGGAGCAAGGGATTAAGCCGATTGATTTAATTGTTTGTAACTTGTATCCATTTGCCGAAACGATTGCTCAGGAAGATGTAACTCTAGAAGAAGCTGTGGAGAATATAGATATTGGCGGACCAACTATGATCCGTTCTGCTGCCAAGAACTTCAATGATGTAGGAGTAGTTGTTGATCCAGCTGATTATGATACTATTTTAGAGCAGTTAGAAGCTAATGAAGGAACTTTAGCTGCCGAGAAAAAAATGGAGTTGGCCCATAAAGCATTTGAGCATACTGCTAAGTATGATAGTTTAATCCAGAAGTATTTAAGTGGACTAGTAAGTGAAGATGAACTTCCTGAAACTATGTTAGATGCTTATAGTAAAAAATCAGATTTAAGATACGGAGAAAATCCACATCAAGATGCTGCCTTTTATCAGGAGCAGGAAACTAATGAACCATCTATTACAACTGCTCAGCAGCTACATGGTAAGGATTTATCTTTCAATAACATCAATGATACTAATGGAGCTTTAGAATTAGTAAAGGAATTTCCAGATCAGCCTGCTGCTGCAGTAATTAAGCATGCTAACCCTTGTGGTATGGCTCAAAGTGATAATTTACTTGATGCCTATAAACAAGCTCATGCTGGAGATCCATTATCTGCTTTTGGTAGTATTGTTGCTTTAAATCGTGAAGTAACAGCAGATGTAGCAGATGAGATAGCAGATGAAGATAAATTTATTGAGGTAGTGATTGCGCCTAAATTTACTGATGAAGCACTTGAAATTCTTAAGGAAAGATGGGATAGTGTTCGATTGTTAGAAACAGGAGATTTATATATTAATCGAGATAACCCAGGATATAATCTTAAGAAAGTAACTGGTGGTTTATTAGTTCAAGAGCGAGATATAATAGAATTAGATAAAAATGAACTAGAGATAGTTACCGAAGTTAAGCCAACAGAAGAGCAGTTAAAAGATTTATTATTTAGTTGGAAAGTTGTTAAACATGTAAAATCCAATGCTATTGTAATGGCTAAAGATGAAATGGTAGTGGGCGTTGGAGCAGGCCAGATGAGTCGAGTTGATTCTATGATGATAGCTGGTCGGAAAGCTGATGGTAGACAACAAGGAGGAGTTGTAGCTTCTGATGCTTTCTTCCCCTTTCCTGATGCAATTGAAGAAGCAGCTGACAAAGGAATTAAAGCAGTCATTCAACCAGGTGGTTCGATTAGAGATGAGCAGGTTATTGAAGCTGCTAATAAGAATGGAATTGCTATGGTCTTTACCGGTAGAAGACATTTCAGACACTAAGGAGGCCTAAAAATGTCCCAGATTAGAAGAGTTTATGTAGAAAAAAAGGAAGGCTATAATGTAGAAGCCAAAGAATTACTAGAAGACTTACAACAGAATCTGCAACTAGAGGATTTAGAAGACTTAAGAATAGTTAATAGATATGATATTTCCCAGATCTCTGAAGAAGCATATCAACAAGCGCTTCATACAATACTCTCCGAACCTCCAGTAGATAATTTATATGAAGAAGAATTGGAATTAGCAGATAATGAGCTAGCTTTTGGAGTGGAGTATTTACCAGGCCAATATGACCAACGTGCCGATTCAGCAGAGCAATGTATCCAGATACTAAATAATGATCAAAAACCAATAGTGAGAGTAGCCAGGATCATTGTATTGCAAGGTAGCTTAACAGAAGAAGATATAGTAGAAATAAAAGACTATTATATCAACCCAGTAGATTCCAGAGAAGCAGATTTAGCTAAGCCAGACACATTAGAGTTAGAGTATGAAGTGCCCGAGGAAGTAGAGATAGTAGAAGGATTTATAGAATTAGATGAACCAGGAATTGAAAATCTACTATCAGAGTTAGGGCTAGCAATGAGTAAAGAAGATTTACTCCATACTCAACAATATTTTAGAGAAGAAGAACGAAGAAATCCGACAATTACCGAAATTAAAGTCTTGGATACCTATTGGTCGGATCATTGTCGGCATACAACCTTCTTAACAAGTATAGAGGATGTAAAAATAGAAGGAGATAAATATACTAAACCTGTAGAAGATGCTTATCAAGAATATCTAGAGGCCCGAGCCAAGGTTTATCCTACTGAAAACAAGGATGTCTGCTTGATGGATATTGCCTTAATGGGGATGAAAGAGTTAAGAAAAGAAGGTAAATTAGATGATTTAGAAGTATCCGATGAAGTAAATGCTTCTAGTATTATTGTTCCTGTAGATGTAGATGGAACAGAAGAAGAATGGTTAGTCATGTTTAAAAACGAAACTCATAACCATCCGACAGAAATTGAACCTTTTGGGGGAGCAGCAACTTGTTTAGGGGGGTGTATCCGGGATCCATTAGCAGGTCGTTCCTATGTTTACCAAGCAATGCGGATTTCAGGTTGTGGAGATCCGAGAGTAGATATAGAAGATACAATTCCTGGTAAGTTACCCCAAAGAAAAATAGCCCAAGAAGCTTCGGAGGGCTATAGTTCCTATGGTAACCAAATAGGAGTAGCCACCGGACAAGTAGCAGAAATCTACGACGAAAGATATCTAGCTAAGCATATGGAAATAGGGGCAGTGGTAGCAGCTAGTCCTAAAGAAGATGTAGTTAGAGGAAGTACCCAGCCCGGTGATATTGTTATTCTAGTAGGTGGTAGAACAGGACGGGATGGTTGTGGTGGTGCCACAGGTTCATCAAAAGAGCATACTGAAGAATCAATTGAAGAATGTGGGGCTGAAGTACAAAAAGGTAATCCCCCAACTGAAAGAAAGATCCAACGTTTATTTAGAAATTCTGAAGCCAGTCAGATGATCAAAAAATGTAATGACTTTGGAGCTGGTGGAGTAGCGGTAGCAATTGGTGAACTTGCTGATGCTCTAGAAGTTGATTTAAATGCGGTCCCAAAGAAATACGAAGGATTAGATGGGACAGAATTAGCAATCTCTGAATCCCAAGAACGAATGGCAGTAGTAGTAGATGAAGCAGATGTAGCAAGATTTAAAGAATTATCTCGAACAGAGAATTTAGAAGCAACAGTAGTAGCTAAAGTAAAAGACCATGGTCGATTAATTATGAACTGGAATGGTAATGATATAATTAATTTAAGTAGAGATTTCTTAGATACTAGTGGGGCTACGCAAGAAACAAAGGTAGTAGTTACAGAACCTGAAGCAGAAAGCTACTTTACAGAGGCGCCTAAGAAAAGATTAGCAGGGGCTATTAACTTAAAGGAAAAATGGTTCGAGAATTTAGCAGATATAAATGTTTGTAGTCAACAAGGATTAGTAGAAAAGTTTGATAGTACAATAGGTGCCGGTAGTGTATTGCTGCCTTATGGTGGTAAATATCAATTGACACCGACGCAAAGTATGGTAGCTAAAATTCCTACTTTAGAAGGAGCTACAACTACAGGAACAATCATGAGCTATGGCTTTGATTCTAAACTAACAACCTGGAGTCCCTTCCATGGCGCTTTGTATGCAGTAATTGAATCAGTTGCTAAAGTAGTAGCAACTGGGGGAAGTTATGATCGGATAAGATTTACTTTCCAAGAGTACTTTGAAAGTTTAAGAGAAGATTATAAAAGATGGGGGAAACCATTTAGTGCTTTGCTAGGTGCTTATCAAGCGCAAAAAGAATTTGGATTACCTGCAATAGGTGGAAAAGATAGTATGTCCGGAACCTTCCATGATCTTGATGTGCCTCCTACACTAGTCTCCTTTGCAGTTGATCCAGTAGATGTTAATAATGTAATTTCTCCCGAGTTTAAAGAGGCTGGCAGCCAAGTAGTTTATGTGCCTTTAGAAAGAGATGAAGCTGCCTTACCTGATTTTACTAAATTAAAAGCAGCTTATGAAAAAGTTACTGAACTAATTAGAGAAGGTAAGGTTTTGTCTGCTCGAGCAGTAACCTTAGGTGGAATAGCCGAAGCAGTAACTAAGATGTCTTTTGGAAATAAGATAGGGCTGACTTTCCAGGATGAATTAGAAGATGAGGAATTATTTAGTCCTGATTATGGTTCCCTAGTCTTAGAAATAAAAGCAGAAGAAGATGTGGCAGAATTATTTGGAGCAGTCAATTATAAAGTATTAGGTAGTACAACTGCTGAAGAAATAATCAAAGTAAATGATATCCAACTAGCTATTGATGAAGCTATTAAAGTTTGGGAAGAACCACTAGAAGATGTCTATAAAACTAAAACAGAGGGCACAGAAAAATTTGATTTTCAACCATACAAGACAGAAGATATACCTGCCTGTCAGAATAAAGTAGCCCAACCACAGGTTTTAATACCTGTCTTTCCTGGGACAAACTGTGAGTATGATACAGCACGACAATTTGAACAAGCAGGAGCTGATGTGGAAACATTAATCTTTAAAAACTTACAACCAGATCAGATAGAAGAGTCAATAGAGGATCTGGCAGCAGCAATAAAAAGATCGCAAATAGTTTCTTTAGTAGGAGGATTTAGTGCAGGAGATGAACCTGAAGGGGCAGGTAAATTTATAGCAACAGTCTTTAGAAATCCTAAGATAAAAGAAGCAGTAAGGGATTTATTAAATAACAGAGATGGGTTAATGATTGGTATTTGCAATGGGTTCCAGGCCTTAATCAAATTAGGCTTAGTACCTTATGGAGAAATCAGAGAGCTAACAGATGAGGCCCCAACATTAACTTATAATCAGATAGGACGCCATGTTTCCTGTGCTGCAAATACAAGAATAGTATCCAATAAGTCTCCTTGGTTAACTAATGTAGATGTAGGAGATATTCATACAATACCTTTATCTCATGGTGAAGGACGTTTTGTAGCCAGTGAGGAGCTGGTAGAGGAGTTACTTGCTAATGGCCAAGTAGCAACGCAATATGTAGATTTTGCGGGAACGCCAACCTCTGGTATAGATTTCAATCCTAATGGTTCTGTCTATGCTATAGAAGGAATCACCAGTCCTGATGGACGGGTATTAGGTAAGATGGCCCACTCTGAACGGATTGGTAATCATGTAGCCAAGAATATAATAGGTGATATGGATCAGCAGATATTCAAGGCAGGAGTAGAGTACTTTAAAAAATAAGTAAAAAGATATATATTGATATATTAGCCTTCTAGCTTAAAAAGCTAGAAGGCTAATATTATAAAGTAGTTTTTAAGCTATTAGAAATTTAAAGCTAATACGTTAATCCTTGTTTAATATTAAATTATATTTTATGATATACCCCCCCCTTTTTTTTCTTTTATATGTAAGATTTATGTTAACTTTATAACTTTACACTGTTGATGATAGGTGTCTAATCTTAATAAGTCAAGAATTATTTATTATTATGATATATAGTTAACATATAATTGACATGAGTAATTACCTTTGTTACAATAGAGGCGTATTGAATATAAAATCATAAATTTTTTAGCTTTTAGGTGAAATTGTGATAATTTATTTTAAATTTAAATGTATTTACATTGTATATAAATATAAAACTATTAAAAAGGGGGAATTAACAATGATTATTGGAGTACCAGCAGAAATTAAGAATAATGAAAACAGAGTAGGAATTACTCCACCAGGAGTAGAGGCATTAACTGGGGAGGGACATGAGGTAATCATTGAAAAAGAGGCAGGAGTAGGTATTGGTATTTTAGATGAGGATTATGTAGAAGCAGGAGCTAAAATTGAAGCGGACAAAGAAAAATTATTTGCAGATTCTGATATGATTATGAAGGTTAAAGAACCACTACCAGAAGAATATGATTTATTTAAAGAAGGACAGATTTTATATACTTATTTACACTTAGCAGCTGAAGAAGAATTGACTGATGCTTTAAGAGAAAAGAATGTTGTTTCTATTGCTTATGAAACAGTTGAATTAGAAGATGGTTCTTTACCATTACTAACTCCTATGAGTGAGGTAGCAGGTAGATTAGCTACTCAAGAAGGAGCTAAGTTTTTAGAAAAGCCAAAAGGAGGAAGAGGAGTATTACTTGGTGGAGTTCCTGGTGTAAGTCCAGCTAAAGTAGTAGTTATTGGTGGAGGAATTGTAGGAGTAAATGCTGCTAAAATGGCACATGGTTTAGGAGCAGATGTAACAATTATGGATATTGATCCTGCACGAATGAGACATTTAGATGATATTTTTCATGGAGATGTAAAAACTAGAATGTCTAATAAGTATAATATTTACGAAGAAGTAACAGAAGCAGATTTAGTAGTAGGTGCTGTTTTAATTCCTGGAGCTAAGGCACCTAGCTTAGTTACTGAAGACATGATTAAAGATATGAAAGAAGGAGCAGTAATTACAGATGTAGCTATTGACCAAGGTGGTTGTGTAGAAACTACTTACCCAACAACGCATGATGATCCTGTATTTACTAAGCATGGAGTAGTTCATTACTCAGTAGCGAATATGCCTGGAGCAGTAGCTAGAACTTCTACTTATGCTTTAACTAATGCAACTTTACCTTATGCAATTGATCTTGCTAATAAAGGATATAAAGATGCACTATTAGATGATCCAGCATTATTAAAAGGATTAAATGTCTATGAAGGTAAAGTGACTTATAAAGGAGTAGCTGAAGTTTATGATTTAGATTGTTATGATGCTAAAGAACTTTTAGAAGAGTAAGTGAAGAGTAAGTTAGGTTATAAGAAAAAGGCGGAGTTGGTTTATTCCGCCTTTTTAATTGCAAAATAGCATTTTATATTTTATAATTTTACAAATTATACAGGTAAAAGATCTGAATATTTTAAAAAATATTAAAATTTGAGATAATTAAAAATTAATAAGGGGGGATTATTAAATGGGATTGTTTCAGCAAATTGTTAGTTCAATTAGTGGTTTTGTGTGGGGATCTTATATGCTAGTATTTCTTGTAGGTACTGGAATCTATCTTACTTTAGGATTAAAATTGAGAACAATTACTAAACTTAAGTATGCTTTTCAGATGCTCATGGCAGGAAGAGATAAAGAAAAACAGAAAGGTGAAGGGGATATTACTCCATTTCAGGCATTGATGACTTCACTAGCAGCTACAGTAGGAACTGGTAATATTGCTGGTGTAGGTACAGCTATTTTTTTAGGAGGTCCTGGAGCAGTTTTTTGGATGTGGATTACAGCTTTATTTGGAATGGCTATTAAATACGGAGAAGCTGTTTTAGCAGTAAAATATAGAGCTAAAAGTGAAGATACTGGAGAATTTGCTGGTGGGCCAATGTATTATATTAAAAACGGGATGGGAGAGAAATGGAATTGGCTAGGTGGAGCTTTTGCTTTATTTGCTGGAGTTGCTTCCTTTGGTATTGGAAATACAGTACAGTCCAATTCAGTTGCTAGAGCTGCTGAACAGGCTATTGGTCTTCCTTATTGGGGAACTGGAGTTATTTTAGCAGTTTTGACTTATGTAGTGATTATTGGAGGAATTGAAAGAATTGCTGAAGTCACAGAAAGGTTAGTTCCTCTAATGGCTTCTATTTATGTCCTGGGTAGTATAGTTATTATCCTAGTTAATATTGAACAGATAGGTTCAGCATTTTCATTGATATTTAATAGTGCTTTTAGTGGTCATGCTGCCACAGGTGGTTTTGCAGGAGCAGCAGTAACTCAAGCAATCCGTTTTGGTGTATCTCGAGGTGTATTCTCTAATGAAGCTGGTCTTGGTAGTGCTGCTATTGCTCACGCTGCTACTACAACTGAAGAGCCAGTTAAGCAGGGAGTTGTAGGCATGTTAGGTGGGTTCCTAGATACAATTGTCGTTTGTACAATGACAGCTTTAGTTATTGTTATGAGTGGTGCTTGGACCTCTGGAGAAACAGGAGCAGAATTAACATCTAAGGCATTCAATTTGGGATTACCAGGACCTGGAGACCTGATTGTAGCCTTTGGATTAATTTTCTTTGCTTTTTCTACAATTTTAACTTGGAGTTATTATGGGGAAAAATCATTTGAGTATTTATTTGGTTCTAAAGTAATTATGCCGTATCGTTATGCCTGGGTTATTGCTTTATTTATTGGAGCAATTGGGAACCTAGAAGTTGTTTGGAATCTTGCAAGTGCGATGAATGGGTTAATGATTGTACCAAACTTAATTGCATTATTAGCATTAAGTCCAGTAATCTTTGAAGAAACTAAGAAATTTTTCGATAAGGAACAGAAACAACAAGATGCAAATACTAATGGATAATTGATTTAAGACAAATAAATAGTTTAGTATCCGAATGAATCTTAATATATAGGTTTTGTGAAAACTTCAAGCTCTGGCATAGATTTTAAATCCTAATGTTTTTGTCTATGCTATAGAAGGAGTCACCAGCCCTGAGATGGACGGACATTAGGTAAGATGGTGCACTCCGGACGGATTGGTAATCATGATTATAATAGTGTGAATTCATTGACATTTTATAAAATGAAAGTTATAATATAATTGAAAAACTTGAAATTTAGTTATAACTTTCATTTTAAAATAAAAATTAAACTTGGATGAATCTTAAGGGAGAGATCCAATGTTTGGACACCGAAGGGGCAAAAGGAAATTTAATTATTCCTTAAACTCTCAGGTACAAAGACCTTAAGAGGACAAGATCTGGACTAAATTATTAGGACAGAGAGAACTAATTATTAAATTAGTTCTCTCTGTCCTAATTTTTTATCTATAATATTCTTACAATTTATAATATTTTGATAATTTATAAGGAGGGAGACTAGTGAGATATACAATAGTAACAAATAATCCCTTAGTTCAAGAAAATATAGAATTTAATATTGAATACTGTAATACTTTGGATGAAGTAATGAAATCAGCTAGAGATATGATTCATGTAGGATATAAATTAATAACGCACCCACTAAGCGGAAGTGTAAAACCAGTTCAAAGTCCATATAAATCTATAATTTTGCAAGAAGTTACAGATGATAAGCAAGAAAATAAATTAGATTATGATTCATTAAAAACAATAGAATCTGCAATAATAAAGGTAAAGCAGTTTAAAAAAAATCATACTATGACTTTAAAAGAATATCCTAAGTCAATTCTTGTTGATTATCAAACAATAGATTTTACTTTATTACAGAGTGGTCTAAAAGAAATTTAAGATAGTTTCGGAAAGGGGGTGATAAATTTAGCTTTTGATAAGTTTAATATGAAGATTTTGATTAAAAATTTAGTGATAAACAAAAAAAGATAAAGGGGGGGGAAGATAGTGAAGTTAGAATTAGGAAAGATTCACATTAATGATGTTCAATTTGGAGAAACAACAAAAGTTAATAATGGTGTTCTGACAGTTAATAAAGATCAATTACTTGAAGAAATAACTATTGATAATAGAATTAAGTCTTTAGATATTGAATTAGCTAAACCAGGTGATAGTGTTAGGATTATTCCAGTTAAAGATGTAATTGAACCTAGAGTAAAAGTTGAAGGAACAGGTGGTATCTTTCCTGGGGTAATGGCTGAAGAAGATATAGTAGGTTCAGGAAGAACTCATGCTTTAAAGGGAGTTGGAGTAGTAACGACAGGTAAAATAGTAGGTTTTCAAGAGGGAATTATTGATATGTCTGGTCCAGGAGCTGACTATACTCCATTTTCTAAATTAAATAATATTGTGGTTACTTGTGAAGTAATTGACGATATAGAACAGCATGAACATGAAGAAGTTGTAAGAATAATGGGATTTAAAGTAGCCAATTATATTGGACAATTAGCTAAGGACTTAGAACCTGATGAAATAGAAGAGTTTGAGCATAAGCCAATACCTGAAGCTATTACTGAATATCCAGATTTACCTAGAGTAGGTTATATTTATATGTTACAGACTCAAGGGTTACTGCATGATACTTATGTATATGGAGTAGATGCTAAGGAAATTTTACCAACATTAATTTCTCCAACTGAAATAATGGATGGGGCAATTATAAGTGGTAATTGTGTGTCTGCTTGTGATAAAAATGCTACTTATGTGCATCAAAATAATCCAATCATTGAGGATCTATACAAACATCAGGGAGAAAAGTATAATTTCATGGGAGTTATAATCACTAATGAGAATGTAACATTAGGTGATAAAGAAAAGTCTTCAAATTATGCTGCTAAATTAGCAGAACAATTAGGATTAGATGCAGCAATAATTTCTCAAGAAGGCTTTGGTAATCCTGATGCTGACTTAATTATGAACTGTGTTAAATTAGAGGAAAAGGGAATAAAAACAGTTCTAACAACTGATGAATATGCAGGAAGAGATGGCTCGTCTCAGTCATTAGCAGATGCTGACCCAAAAGCAGATGCAGTAGTAACAGCTGGTAATGCTAATGAAACGGTTACTTTGTCTGCTATGGAAAAGACAATTGGGCGCCAGAAATTTGCAGATGTAGTTGCTGGAGGTTTTGATGGTAGTTTACATGAAGATGGAAGAATTACAGTTGAGTTACAAGCTATTACAGGAGCTACTAATGAACTTGGCTTTGGTCATTTAACTGCGCGCGGATATTAAAAATAAATCATAAGGGGGAAAAATAATGTTAGAGGATAAGAAAGTAGTAATTATTGGAGATCGAGATGGTATTCCAGGACCTGCTATTCAAGAATGTATTGAAACAACAGGTGCTGAAGTGGTTTTTAGTTCAACAGAATGTTTTGTGTGAACGGCTGCAGGAGCTATGGACCTAGAGAATCAAAAGAGAGTTAAGGAGATCGCTGAAGAGCATGGAGAAGAAAATGTAATAGTTATCTTAGGAGGAGCTGAAGCAGAAGCATCTGGTTTAGCTGCTGAAACGGTAACGAATGGCGATCCAACTTTTGCAGGTCCATTAGCAGGAGTCCAGTTAGGACTCAGAGTTTATCATATTTTAGAGCCAGAAGTTAAAGAAGAAATAGATGAAGAAGTTTATGAAGAACAGATAAGTATGATGGAGATGGTTTTAGAAGTGGATGACATAAGAGAGGAAGTTAAAAAGTATCGAGAAAAGTATTGTCAGTTTTTATAAAAATATAACATAACTGCTAGAGGATATTAAAAATAAGTTAAGTGGAGGTGGAATTAATGTTAGAAGATAAGAAAGTAGTAATTATTGGAGATCGAGATGGTATTCCAGGACCTGCTATTCAAGAATGTATTGAAACAACAGGTGCTGAAGTGGTTTTTAGTTCAACAGAATGTTTTGTGTGAACGGCTGCAGGAGCTATGGACCTAGAGAATCAAAAGAGAGTTAAGGAGATCGCTGAAGAGCATGGAGAAGAAAATGTAATAGTTATCTTAGGAGGAGCTGAAGCAGAAGCATCTGGTTTAGCTGCTGAAACGGTAACGAATGGCGATCCAACTTTTGCAGGTCCATTAGCAGGGGTCCAGTTAGGACTCAGAGTGTATCATATTTTAGAGCCAGAAGTTAAAGAAGAAATAAATGAAGATGTTTATGAAGAACAAATAAGTATGATGGAGATGGTTTTAGAAGTAGATGATATAGTAGAGGAAGTTAAAAAATATCGAGAGATGTATTGTCAATTTCTATAAGTAAATTTAGTTAGAATTAAAAAAAAGGGGGGGAGAGTAATGTCTTTACGTATAGTTCATTATATAAATCAGTTTTTTGGTCAAATTGGGGGAGAGGAAAAAGCTAATATTCCACCACAGATTGAAGAAGGAGCAGTAGGACCAGGGAATGGAATTAGTGCTGGTCTAAAAGATACTGGAGAAATTGTTAAGACTATTATATGTGGAGATGATTATTTTAATGAGAATACTGAAGAGGCTAAGCTTAAGATTAAAGAAGTATTAGAAGAAGTAGAACCAGATTTAGTATTAGCAGGCCCAGCTTTTAATGCTGGACGTTATGGTATGGCTTGTGGTGGCGTAGCTGAGTTAGCTTTTGATGAATTGGATATTCCAGTGATTTCGGCTATGTATCCTGAAAATCCAGGTTATGAAATGTATAGAAACTATGCTTATATAATTGAAACATCAGATTCTGCTGCTGGAATGAGAGAAGCTATTCCAGATATGGTCAAATTGATTAAAAGTTACGCTGAACAAGATGGTGAGTTAGGTCGACCAGAAGAAGAAGGATATATGCCTTGTGGGATACGAAAGAATGTTTTTGCAGAGAAAAGAGGTTCTGCTAGAGCAGTAGAAATGTTAATTGAGAAAATTAATGATGAAGAGTATAAAACTGAATATCCAATGCCTGATTTTGATCAGGTAGAGCCAGTTAGTCCAATAGAGGATTTAACTAATGCTAAAGTAGCTTTAGTTACTTCAGGAGGGATTGTGCCAGAAGGCAATCCAGATCGAATAGAATCCTCCAGTGCTTCTAAATATGGGGAATATAATATTTCAGAAATTTACGAGACAGCCCACGGTGGTTATGATCCTGTGTATGCTAATGAAGACCCTAACCGGGTTCTTCCAGTTGATGTAATGAAAGATTTAGAGAACGAAGGAGTAATTGGAGAATTACACGAAATTTATTATTCTACAGTTGGTAATGGAACTGCAGTAGCTAATGCTAAAGCTTACGCTCAAGAAATTGCTGAAAATTTAATTAATGATGGGGTTCAGGCAGTAGTATTAACCTCTACTTGAGGTACTTGTACTCGTTGCGGTGCAACGATGGTAAAAGAGATAGAAAGAGCTGGTTTACCAGTAGTACATGTAGCAACAGTTGTTCCAATTTCTAAAACTGTAGGAGCAAATAGAATAGTTCCTGCAGTAGCTATTCCTCATCCACTAGGAAATCCAGAGAAAAAATCTGAAGCTGAGAAACAGATTCGTAGAGAAATAGTAGAAAAGGCTTTGCAGGCATTAAAAACTGAGATAGATGGGCAGACTGTATTTGGTGCTGAAGAAGAGTAAGATTAAATAATAGGCAGTAATATTACTGCCTATTATTTATAAGGTTGCGATAGTTGCTGAGGAGGTAATAAGTAATGTCTAAAGAATACGATGTATTAATTATTGGTGGAGGACCAGCAGGATTAGCAGCAGGACTTTATTCCTCACGATCTAAACTTAATACAGTATTATTAGAAACAAATAGTCAACTAGGTGGGCAAGTTTCCACTTACGAAGAAATGGAAAATTATCCTGGGGTACCGGAGACTAGTGCTCCTGAATTAATGGAGAATTTTGAAGTGCACGCTAAAAAGTTTGGGACTGAAATTAAGCAAGCTGAAGCGGAAGAAATTAAAGGTGATGACTTTATAAAGACTGTTAAAGCTAAAGACGGGACAGAATATCAGGCCAAAAGTGTAATAGTAGCTACAGGAGCAGAACCAAGAAGGTTAGGTGTTCCTGGAGAAGAGGAATTTAAAGGTAAGGGAGTTTCTTATTGTGCTACCTGTGATGCCGACTTCTTTGTTGATTTGGAAGTTGTAGTTGTTGGTAATGGTAATTCAGCTATAGAAGAAGCATTGTATTTAACTAAGTTTGCTAGTAAAGTAACTGTGATTGTGATTCATGATGAAGGAATTATGGATGCTGATAAGATCTATCAAGAAAGAGCATATGATAATGATAAGATTGAATTTGTTTGGAATTCTACCTTAGAAGAAGTTAAAGGAGATGGATTAGTAGATACAGCTGTACTTAAAAATGTTAAGACAGGAGAAAAGACTGACTTTTCTTGTGATGGTATCTTTATCTTCATTGGTCGAGTTCCACGAACAGACTTTTTAGAAGGAACAGTTGAATTAACAGATAAGGGATATATTAAGACTAATGATAAATTAGAAACAAGTCTAGCAGGTGTTTATGCAGCTGGTGATGTAAGAGATAAATTCTTACGGCAAGTTGTAACTTCGGCTGCTGATGGTGCTACAACTGCAGCTGCTGCTGGAGGATATATTGAAGAAGAAGAGTATTGGCAAGAAAATGTATTAGGGGCTAAAGAAGATGTATTAGTAGCTTTCTGGAGTCCTACTAATGAGGCAAGTTTAGAAATGACAGGTAAGTTAGAAAATATTGATTTAGAAGCTGAAGGTGTTAAGTTAGTTAAGATAGATACTTATAAGAATACTCGGATTTCTAATCGGTATGATGTAACTGAAGTTCCAACTTTACTGAAGATTCAAGATGGTGAGGTTGTAGCTAAGATTGCTCAACCTACAGAAACTGAAATAGAAGAAATTATATAGCTAATCAGCTTGAGTTAACTTAAATCAAGCTTAAACTTATAAACTTGAAAGGAGCTGAGAGTAATGATTAAAGTTGATAAGGAAAATTATGAAGAGGAAGTATTAGAGGTAGAGGGGCCAGTAATGGTAGACTATTGGGGTGAAGGCTGTGACAGATGTATGGAATTAATGCCTCAAGTTGAAGAGTTGGCTGAAAAGTATGAAGATGATATGAAATTCTGTAAGCTGAAGATCAAAGGGAATCGTCGGCTAGCTATGAGCCAGCAGGTTATGGGCTTACCATCTATGGTATTTTATGTTGATGGAGAAAAAGTAGAGCACCTAAGTGGTGATGACTTAACAGCTGAAGAGATTGAAGAAGAAATTAAGAAGCATATTTAGTAACTTAAAAATAAGCAGCTTCACTCAATAGAGTGGAGTTGCTTACTTAGTTTAAAGTGTACAATGTACGGTTTACAGTTAAATTCAAAATCTCTATAATGCTTTATATACTATTGGGTTAAAAAGGCTTTATTTTATGGTTTCAACTATAAATTATACATTATTAATTATCAATTAATACAAGTGGAGGTGGCCAATATGAGTGAAGCAGTTTTAAAGGGCAGTAGTTATGTATTAGTTCATGCTGCTAATACTTTATTACAACATGGATCTACCCAAACATCAGAAAGAGCACAGAATTCTGATAGTGAGTATTTAGCTAAAGCACCTGAATTTTTAAGAAGTTATGAAGATGTAGTAGGTTATGGGCCAAATCAATCTTATATTGGAAATATATCAGTAGAAGATTTAGATGAGATAGAGAGACCTTGGTATGAGAATACTGTTGAAGATGCTAAGCGCTTTAGTGACTGGGGCGAGATTATGCCTGAAGATGAATTTTATGGTTTGCTAAAGATAGCAGATAGTTTTGATTTAGTTAAGTTAACAGAAGAGTTTGCTTTAGATATAAAAGATAAATTAGCAGACCATAACTTATTAGCCAAAGATTATATAGAACAGATTAAAGGGACAGAAGTTGACTCCATTCAAGAGTTAGTAGATGGGCATACTGCTGAACCTTTATACTTAGATGAAAAATTGGTAGGTTGTGTCAAGCAAGCACATGATACAGATGTTAACTTATCAGCTCATACTATGTTAGAAAATACAGTAGTTAAAGCTTCCGGAGTACTTTCTATGTTACATTTAGGTAAGCAAGAAGGAATTGATTTAGAAGAAGTAGATTATGTAATTGAAGTATCAGAAGAAGCATGTGGTGATGTCAACCAGCGTGGTGGTGGTAACTTTGCGAAAGCAATAGCTGAAATGGCTGGTTGTAAGCAAGCTACTGGTTCTGATACGCGAAGTTTCTGTGCTGGACCTACTCATGGTTTAGTACATGCAGCTGGATTAGTTAAATCTGGTATCTTTGATAATGTAGCAGTAGTAGGAGGAGGTTCTACAGCGAAGTTAGGGATGAATGGTAAAGATCATGTAGATCAAGAAATGCCTATCATGGAAGATTGTTTAGGAGGATTTGCTGTGTTAGTTAGCCAAGATGATGGAGCAAGTCCAGTTATTAGAACAGATGCTATAGGACGACATACAGTAGATACAGGTTCAGCTCCGCAAGCAGTAATTTCCTCTTTAGTTACTAATCCCCTAGACGAAATAGGATTAAGTATTACTGATATTGATAAGTATTCTGTAGAGATGCAAAATCCAGAAATTACTGAACCAGCTGGAGCAGGAGACGTACCAGCCTCAAATTATAAAATGATTGCTGCTTTAGGTGTTAAACGAGGAGATTTAGAGAAAAAAGATTTAATGAACTTTGTTGCTGAGCATGGGATGGTTGGTTTTGCTCCTACGCAAGGTCATATTCCATCAGGAGTTCCCTTTATTGGTCATGCACATGAAATGATGGCTAATGGTGAACTAGAAAGAGCAATGATTATTGGTAAAGGGAGCCTATTCTTAGGTAGAATGACTAACTTATTTGATGGAGTATCCTTTATTATGGAGAAGAATACTGGTCAAGAAAGTCAAGGAGAAAGCGTTAGTGAAGATGAGATTAAAGGTATTGTAGCAGATGCAATGCGTAATCTAGCTGATTCTTTATTAGAAGAGGAATAAATAAAACAAAATCATAGGAGGTGACAAAATGGCTACTAAGCAATCTAAACAACAAGTTGCCCAAGTGTTTAATCAACTAGCTGATGCACTTGAATCAGGTGAATATGGAGCAAAAACTAAGGTAGGAATAACTACTTTAGGAAGTGAGCATGGTGTTGCTGAAGTTGTCAAAGGAGCAGAATTAGCAGCTGAAAAACATTCTGATCTGGAAGTAAAGTTAATTGGGCCTAAGGCTGATACAGATTTAGAGATAATTCATAAGACAGATTGTGAAGAAACAGCACATGACAAAATGGAAGAATTATTACAAGCTGGAGAAATAGATGCTTGCGTAACTAATCACTTTAATTTCCCAATTGGTGTTTCTACAGTAGGAAGAATTATAACTCCTGGCCTAGGTCAAGAAATGTTACTAGCTACTTCTACTGGTACTTCGGCTACTAACCGGATTACTGCTATGGTTAAGAATGCTCTATACGGTATTATTGCTGCTAAGGCAATAGGAAATCAAAATCCATCTGTAGGTATCTTAAATGTTGATGGGGCTCGCCAAGTAGAGCAAGCTCTTAAAGAATTACAGGATAATGGTTATGATATCAACTTTGCTCAGACAGTTCGGGCTGATGGTGGTTGTGTCATGCGTGGTAATGACTTATTACAAGGTTCAGCTGATATAATGGTAACTGATACTTTAACTGGTAATTTATTAATGAAAGTATTTGGTGCTTTCACTACTGGAGGTAGCTATGAATCATTAGGTTATGGTTATGGTCCGGGAGTTGGAGAAGATTATGATCAGATTATTAATATTATTTCTCGTGCTTCAGGTGCTCCAGTAATTGCAGGGGCAATTAGATATGCTGCTGATGCAGCGCAAGGTGGACTTACTAAGCTAGCTCAAGAAGAATTTAAAGCAGTTAACAAGGCAGGTCTAGAGGATATTATCGCTGATATAGAAAGCAGTAATGATTCATCTACTGAAGAAGTTTCAGCTCCGCCAGCTAAAACAGTAGATGAAGAAATTTCAGGAATTGATATTTTAACTTTAGACGATGCAGTACATGCATTATGGCAAGAAGATATTTACGCTGAAAGTGGTATGGGCTGTACAGGACCTGTAGTAATGGTAGCTAGTGAAGATGAAGAAGAAGCTATGGAAGTTCTAAAAGAGAATGGATTTATCAGCTAAGTAAAATAGAATTTTGGGTTATAAATTTTATAATTAAAGAGTATCTATTTAAATTTATTATATCATTCTTGTTATTAATTGACATTTATGTATTAGATTATTGACTATAGTTGTTTATTATACTATAATGAGGAGGGATAGTAAAAATTTAAACGAGGAGGAAAATGAAATGCAAGAACAATTATTAGCTTTTTTTACTCAGGCAAGTAGTATAGTTTGGGGACCACCCATGTTGGTTTTATTAGTAGGGACAGGAGTTTATCTTACTGTACGTTTAAAAGGCAAAAGTATAACTGCTCTTACTACGTCTTTTAAATTAATTTTTTCACAGGAAGATGATGATGAAGAAGGAGACGTATCAGGTTTTTCTGCTCTAGCAACTGCTTTATCTGCTACCATTGGTACAGGTAATATAGCAGGAGTAGCAACAGCTATAGCAATTGGTGGACCAGGTGCTGCTGTATGGATGTGGATAGCAGCTTTATTTGGGATAGCTACTAAATATGCTGAAGGGGTTTTGGCAGTAGAGTATAGGGTGCAAAATGATGAAGGAGAGATGTCAGGGGGGCCAATGTATTATATTCAACGAGGTTTAGGAGAGAATTGGAAGCCTCTCTCCTATTTTTTTGCTGTTTGTGGGATAATGGTTTCTTATTTTGGAATCGGTGCTACTGTTCAGGCTAATTCAATGGCTGATGCTTTGCAAGCAAATTTTGGTCTTCCTGCTTGGGTAACCGGGATAATATTATCCTTTTTGATTGGACTGGTAATTCTAGGTGGAATTAAAAGGATAGCTAAAGTTGCTAGTAAAGTTGTTCCTTTGATGAGTGCTATTTATATCTTATCAATTTTGTATATCATTTTAAGTAATTTAGGCCAGTTACCAGAAGCTATTACTTTAATTTTCAGATCTGCTTTTTCTGGTCAATCAGCTGCTGGAGGATTTGCAGGAGCTACTGTAATGATGGCTATTAAAAAAGGAATTTCACGAGGTGTGTTTTCTAATGAAGCAGGTGTAGGTAGTGCTCCTATTGCTCATGCTTCTGCCAAAACAAGTAGTCCAGTACGTCAGGGATTAATTGCAATGACAGGAACTTTTTTAGATACAATTGTAGTTTGTAGTTTAACTACTATAGCCATTGTAATTACTGGTGTTTGGGATTCGGGATTAACTGGAGCAGAACTAACCACTAAAGCTTTTACTGTTGGAATTCCTGGACCTGGTGGATTAATTATTGGGATTGGCATTATTTTCTTTGCTTATTCTACAGCTTTAAGCTGGTGTTTTTACGGTGAAAAATGTACAGAGTATTTATTTGGTGTTAAAGCGGTTAAGCCATTCCAAATTATATATTTAGCTTGTATTTTTATTGGAGCTACTAGTAAATTAGAGTTAATTTGGTCTATTTCTGATGTGGCAAATGCTTTAATGATTATTCCTAACCTAATAGCTTTATTAGGTCTTTCAGGAGTAGTGGTAAACTTAACTCAAGACTATTTTGATAATAAAGTAGACAATAATAATTTTTCAGCATAAATTATTATTTGATGTTGTTTAACTATTTAAAGATTTAGAATAGATGTTAATAATCAAGAAAGGAGGGATAGAATTAAACTTCAAATAGTAAAATTTGTTCTAATTATAAAGTATTTAATATTTTCTATCAATAATAAACTCCATTTAGTAGTGACTAATTTGTGAGAAAAATAATTAAAAAAAATAAGCAGGATTTCTTATTATAATATTGAAACTCTATTATAGGACAGAACAAAATAAAACCTATAATTCTACAATCCTTCCTATAAGCAACTACTCTTATTAGCTTATCAATTTTTCTTTAAAATATATTCTCTATAATCAAATAATTTTATAACCCTTTTGTAATTTAAATTCAACTTAATAATTTCAAAATATTTATCATCATAAAATTATTATTAATATTCAGAATATTTTTTAGATAATTAATAGTATCTAAATGATACTATTTTATATAAAGTTATAATTTTATTAAGCTGTAAGTATTTATCAATGTGATTAAGTTTTATTAATTTATTAAAGGGGGAATTAATAATGATTATTGGAGTACCAGCAGAAATTAAGAATAATGAAAACAGAGTAGGAATTACTCCACCAGGAGTAGAGGCATTAACTGGGGAGGGACATGAGGTAATTATTGAAAAAGAGGCAGGAGTAGGTATTGGTATTTTAGATGAGGATTATGTAGAAGCAGGAGCTAAAATTGAAGCGGACAAAGAAAAATTATTTGCAGATTCTGATATGATTATGAAGGTTAAAGAACCACTACCAGAAGAATATGATTTATTTAAAGAAGGACAGATTTTATATACTTATTTACACTTAGCAGCTGAAGAAGAATTGACTAAAATTTTAAGAGAGAAAAATATTGTTTCTATCGCTTATGAAACTGTTGAATTAGAAGATGGTTCTTTACCATTACTAACTCCTATGAGTGAGGTAGCAGGTAGATTAGCTACTCAAGAAGGAGCTAAGTTTTTAGAAAAGCCAAAAGGAGGAAGAGGAGTATTACTTGGTGGAGTTCCTGGTGTAAGTCCAGCTAAAGTAGTAGTTATTGGTGGAGGAATTGTAGGAGTAAATGCTGCTAAGATGGCACATGGTTTAGGAGCAGATGTAACAATTATGGATGTAGACCCTGCCCAAATGAGATATTTAGATGATATCTTCCATGGAGATGTAAAAACTAGAATGTCTAATAAGTATAATATTTACGAAGAAGTAACAGAAGCAGATTTAGTAGTAGGTGCTGTTTTAATTCCTGGAGCTAAGGCACCTAGCTTAGTTACAGAAGATATGATTAAGGATATGAAAGAAGGAGCAGTAATTACAGATGTAGCTATTGACCAAGGTGGTTGTGTAGAAACTACTTATCCAACAACTCATGATGATCCTGTATTTACTAAGCATGGAGTAGTTCATTACTCAGTAGCGAATATGCCAGGAGCAGTAGCTAGAACTTCTACTTATGCTTTAACAAATGTAACTTTACCTTATGCAATTGATCTTGCTAATAAAGGATATAAAGATGCACTATTAGATGATCCGGCATTATTAAAAGGATTAAATGTATATGAAGGTAAAGTGACTTATAAAGGAGTAGCTGAAGTTTATGATTTAGATTGTTATGATGCACAGAAACTTTTAGAAGAGTAATTTTGATTTTAAAAGGCGGAGTAAATAATACTCCGCCTTTTAATAAGATTATATAAAAAATCTGAAAATTTAAAATAGTTAGAAGAGTATTAATAAGGAGGTATTAATAAATGGATTTATTCCAGCAGATTGTTAATTCAATTAGTGATTTGATGTGGGGTCCTTATATGCTAGTATTTCTTGTAGGTACTGGAATCTATCTTACTTTAGGATTGAAATTTAGAACAATTACTAAACTTAAGTATGCTTTTCAGATGCTCATGGCAGGAAGAGATAAAGAAAAACAAAAAGGTGAAGGGGATATTACTCCATTTCAGGCATTGATGACTTCACTAGCAGCTACAGTAGGAACTGGTAATATTGCTGGTGTAGGTACAGCTATCTTTTTAGGAGGTCCTGGAGCAGTTTTTTGGATGTGGATTACAGCTTTATTTGGAATGGCTATTAAATACGGAGAAGCTGTTTTAGCAGTAAAATATAGAGCTAAAAGTGAAGATACTGGAGAATTTGCTGGTGGGCCAATGTATTATATTAAAAACGGGATGGGAGAGAAATGGAATTGGCTAGGTGGAGCTTTTGCTTTATTTGCTGGAGTTGCTGCCTTTGGTATTGGAAATACAGTACAGTCCAATTCAGTTGCTAGAGCTGTTGAACAGGCTACTGGTTTTCCTTATTGGGGAACTGGAATTATTTTAGCAGTTTTGACTTATATAGTGATTATTGGAGGAATTAAAAGAATTGCTGAAGTCACAGGAAAATTAGTTCCTCTAATGGCTTCTATTTATGTACTAGGTAGTATAGTTATTATCCTAGCTAATATTGAACAGATAGGTTCAGCATTTTCTTTGATTTTCAATAGTGCTTTTAGTGGTCATGCTGCTACAGGTGGTTTTGCAGGGGCAGCAATAACTCAAGCAATCCGCTTTGGTGTATCTCGAGGTGTATTCTCTAATGAAGCTGGTCTTGGTAGTGCTGCTATTGCTCACGCTGCTACTACAACTGAAGAGCCAGTTAAGCAGGGAATTGTAGGTATGTTAGGTGGGTTCCTAGATACAATTGTCGTTTGTACAATGACAGCTTTAGTTATTGTTATGAGTGGTGCTTGGACTTCTGGAGAAACAGGAGCAGAATTAACATCTAAGGCATTCAATTTGGGATTACCAGGACCTGGAGACCTGATTGTAGCCTTTGGATTAATTTGTTTTGCTTTTTCTACAATTTTAACTTGGAGTTATTATGGGGAAAAATCTTTTGAGTACTTATTTGGTCCTAAAGTAATTATGCCTTATCGTTATGTTTGGATTGTTGCTTTATTTATTGGAGCAATTGGGAACCTAGAAGTTGTTTGGGATCTTGCAAGTGCGATGAATGGGTTAATGATTATACCAAACTTAATTGCATTGTTAGCATTAAGTCCAGTAATCTTTGAAGAAACTAAGAAATTTTTCGACAAGGAACAGAAACAACAAGATGCAAATACTAATGAATAATTGATTTAAGACAAATAAATAGTTTAGTATCTGAATGAATCTTAAGGGAGAGTTAAAGTCTTATTTTAATAGTTAGAGATTATCCTAAAGCAGTGCTTAAAGACTATCAAACTATAGATTTTCTTTAGATAAAATAGGATTAAGTATTATTAATATTGATATTTTAACTTTATCTGAAAGTGAACTAGTTTGTGCAGGACCTGTAGTAATGACAGCTAGCAAAGAAAAAGTTTAAAAAGAAAATAGGTTTTTAGTGGTTTAAGGAGGTTAATTATGAAAATCACTGGTTTTCGTCCAACTTGGCTAGAAATAGACTTAGATGCTATTGAGTATAATGTTAAACAGGTCCAAAATAAATTAAATGATGATACTCAAATAATGGCAGTTGTTAAAGCAGATGCTTATGGCCATGGAGCAATTGAAGTAGCTAAACAAGCTCTTGAAAGTGGAGCTAGTTGGTTAGCAGTTGCTACAGTAGAAGAAGGAATTAGACTGCGAAAAGCGGGGTTTAAAGTACCTATTTTAATTTTAGGAACTTTAATGCCTGATCAAATAAAACAAGTAATAGAGAACAAATTAACTCCAACTATTTATACTCTTAGTTTAGCTCATAAATTATCTAATCAAGCTAAAGAATTAGATGAAGAAGTAAAAGTTCATATTAAAGTTGATACAGGAATGGGTCGGATTGGAATATTACCAGACCAAGCTGTAGATATAATTAAGAATATAAAACAACTATCTAATATAGAAGTGGAAGGTATTTTTACTCACTTTGCTGTAGCAGATGAAGATGATCAATATACTCAAAAACAATTAGTTAAATTTAATCAAATTATAGCTGAACTTAAAGAGAAAGGTATTGAAATTCCAATTAAACATACAGCTAATAGTGCAGCAACTATTAAATATTCTCAATCTGATTTTGATTTAATTAGAATGGGGATTATCTTATATGGTCTTTATCCGGCGGCTCAGTTAAAAGATAAGTTCAGTTTAAAGTCTGCTTTAAGTTGGAAGGCTAAACTTGTTAATGTTAAGGAAGTGCCAAAAGGAAACTGTATTAGTTATGGCTGTACTTATACAACTAAAGAGCAGACTAAAGTAGGGACCTTACCAGTTGGATATCATGATGGCTACCCAAGATTATTATCTAATCAAGCTGATGTTTTATTTCAAGGTAATAGATATCCAATTATTGGACGTGTTTGTATGGATCAGACAATGATAGATGTTACAGGTACAGATGCTAAACAAGGAGATATTGTTACTTTAATTGGAAAGGAAATTACAGCAATGGAATTAGGTGATAAGATAAATACTATTAATTATGAAATTGTTAGTAGAATAGGCTCTCGAGTTCCTAGAGTGTTTTATGAAGCAGGAGAAATTATAAAAATAGATGATAGAATATTAAATAAATATTAATTCCATTAAAAAATTCCTAGCCAGCAAGGCTAGGAATTTTTTAGTGTACTAAGTAGATATTTGTAGTAATTTATGATGTTGATTCGAACTAGAACAAGGACAATCCTTAATTTCATAGAAATAGGAAATGAAAGGAATATCTGATGGCTAAAAAAGATTAGCTTACAATCGAGCTTAGCCTACCTTCGTTTAGCTTTTTAGCTTAGGTTGAATAATAATTAAGCGAAGGGGGCTATAATTATGAAAAAATTTGGTAAAAAGTTATGGGTTGCTTTTTTGACAGGTGCCTTTACGATTTTGTCTACTGTAATGGCATTAGCTGACTCTACTAGTTGGTAATAATTTAGTTTAAGGCCATCAGATATTCCTTTTTATTTTAAAAGGAGTGAAACTAATGAACCGCAGATTAAAATTGTTTTTAGGGGTAGAATACAGTATTTTCAGCTTATTCTTTTGCTATTTATATCAAACTAGCATAGATCCAGTATCTACGAAAGAAGTAATTTTTTTTGTTTTATTATTATTTTTAATTACTAATATTAGTGCTTTTATCAATACTAGCACTAAGCTCACTACTCATATTAGTCTTCCGGTATTAATTCCTGCTATTATAAGTTTAGGTCCCTTTTGGGCTAGTATAGTAGCTTTCCTATCTACGACGATAATTAATAAAATCAAGAATGATTTCATTTGGTATAAATTTATATTTAACCGAACTATGTTTTTTATAGCAACAGGGTGTGCTGCTTTAGTTTTTGAGATAAGTAAAGGTTATTTTTCTACTTCTTACTTTTGGTTATCTCTATTGTTAACATCTATAGTTTATTTTCTAATTAATAATGGTTTAGTTTTTTTAGTGGTCAAAATAGAAAGTGAAAATAGTAATTTCTCTGCTCTATTATACTTTTTTGAATTATCTAAAAATGTATTTATTTCTTATTTGTATGGTACTTTTCTTTATTTTATTTATATTAAATTTGGTAAAGGATATGTAGTATTAGGTATGTTATTTATATATTTAATGAAGGATTTTTTATATTCAAATATACAACAATTGAATTACTCAACCCAGATTGTGAGAAGTTTTTTAAAAGTAATAGATTCTAAAGATCATTATACAGAAGGACATTGTAAACGGGTAGCGGAGTATACTAGAATTCTATGTAAAAACATGAAGTTATCTCCTGGTAAATGTAATCAAATTGTGCAAATGGCTAAGATTCATGATATTGGAAAGATAAATGTCAGTGATGAAATCTTAAAATGTTCTGGTAGATTAACAGATGAACAATATGAGAAAATCAAAAACCATTCAATCTATGGTTATCAACTGCTTAAGGATATTGATTTATTAAATAATGGGTTAGAGATAATTAAATATCATCATGAGCGGTATGATGGGACTGGTTACCCAGCAGGAATAGCTGGAGAAGAAATTCCTCTAGGCGCTCGGATTTTAAAAGTTTGTGACGCATTTGATGTGATGACTAGAGGAAGGGTTTATAAACCATCTATGAACAAAGAGGAAGTATTACAAGAGCTTAAGGATTGTGCTGAAATACAATTTGATCCACAAATTGCTAGGGAAATGATCGATTTAATCAACCAAGGAGAGTTTGCTGATAGTTTTAAAGAAAATATTATAGATTATGATTCCAAATCTGAAGTAGCAGTTACTAAATCTTAAGGGGGAGGTTGTTTATGTTTAATGAGTTAGAGGAGAAAGTTAATAAATTAGAAGGAATCATTTCTTGTAGTATTACAGGGGAGACAGCCATTGATGAAATACATATTATAGCTAATAAAGAGAGAAAGCCTAAACGTATAGTTAGAGATATAGAAACTATGGTATTAGTTAATCTTGACCAGGAAGTTAGTCATAAAAAGATAAGTATTGCCCAAATTGATACCCAAGACCAAACTATTACTCAAGATGAAATTGAACTTATTTCAATTCATAGAGAAAATAACCAACCAATCTGTCACTTTAAGTTAGAGATTAATAATAATTTAATAGAAAAAGAGATTGGAGGAGAAGAAGGAGTTCCTTTATCTTTTATGGTTGCTAAAGGAATGTTGAAGATTATTAATGATTATCTTAATCTAGAAGGTAAACTAAGAGTCGAGAATCTTTTTACTACGGGAATTAATGAGGAAGTAATTGTCGCTCAGATTATATTATATAAAACAGGAGATTTTGGGGGCCAAAAACGTTTAGTTGGGGCTGCTTATATTGATAATCATCTTGCTTTAGCTACTGGAAAAGCTTGTTTAAAGGCTCTAAATCAATTTTTAAAAATAAAATAACTAATTTTTCGGACGCAGTAATTGCGTCCCATTTTATTTTTTGATTAGTAACTAAAGTTATTTTTGCTCATAAGTTATTATAAAAGTAATTATCAAAAATTCAACAGCTATTTCGGAAAAGCTACAAAGTAACTTTTTTTCGAGTAACTTTTATTGAACTATAAAAGTTACCAAAAGATTTTAAGTTAGAACAATCAATGTTTTCTACCAGTAATGAATTTTAAGGTTGTAGAGATTAAAGTGTAAATTTGTAAAGTTACACTTTATATCAATTAAGCTATAGTTACTTAAATAGTTTGAAAGGGGGATATAATGTCACTAGAAATTAATTTATCTCTCAGTGGTGGGGGAGTTAAAGGAATAGCTCAGTTAGGTGGACTGAAAGCGATAGAGGAAGCGGGAATTGAAATTGTAAGTGTTGCTGGTAGTTCAGCCGGGGCTATTATAGCAGCCTTATATGGGGCAGGATATACTTGTAATAACTTAAAACAAGTTATTTTTGACCAAGACTTAACTTATTTTAAAGATGATTTATCGTTAGTTAGACTAATCAGACAGTTTGGATTATACAAAGGAGATGCTTTTTTAAACTGGATGAAGGAGAAACTAGCGGCTAAAGGGGTACGAACTTTTAGTGACTTGGATAAAGAAGTTAAGATTATAGCTACAGATGCTACTTACCGCAAGGCTAAAGTCTTTTCGCAACAGACTAGTCCTTGTCTTTCAGTAGCTAAAGCGGTAAGAATGGCTATGAGTATTCCTATTTTTTATACTCCTTGTAGTTATCAAACAAATTCATATGTTGATGGGGGAGTGATGAATAATCTACCGTTACAGACCTTTGTATCTTCACAGCGACCTACTTTAGGTTTGCTGTTAGTAGATAAAGAATCTAATCAACCTGTTGTAATCGATAATGTATTGGATTATTTAACTAATTTAGTAGAGATGGTGATGACTGTTAATGAAGTGCGCCAGATTGAGTTAACAGATGCTTATGTAATCCCGATTCAGATTGTAGATATTAATGTAATAGATTTTTCTTTGTCTCAAGCAGAGAAGGAGCAATTATATAAGCTAGGCTATCAGCAGGTAAGAGAGGAGCTAAGCTATTTTAAAGACAGACACACTACTAAAACTAAAATCAATTCTGCTAAGCAAATTCCAGCTACTACTATTGAAATAGAGGAATATAGTAGAGAACTAATAGACTATATAACTAAGAAAGTAGATGTTAGTCAGATTGATGGGATAGTAACTACTAGGGCAGATGATTATCTATTAGCTTATTTAGTGGCTAAGGGTTTACGTAAAAAATTCAGTGTCTGTGAGTTAGATGAAGAACAAAATTATTCTTATAATCAGATTAATCCTGATGATAATTTAGTAGTAGTTAATCTGCGTCAGTTAAGTCAAAGACAGACTAATCAATTAACTAAGTTAGTAACCAATCTAGGGGCCAAAATTATAGCTGCTTTTTTCTTTCTAGGCCAGGGAAGAAACAAAAAATTAGAAGATATTCCTAGGTATACTTTATATCAATCCTAACTTAGATATATGGTTAAATAAGGAATTAAAGATATTATACTTCAATTCAAGGTCTATTAGAACCAAGTGGTTAGTACTTACCTGATAATTATGCGCAAAATAATTATTTGGATAACTCAGTAGAAGCATTGACTTATTATTATAAGTTATATATGTCTGAAAATTCTACCTTTATTCTATCAATTTCACTAGTAGCATCAGCTTTATAATTAAATTGTGTGTCAGGTGAGTCTGCTAATTTTTTCTTTGGAAGCTTTATATTAAATTCTGTAAATTCTCCGTACTTACTATTAACAGTGATTTCACCATTATGTAACTCCACAAGCAATTTAACAATAGCTAATCCAATTCCAGTTCCTTCATGATTTCGGGTAAAGGATTTATTGACCTGTCTAAATTGTTTAAAGATTGTATTTTGTTTTTTCTGGGGAATACCTATTCCGGTATCTCGGACTGATATTAAAATTATGTCCTGTTTATCAACTAAATTGACTGATATTTTATCTCCTGATTCTGTAAATTTAATTGCATTAGAGAGTAGATTTAACATAATTCTTTCTATGCTAAAAGGGTCACAAGCTATTATTTTCTCTTCTATATTTGAATTAAACTCTAATACTTTAGCTTTATTTTCTATATAATTTTCAACTGAATAAGTTATTTTCCTAAGTATTTCTACTATATCACTGTTTTTCAAATTCAAATTAAAAGAATTAGAATTTATTTTTGTTATATCCACGAGGTTGTTAACTAACCTTAACATCCTATAACTATTCTGTTCAATGGTTTCTGTGTAGTCACTTAATTTTTTATAAGTTTGCGGTTCCAATTTATTTTTGTGGTGTAAATCCAATACTTGTAAGGAGGAAAAGATTAAATTTAAGGGAGTTTTTAATTCATGGGATAGATTAGCAAAAAATTGCATTTGCAATTTATTATATTCTAATTCTTCTTTTAATAATTCATATTTGGTAATATCTTTGCCTGAGCTGAGAACTCTTTTAATATTTCCTTGGGCATCTTTTAAGATATTACTATTCCATAGTATTTGTCTTCTTTCTCCAGTTTTAGTTATAATTTCAGACTGAAAATTATCAATTGAAGTAACTTGATTAGCTGGGGTTGAGGCCAAATGTTTTGTTATTTTTTGTTCTTGACTTTCATCAACAAAATCTGTCCATTGGCTTCCTAGAAGTTCTTCTTTTCTATATCCTAAGATTTCACAACTTTTCTGATTGACTTCTACTATTTTCCCTTCTTGATTAATATTAAAGATCAGTACTTTTGAGACTTCAAAATACTGAGCTATTTTATTTCTTTCTCTTCGTAAATTATCAATTCGTCGTTTAAGTCTATTATGCATTGTATTAAGAGCTTGCTTTAACTTTCCTACTTCATTTTGGGAATCCACTTTCATTTTTGCTATATCCAAGTTTTCTTCAGCAATTTCTTGAGCGAAATCTGTGGCTTCGATTAATGGATCTAAAGAACGAGAAATTAGCCAATAAAGTAATCCACATAAGATTAAAATTCCTAAACCTCCTAAGCTAATCATGGTTGCTGTTGATTGATTAACAGCTGCTAAAACTTCATTTTGTTTAACTGTCATTATTACATTCCAACCCCCGATTTCTATGGGGGCATAAGCAACAAAACTAGCCAACTTTTCATTTTTAATTACTTTAACTTGTTTTGATTTAGTTAGTGGTTTAAAAATAGATTTATACTTATCAAGCTCAGCTAAATTTTTAGTCAATAAGTTATTTTCAGCAGTAGTTCCAATTATTTGATTATTACTACTCAATAAATAGAATTTTGCTGTAGCATAGGATTTTAAATTATTTAATAATTTCTGAAATTTTTTTAAACTACGATCTATTCCTACTATTCCTCTAAATTTGCCTTCGATTTGAAGAGGGTAGGTTGCTTCGGTCATCATTACTCCTTTATAAATATAAGGTTCTGTAATAGTTAGTTTACCAGTTTGCTTTGGATTCTGGTAAAACTGACTTTCTGCTAAAACTTCATTTTCTACTGGGTCAGATATGGTTATTCCTTCTTTGGAACGAACCCAAGAACCAACAAATCGGCCTGTAGAATTATGATACTTACCACTAGATTGGTATTTACTATCTTGTCCATCAGCATTAGATTCATAAATAAAATAAGCACCATACACTTTTGTATTATCTTCTAAAATTTTGCGCAAAAATTTTACACTTTCTTCTCTATTACCAAAGCCACCCACTTTTTGATAATTAGCCATTGTTTTAAGTAAACTAGCTACTTGTTTATTATGAGCGTTAATTTTATTACTGACATTAGTTATAACTCCTTTCATCTCGTTTTGAATTTTATTTATTTGCGCTTGTCTAAAATCAATTACGACAAATGTAAAAATCATTGCTAAGATAATTGATAGTGTTAAACCTATTTTAATTGTAATAGAATTCTTAAGTGATTTATTCATTGGTTAGTTTCCTCTCTTTGTAGTTAGTTATAATAAGATTTTATTTTGCTGTATTTTGTTAGAATTAATTGAAAAATAAAAAAGTCCTGCTTGATTTCATATTTATGTTATTTATTTGATTTTGAATTTTGTAATATTTTCCGAAATAACTTAGCCTTGTTTTTTGCTAGATATAATCTTATAATAGAAGAGGTGCTAACTTGAATTGATTAATTTTTAGAAAGGAGTTTTTATGGTGCATGGCTATTATGGTAGTGTAGAGACCGGTTGGTTAGAAGTGATTACTGGAGTTATGTTTTCGGGAAAAAGTAGTGAATTGATTCGGCGAGTGGAACGAGCTATGATTGCTGACCAAGAAGTTTTAGTCTTTAAGCCAAGTATTGATAATCGATATAGTGATACAGAAGTTGCTACTCATAATGGAATCACTGTGGAAGCACAGATTGTAGATGATGTAACAGGGATTAAGGATAGGATTGCAGCTAAGAAGGAGACAGGAGCTTTAGATGTTGTGGCTATTGATGAAGGACAGTTCTTTTCTTCCGAATTAGTTTCTCTGGCAGATGAATTAGCAAAGCAGGGCTTAAGAGTAGTCATTGCTGGGTTAGATACTGATTTTGCTGGAAGAGGTTTTGCTCCACTACCAGAGCTGATGGCCCGGGGAGAGTATGTAACTAAATTACATGCTGTATGTGTTCAGTGTTCTAATCCTGCTACTAGAAATCAACGGTTGATTGATGGACAACCAGCTCGTGTTGATGACCCAGTAGTAGTAGTAGGAGCTGAAGAACAGTATGAAGCTCGTTGTCGGCGGTGCCACGAAGTGAAAAGATAATTGACAATTAAGAATTGAGAATTGACAATTAAAGTCAAAAGATTATAAAATTAAAATATAAATCAATCTCCAATTAGATACAAAAAGTTTAAAGTGATTTATTAAAAAATTTGAGTTTGGAATTAAATAGAATCAGATATTCTTTATTATTTGCATTTTGTGGTTTTGAATTTAACTGTAAATTATCAATTGTTAATTGCTTTCATAATCGCTTGACCCATTACCTGACTGGCTGCAGTAGCTAAGAGATTAATATCTAGTTGTTTGTCACCGGTGCTAAGAGCAAAGATAGTATCACCATCTAACATAGTATGGACAGGTCGAATATGTTTACCATAGGCATTATGAGCTACTTGAGCAACTTTAGTGGCTTCTGTGTTAGTTAGTTGGACGTTAGTGGCTACCACTCCTAGAGTGGTATTTTTAGCCAAGCCTGAGGCTTCTTCTTCTTGTTGTAGAGCTTGGTAAGTGTCAATAAAATCTCCTGTTTTATCTTTGCAGCCAGCAATAATATTTCCTTGGGTATCTAAGATATCTCCAAAGGCATTAACAGCAACTAGAGCCCCAATATAAATATCATCTGTTAGTTGTAGGCTAGCACTGCCTAGTCCACTAGGGCTAGCTTGTTCTATCCCTTGTAAATTACCTACTGTACAACCTATTCCTGCCCCAATATTACCTAATTTAGTTTCTTGAGCAGAAGCATTTACTACTGCTTGGCGACCCATTTGAGCATCAGGTCGGATATTAGGATTGCCTACTGTTAAATCAAATAGTACAGCAGCAGGTACAATAGGAACAGTAGTAACTCCTACATCAAAGCCAATACCTTGTTCTTCTAGGGCTGTCATTACTCCTTCAGCAGCACTAAGGCCAAAGGCACTACCTCCAGTTAGTAAGATAGCATGAGCTTGTTGGACTGTGTTCAGCGGGTTTAGAAGATCAGTTTCTCTAGTGCCTGGAGCAGAACCTCTGACATCGACTCCTGCTGGAGCACCGTCTTCGGTGAGGATGACAGTACAGCCTGTTTTAGCTTGTCTATTTTGAGCGTGGCCCACTTTGATTCCGGGAACATCTGTAATATAATTTTTCATAAGAACCTCCTTTATTGCTTGTTAGCTATGTGCTATGTGCTGTGTGCTATGAGTCGTGAGCTAGTTCAAAATCAAAACCATAAATAAGCAATTATAAAGTTTAGATCTTGAATTGATAATTATCAATTCTCAACTATCAATTCTCAACTCTTTTGTCTCGATGATTATAATAGGCTAGTCCTAAAGATACAATAATAATCAAGATACTGATTACCTGGGCTACTTGGATTGATCCTAGCATTAGACTATCAGTTCTCATTCCTTCAATAAAATAACGTCCTAAGGAATAAAGCCCAATATAAGTTAAGAAGATTTCCCCTGGTTGTAAGAAATCTTGTTTCTTCCAGTAAAAGAATAGAAATAAGAAGATAGCTAGATTCCAGATTGATTCGTAGAGAAAAGTAGGGTGGTAGTAGATCCCGTTAATCTGCATCTGTTCTATAATCCAGTGGGGAAGTTGGAGCTGTTCTAAGAAGTTGCGAGAAGTTGGCCCGCCATGGGCTTCTTGGTTGATAAAGTTGCCCCAGCGACCAATTGCTTGACCTAAGATCAAGCTAGGAGCAGTAATATCAGTTAGTTTACGAAAGGAGATACCTTTGTGGTAGGCAAAGGTAATTCCTGCTAGTAGACTACCAATTAATGCCCCATGAATAGCTAGTCCACCATGCCAAATGGCAATAATTTCTTGGGGATGTTGGCTATAATAAGACCACTGAAAGATAACATAATAACTACGAGCGCCAATAATAGCACAGGGAATCCCCCAAATAACAAGATCAAGGATTAATTCAGGATTAATATTTTTTCTGTTGGCTTCTTTAGTAGCTAAAAATAATCCGATTAAGACTGCTGTAGCCATGATTATTCCGTACCAATGAATATTTAAAGGACCTAATTCAAAAGCAATAGGGTCAATATAACTAGAATTCATTTTTTTCCTCCTCCATTTGACCAGGATTAATTTTAAGATTATAATAAAGTTATACAATAGTCAAGAAAATAACTAGTTAACAGTTCAAAAATAGAAAGGAATGATTGCAATGAAGGAAATTAGAACTCCAGCAACAACCATAGAAAGATTACCACTTTATTATCGTTGTTTACAAAAACTAGATTCTCAGCAAGTAGAAGTTATTTCTTCTCAGGATTTAGGAGATATGTTAGGTATTCCGTCCACTCAGGTGCGGAAGGATTTATCCTACTACGGAGAGTTTGGTCGTCGTGGTGTAGGGTATGAAGTTTCTGTTTTACTGAGGAATTTAGAGCGGATATTAGGATTAAATGAAGATTGGGAAATAGTACTAGTAGGGGCTGGAAATTTAGGTCATGCTTTAGTGAATTATGGTGGATTTAGAAATTTAGGTTTAGAAATAAATTATGTCTTAGATGTTGACCGGAGTAAGATCGGTAATTGTCTAGGAGAGGCCGAGATTTATCCAATCAGTGAATTAGAGGAATTAATTAACGAGAAGCAGATTAAGATTGGGATTATTGCTGTTCCGGAGACAGAAGCCCAAAGTGTTGCTAACAGATTAATCGCAGCTGGGGTGGAAGCCATCTGGAACTTTGCTCCTACAAGACTTGAAGTAGCTGAGGATATAGAAGTACGCAATGAGGATTTATCAATTGGTTTAATCAGTTTAACTTATCATTTGTCTCAGTGAGATAGAGATAGCTGATAAAGGAGGCAGGAATTATTAATAAAGAGCAAGTTTTAGACTGGCAAGTAGAAAGAGGTAAGTTAGTTTCTTCTGAATTATTAAGTAGGTTAGAAGATTTTACTGAGCAACAACTTAATTTATTATTTAATCGGCAGGGTAAGATAGTTGATTATCAGTTAGGTGATTTAACAGCAGAGTTACTTGCAGATGCTAGACGGCGCAGAAGTAATAAACGTTTGGCAGGACTTCGTATTTTAGTAGTTAAGCACCAAGCAAGCCAGATGTTAAGATCGGAGTTACTCTTACACTATAGACTGGATAATATAGCTTATCTAAATTTAACTACAGCTAGATTAAGATTGGTTTGGCCTCAGGTGGAGGCAGGTCGATTAGTGGGAGTAAGGGAAGAGAAACAGACTTTAAAAGAAGCACAGGCTATTGATTATCTAACTTATGTTGCTAATTTAGAAGAAAGGTTAAGTCAGGTTGAAACACATAAAGTAGAACAAGGCCAAGAAAAGGCTATTTTAGTAGGTAGTAAGCAAGAGAGTCTGGCTGAATTAACTAATTTGGCTCAGACAGCTGGTGTGAAATTTGCTACTAAAATTAAAGTTAGACAGGAAGCAATAGATGCTAATTACTATTTAGGGGCTGGTAAGTTAAGTCAGGTTAAGCAGAAGCTATTAGCTAGACAAGCTAATCTGGTGATTATTGATGATGAATTAACTCCAGCCCAGCATAGTAATTTAGAAGCTAGTCTAGAAGTTAAAGTGATTGACAGAACACAGTTAATTTTGGATATCTTTGCTAGGCATGCTAACACTAAAGAAGGTAAATTGCAGGTGGAGTTGGCCCAATTAGAATATCTATTGCCTCGGTTAGCTGGTCAAGGAGCTGATATGTCTCGTTTAGGAGGTGGAATCGGGACTCGAGGGCCAGGAGAGACAAAATTAGAGATTGATCGTCGGAGAATTAGAAAGCGAATTCATAGATTGCAGGAAAAATTAGATCAAGTTAGAAAAAATCGCCACTTAAGAAGACAAAATCGCAAGCATCCTGTAGTTTCTCTGGTAGGTTATACTAACGCTGGTAAATCAACTTTAATGAATTTGTTGACTACAGCAGATGTAGAAGTCAAAGATAAGCTATTTGCTACTTTAGACTCCACTTTACGTCAGATTGAGTTACCAATTGGCAGGCAAGTAATAGTTAGTGATACAGTAGGATTTATTAAAAAACTACCTCATGATTTAGTAGCAGCTTTTAAGGCGACCTTAGAAGAAATTAAAGAAGCTGATTTATTATTGCATGTAGTAGATAGCAGTCACCCTAATCTGACAGATAGAATTACTGTAGTTCATAGCGTTTTAGAGGACTTAGGGGTTTTGGATAAAGAGATAATTACTGTCTTTAATAAATCGGATCTAGTAGAGGATAGTAAGTTAGAGCTTCTACAACGTGATTATCAAAATAGTGTGACTATGTCTGCTTTAACCGGGGTAGGAAAAGAGGATTTATTAGATCAGGTATCTTCCTTTTTCCTCCAGGATATGGAGCAGATCCAAGTCCACCTTCCTTACGAGTCAGCTAACTGGTTAGATAAGATTTATCAGGAGGGTAAAGTATTGGAGAAAGAATACAGTACTGCTGGAATTACAGTCCAGGCCCAAGTACCTCATAAAATGGCGGCTAAATTAAAAGACATTCTGGCAGAGAATTAAATTAATGTTGTGATCATAATTATTAGGACCAACTTTAAAGTCCATGGTTTCATTGCCTCCTTAATAAAATTGGTTATATAATTTATATTTCCTTGGTTTATTTTGGGAATCCTGTTTTTAATTCAATAATTGGATCAAAGGAGGTGATCTAGATTAGTTTACAAGTATCTGTGTTGGCAAGTGGTAGTTCAGGTAATGCAATTTATATAGGAACTCAAAAGCATAAAATTTTAGTTGATGCAGGGTTGAGTGGGGCAGAGATTAACCGGCGGTTACAAGAAATTGAGGTTGATTTGGCTGATTTAGATGCTATCCTATTGACTCATGAACACAGTGATCATATTAGTGGAGCGGGAGTACTAGCAAGAAGATGTGATTTGCCTATTTATGCTACAGAGGGAACTTGGCAAGCTGGAGCTGAAAAACTAGGGAAGTTAAGATCTGAACAACAATTTATCTGTTCAGAGGTTTTTGCTATTGGTGAGCTTAATATTAAATCCTTTACTATTCCTCATGATGCTCAAGAACCAGTAGGGTATACTATTAGGTATCAGGGGCACAAGGTAGCAGTAGCTACTGATATGGGGGTAGTAACAGAAGAAGTGAAAGAAGAAGTAGCGGGGGCTCAATTAGTTGTTTTAGAAGCAAATCATGATCTGGAGATGTTAAAGATTGGCCCTTATCCTTGGTCATTAAAGAAACGGGTTATGAGTCCCAAAGGACATCTATCCAATGATGATGCTGCTGCTTTAGCAGTTGAATTGGCTCAACAGGAGGCTAATCGTATATTATTAGCCCACTTAAGTCAAGATAATAACATACCAGAGTTGGCCTTTTTAACAATTAAGAATATGTTGGTGGAGCAAGGACTTAAGTTAGGAGGAGATGTTGTTTTGAATTTTGCTCAGCAGGATAGTGCTACTGCTGTATACCAGGTTGGCTAACAAGGGGGATAGAAGATGGACTTTTTATTTACTGATAGACAGAGATCAAGTCTGAAATCATATCTTATTTTAGTTCTAGTTATTGCTATCTTAGGAGGAAGTATAGTTTATCTTATCGGGCCTAGTACTGATAATCAACAGACTGAACCAGAGGACAAGATAGCCCCTGAAACTAAAAAGGATCAATCTTCAGTTGAAGTGCAAGGGACTAAATTAAGCAAGGAAGAAGCAGTTATTGGAGTGGTGGATCAAGTTGGCCCGGCAATTGTAAAAATCAATACTCAAAAACAGAAAGTGGTTAGTGATTTTTTCACTTGGGAGTCTAAAAAACAGTTAGAAGGGCAAGGGTCGGGATTGATTATTGACTCGCAAGGGTATATTGTAACTAATCATCATGTGGTTAAAGGTGTAGAAGAAATTACAGTAGTTTTACCAGAAGAAGATAAACAGTATCAAGGTCAGGTAGTTGGTCGTGATGCTATAACAGATTTAGCAGTAATTAAGATTGATCCTGCTGACAAAAAGTTGCCGACAGTTGAGTTTGGTGCAACTGAAGATTTACAGGTAGGACAGTTAGCAATTGCTATAGGTAATCCGTATGGTTTTTCTAAGACAGTGACTACAGGAGTTATTAGTGCAATTGGACGTAATATTTCTAGCCCTAAAGGGGCTAAATTGACTAATATGATTCAGACAGATGCAGCTATTAACCCTGGAAATAGTGGGGGAGCCTTGCTCAATAGCCAAGGAGAAGTGATTGGGATCAATACAGCCATCATTGAACAAGCTCAAGGAATTGGTTTTGCTATCCCTATAGATGTAGTACAGGAGATCACGCAAAAATTAATTACTCAGGGAGAAATTATTAGACCTTGGTTAGGGATTAAAGGAGGAGATGTAACTGATCGATTAGCTAACCAATATGATTTGCAAAAGAAGCAAGGAGTTTATGTTTTTGAGGTAGTTCAAAATAGCCCGGCAGCAGAAGCTAAATTAGAAACTGGAGATATTATAGCGCAAATTGAGGGTCAAGAAATTACTAGTGTTGATCAATTACAGGAATCCTTGCAAAAATATGGGGTTAATGATAAAATTAACTTAATAGTTTATAGAAATCAAACTGAACATAAAGTAACTATTAAGTTAGAGCGGAGGCCAGAGCAGTAGGGAGGGATATGATGGAACTACATATTATAGCAGTAGGAAAGATTACAGAAAGTTATGTCCAAAAGGGGATTGATGAATTTATAACTAGATTACAACGGCATGCTGAAGTAAAAACAACAGAAGTTAAAGCCGAAAAGATTAATGGTAATTTAAGTTCGGCTGAAATGGAACAAGTTAAAGAACAAGAAGCAGATAGAATCAAGGATCAGATAAATAAGAGATCTTATGTAATTGCCTTAGACCCTCATGGGAAACCAATGACTTCTGAGGGGTTAGCAAAATCTATTGGTAATTTACAAGTGCAAGGTTATAGTAGTATTCAATTTATTATTGGAGGAACTTTAGGCTTGCATACTAAAATTAGAGAATTAGCAGATTATGTACTAACTTTTTCTCATATGACTTTTACTCATGAAATGATTAGATTGATTTTATTAGAGCAGGTATATAGAGCGTTTAAGATTATGAAGGGGGAACCCTATCATCACTAAATCACTTTAAGCATGAGAAAGGGGTTTTTTTATGTTATCAGAGGAATTATTGGCAGCTTTAAACAAACAGATGAATTTTGAGTTTTTGTCTGCTCACTATTATTTGGCTATGTCCGCTTATTTTAAGGCAGAAGATTTGGATGGCTTTGCTCATTTTTTCTGGGTTCAAGCAGAAGAAGAACGGTTTCATGCTGAGAAATTCTTTACTTTTATTAATGAAAAAGGTGGTAGGGCTAGGATTAAAGAAATATCTCAACCACAAAATAATTTTGATTCTACTACTGAGGTATTTGAAACAGCATTAGAACATGAACAAGAAGTGACTAGACGGATTTATGAATTAATGGATTTAGCGCAAGAGGAAAAAGAATACTCTACAATAAGCTTCTTAGACTGGTTTGTTGATGAACAAGTTGAAGAAGAAGCTACAATGGAAGAAATATTAACTAAATTAGAAAGATTAGATGAAGATAGTCACGGTATTTTCATGTTGGATGATGAATTAAGTCAGCGTGTCTTTAATCGACCGCAAAATGTAGATCAGGTATAAGAGATCGTTTAATTTAGTTTGATGTAATATAGATTGCCTCGAGCCAATTTGGCTCGAGGCTTATTAAATTAATTACTATTTGATATCTATAACTTGTTTATTTTCTTCATCTATTATTATAATTAACTGGTAGTTGATTTGCGAATATTAACAATTAGAATAAATTAAGGATAGTGATAACCAAGGCTAATCAGCTGTAGTTAACAAGGTAAAACAGGGGAATTAAAGGTCAGAGAAGGTCATATGAGATTTAATTTACTGTTTGAGGGGTTGATTAATTAGTGAACAACAATTATTATAATGAAAGAAGGGAGGACTTATATGCCAGCAGCAATTGAATTTAAAGGTATCAATAAGAGCTATGGTCAATTACAAGCACTACAGGATATAAATTTAACAATTGAAGAAGGAGAATTTTTTGGCTTGTTAGGGCCAAATGGAGCAGGCAAGAGTACATTAATCGGTATTTTAGGAGGATTGGTTAATACAGACTCTGGTTCAGTAACTGTCCTAGGTAATGATGTTATTACTGATTATCTACAGACTAAACAGAAGTTAGGAATTGTCCCTCAGGAAGTAGTCTTTGATCCTTATTTTACTGTGCGAGAGACGTTAGAAATTCAGTCAGGTTACTTTGGGCTGGAGAATAATGAGGAGAGAATTAATGAGGTATTAACAGCTTTGGATTTGCAGGATAAAGCAGATGTTAAACCGCGAGGTTTATCTGGGGGCATGAAGCGGCGATTGTTGATTGCTAAGGCATTGGTACATGATCCTGATATAATTGTCTTAGATGAACCTACAGCAGGAGTAGATGTAGAATTAAGAAGGTCACTTTGGGATTATGTGCAGCAGCTGAATCGAGAAGGGAAGACTATTATTTTAACTACTCATTATTTAGAAGAGGCAGAAGCTTTATGTGATCGGATTGCTATTTTAGATCAAGGTGCAGTAATAGCAGTTGATAAGAAAGAAGAGTTAATTAATCGGATTGATAAGAAGATAGTGGAAGTTAAGTTTGCCGAGGAAGTTACCAATATTCAAGAATTAGCTGATTATGTGCTTGATTTTAATGCAGAGCAAAATGAACTTAAATTAGAGATTCAACGAGATGAAGTAGATCAACTAGTTCAGTGGTTATATAATTTAGAGTTAGAGATTGCAGATTTAGAAGTTACTAGTGCTAAACTAGAAGATATCTTTGTCCAACTGACTAATTTAGGTGGTGATGATAGTGAATAATTTTACTTCCTTTTATACTTTAGTCAAACGAGAAGTTTGGCGTTTTTCTAAAGTAGCCACTCAGACTGTATTTGCTCCTTTAATTTCTACTAGTTTATACTTGATTATTTTTTCCTATTCTTTTAGAAATCGAGCTGTAACTGGCTATGAGATAGATTATATAAATTTTATTGTCCCGGGGTTGATTATGATGAGTCTGATCCGGAACTCCTTTGCTAATACTTCCTCTTCGTTGATGATTGCTAAGTACAACGGATCAATTATAGATCTCTTGTTGGCCCCTATTTCTTATTTGGAATTAAGCTTAGGATTGATGATTGGAGGAATTGCTAGGGGAGTTCTAGTAGCAATTACTATTTATTTAATTTCAGTTTTCTTTTATGGCGGGAGTGTTTATGCAGTAAGTTTATTAATTATCTTTATTTTGTTAGTAGCAGGTATCTTTTCTCTGTTAGGGATTATTGCTGGATTGTGGGCAGATAGTTTTGATCAGGTATCTATTTTTTCTAACTTTTTTATTACTCCGTTAACCTTTTTAAGTGGTGTTTTTTATTCAGTTAAGAATTTACCAGGTATTTGGAGTCAGGTTTCTCTCTTTAATCCTGTTTTTTATATGGTGGATATGACTAGATATGCTTTTTTAGGTATTTCTGATGTTAATCCTTTATTTTCTGTAACAATTGTAACTTTATTCTTTATTAGTCTTTTAGTTTTAGTTACTTATCTTTTGAAAATAGGTTATAAAATTAGAAATTAAATAATCAGATACCTGTCTTTACTGAGGTCTAATCTAGTTTGACAAACTAAAATTAGAATGATATTATTAGCCATAGTGTAAAATTAACATAGTTGGAGGGATTTGAAGATGGTTGCAGTAAATAGTTTAGGTGACGCTTTTGCAGAAGCAGGTCTTGTAGACGAAGAAGAAGTTGAAGAAGTAACAGAAGAGGTAACTGAAGGAACAGAAACAAATGAACCAACTCATACTGGTTCTGTTAAATGGTTTGATACTCAAAAAGGTTATGGATTTATCGAGCAAGAAGATGGAGATGACGTTTTCGTTCATTTCTCTTCTATTGCTGAAGATGGATTCAAAGATCTTGAAGAAGGAGCAGAGGTTAAGTTTGATATTGTAGAAACTGATAAAGGATTACAAGCTGAAAACGTTATTAAATAACAATAAATTAGTAATTTGTAATCAGATAAAAGACTCAGGCATTATGCCTGAGTCTTTTTGTTTTAAATTAGAATTTAAACCTTCTATTTGGGATAATCTAAACTTAGGAGGTGGTTAAAATGGTTGAATCTAGTGCTAATAGAGTAAGTACAATTAAACCAGAGGAAGCAAAGAATATAACAAAAGATATATTTATTAAGATTGAAGATAAGCTAGGGAGTGTTCCGAATCTTTATCGAACTTTAGGGCATAAGCCAGATACTTTGCGGGCCACCTGGGAATTAATGGAATTAGTAATGGAGGATGATTTATTGCCGAGAAAGCTAAAAAAGTTAGTGGCTTTAAGGGTTTCTACTTTAAATCAAGCTGATTATTGTATTGATAAACACTACCAAAGTTTACAACAGATTGGATATCCTGATGAAGTACTAGCTAAGGTAAAAAAGGGAGAATATGAAAAATTGACTGAGATAGAAGCTAAGGTATTAAAATTTATAGATAAAGCACTTGCTGAAGAATATAAATTACAAGAAGCAGATTTTACAGAATTACAGTTTAAAGAAGAGGAAATATTAGAGTTAGTGACTGTAGTGCAATTATTCTCTGGACTTAATTCTTTTACAAAAATACTAGATATAAAGTTAGATTAATCCCCCAATATTGGGGGATTTTTTTAATAGTTGCTTTTAATAGTCTGTAATTGGACTAAATGTCTTTTTTCCTCTAGGATTAATTTTTCTAAGGCTTTTATTGTCTCTGGATTTTCTTCGATTTCTATTAACTCTTGGTAAAGCAATAATGAATTTTTTTTCAGCTCCAATTCCTACTTTAACAGCTTCTTCTAAATTGTGAGCGATATCATTTGTAGCCTGTTTAGTACTAGGAAAGACTTTATTATCAACTAGAGATTTAAGGTAACCATTGACTTGTTGGTTATATAAATAATCTCTAGTTATAGATTGGTCTGAATCATCAAATTCAGCTAGTAGATCTTTAAAGTACTGATAGTGATCTTCTTCATCATTTAATAATCAATTTTTATTAGGAAGTTTTTACTTATTTGATGGATAAAAAGAATAAGAAACTGTAAAAATAAAGATAGGTGTAAAGTTTAGAATAAATAATATGAATGAGGGTATTAAATGCAAGAGAATAAGATAACAGCTACGCAAGTTTTTTGGATTTCAATAACTATAATTCTGGGAACCATTATTTTGATAGTTCCTAGAGTTATAGTTCAACATGGCAAACAATCAGGCTGGATTGCTATTTTAATAGCAGGATTTAGTATAGGGGTAATTCATTATATTGTTTTAAAATTAAGTTGTAATTTTTCGCAGCAGAGTATTTTATGGGATTTTCAAAAAATCTTTGGTTCTTACTTAGGAAGAATATTAATTCTACCTTATATGCTAATGATTATAGAGATTAATATTTACTTATTAATTCAAAGTACTAGTTTAATTGGAGCTGTCATGCCTGAAATGCCAATGGTTTCTTTATGGATAGGGATCAGTATATTAGCTAGTTATTTAGTTTATACAGGAATAGAAACAATAGCTCGAGTAAATAAAATAGGAATTATAATAATGGTTTTATCAATAATTATTATATTAGGATTCAATTTAAAAGAATCATTAGCAGGAGTTAATAACTTAAGACCTATTTTAGTCAATCCTAAAAATATGGTTAAAGCAGCAATTATACCAGCGCATTGGTTTATATTAATTCCAGTTATTTTATTGGTATTTAAACCTTTTTTTAAAGATAATAATAGAGTAATCAAGGCTAGTTTAGCAGCAAATTTAAGCTGTCAACTAATTATTATTTTATTAGTAGTTACTGCAGTTTCTGTTCTAGGAGTTAACTTAACTACAACTTTAGCTTTTCCCTTCTATAATTTAAGTAGATTACCCATTTCTGGTTTAGAAATTATAATTTTTGTAGCTTGGATTACAGGAGCAATAATTAAGATTGCGATTTTTTATTATTCTTTTATTAAGTTGCTTGCTAATTGGTGTGAATTACAGGATTATAAAGTTTTAATAAGTCCTGTTGCAATTTTAATAACAGCCTTAACTATGTATAGTACACAGATGTCATTAGTGAGTCAGACTTTGAAATATGCTGTAACAGGTTTTTTGCTATTAATTGAACTACCTACTTTACTGTTATTAAGTCTAGGATATTTATTAGCTACAAATGATTAATTTTTTGTAAACTAAGGAGATTAAATATGCAACAGATATCTAAAGGTCAATTGATTGTATTAGTAATTAATATTTTAATTCCTACAGCCCATATTCAAGTTTTACTAACGTCAATTAAGTATGCCCAAGAGGATGCTTGGTTAGCTACAACAATTGGTTACTTGGTTGTGCTAGTGAGTTTAATTATTTATTGGCGGTTGGTAAGACTTTATCCTGAGCAGAATATATTACAGTTCACGCCTCAGATAGTAGGAAATTTGATGGGGAAGCTATTTAGTAGTATCTTTTTTGGTTATTCCTTTTTGGTTGCGACTTATACATTACAGCAATTTACAACTTTGATGACTACAATTGTTTATAGACAAATAAGTGGTAGTTTATTTAGAATTTTGCTGATGATACTAGTAGTTTATATCAGTAGTCTAGGAGTTGAGGTTATTTTTAGAACTAGTGATTTTATATTTTTAGCAGTTGGGTTTGTCACAGTAATTATTGGTCTAGCTTTAGTACCAGAAGTCAATCTTGAGTTGTTGAAGCCTGTTTTAAACCAAGATTTAACTAGTTTATTACAGGGAGCTGTAACGCCAGTAGCTTTTTTAGGTCAGGTAATGATGATATTATTCTTTAACGACTTGGTAAAGAATAAACAAAAAATGTTACGGGATATTAGTTTAGGGCTTACTTTTGGTTTTTTATTTGTAGTTTCCTTTGTAGTAATTGGAATATCTATCTATGGAGCGGAAGTAGCTTCTAAATTATGGTTTATCCCTTTTGTAATTACTAGACAAGTTACTTATGGTGGTGTATTGCGGGTGGAGATTTTTCTCTTAGTAGTCTGGATTGGATTAATATTTATTAAATTAGCTACTTTCTTTTGGATTAGTAGGTCATCTTTAAGCAGTTTGTTTGACTTAGAGAAGGAGAAATTTTTAAATATTCCCTTGGCAGTATTAGTAGTGGTCTTTGCTACTAGTACTTGGGAGAATATTGTAGAATTCCAACGTTATATAGAGACTACTTATTCGAGTGTATTGCTTATAATCCAATTATTTATTCCTTTGTTGTTGTACTTGATTGCTGTGTTGAAAGGGAAGGAGGGGCATAATTGAGTGAATTAAAGGAGCCGCTAACTCTAGAGAAAAAAAAGCAACAGGAGCTAGAAGAACTAAAAGAAAAGTATTTAGCAAAAGAGGAGATTAATAATTTAGAGTTAGAGCCAGACTTAGATCGTAATTTAGTTTATTTAGAAGCAGTATTTGATAAAGTAGATGATTTAGTTATTAAAGAATTTTCGATTGCTGATACTAAAGCAGTTTTAGTCTATATTGGCGGGATAGTGGATAAACAGCTAATTAACGAATCAATTCTGAAACCCTTAATGATTACCTCGCAAGATGAGGATATTACAGCGGAGGTAACCCCGACTAATGTAGTGGATTTAATTGAGGATTCTTTGCTGAATTTAGGTCAAGTGGAGACTAGAAAGAAGTTTGATCCAGTAATGGAGGATTTATTAGCTGGGAATGCTATTTTATTATTAGCTGATAATGATTTAGCTTTGTCTTTAAATGTAGCAGCTACAGAGACTAGAAGTGTTGCTGATCCAAATACTGAAACTGTTGTTCGCGGGCCAAAAGAAGGTTTTGTAGAGAATTTTGAGACTAATCTTAGTTTATTAAGAAGAAGAATTAAAACAGCTGATCTTAAGTTTGAAACCATGAAACTAGGTCGGACCAGTAAGACAGATGTAGCAGTTGCTTATATTCAGGGCATAGCTGGTGATGATGTAGTAGAGGAGGTTAAAGAGAGGTTACAGCGAATAGATATTGATCTGATAAATGAAAGCGGAAATATAGAACAGTTAATCGAGGATGATCCTAGTTCTCCTTTTCCCCAGATGAATAATACAGAACGTCCTGATGGAGTAGCAACTGCTTTAAACGAAGGGCGAGTAGCGATTATTATTGATGGGACTCCCTTTGTTTTACTTGTGCCAGCAGTTTTTGTTCATTTTTTACAATCTACTGAAGATTATTACCAACGGTTTTTATTTCCTACGGCAATTAGACTATTGAGATTGTTATCTTTTACTATTGCCCTGTTAGGTCCCTCTGTCTACATAGCAATCACTACTTACCATCAGGAGATGATTCCTACTCCTTTACTGATTAGTATTGCTGCTTCTAGGTCAGGAGTACCTTTTCCAGCAGTCATTGAAGCTCTCTTGATGGAGGTTAGTTTTGAGATGTTACGAGAAGCAGGTTTGCGACTACCACAGCCAGTAGGACAGGCTGTTAGCATTGTTGGAGCTTTGGTAGTAGGCGAGGCTGCTGTCCAAGCTGGACTCGTTTCTCAGGCAATGGTCATTGTAGTTGCTTTGACAGGAATTGCTTCGTTTATCATTCCAGCTTATAATATGGGGATTGGAATTAGATTGTTGAGGTTTCCGATTATGTTCTTAGCAGGTAGTTGGGGGATGTTCGGGATTACTTTTGCGGGGTTAGGTTTGTTAATCCATTTAGCTAGCTTGAGATCATTTGGAGTACCTTACTTATCTCCAATTACTCCTACTGATTGGTCAGGTTTAAAAGATGCTATCTTTAAGGCGCCAGAATGGTTTAAGAATCGCAGGCCAGCTTTTTTAGTTAAAAGAGATCGGTGGCGGATTGAGTCTGATGCCAAGCCTGGCCCTGAGCAAGGTGATGATGATGATTAAAAAGTGGTGTCTAGTTTTGGTAGTAGTTAGTTTAGTAACTAGTTTAAATGGTTGTGCTGGTAAACGAGAGCTGGATAAGTTAGGGATTGTCAATGTAGCTGGTGTGGATCGGGATCCTAAAACTGGTGGTTATAGATTAATGGTACAGATTATGTCTCCAGAAAGAAGTCAGGGAGGTATGGGTGGAGCCCAGACTAAGACTTGGATTGCTACTGCAACGGGAAAGACGTTAATGGATGCTAGTAAGAACTTAAGAGCTATAGTTTCTAAGAAGATAGTCTGGTTTCATAGCAATTTAATAATTATTGGGGAAGAGGTAGCCAGGGAAGGAATCACTAAAATTACTGATTTTTTTGCTCGGAACCAGGAGATTAGGTATAGTAGTTGGGTAGTAATTAGTGATGGAAAGGCTAAAGAAGTTTTAAAGTTAAACCCTAGATTTAGTGGCTCTTTGGCAGAAGAAGTGGAAGGATTGATTGATAATACTAAGGTAAGAGCAGAGGGTCATGTTTTAAATTTAAAGGATTTGTTAATTAGGCTAGATAATGAGCAATACGATGAAGTTACTGGTCGCATTACTGATTATTATCCTAAGATTGAGCCTGAAGGAACTTACGAACAAGAAAATTTAGTTAAAGAATTACCTAAAAAAGAAAAAAGGATAGTAGCTTTATCAGGGATGTCTGTATTAAAAGATGGTAAGTTACAAGGCTGGTTAAATAGGATAGAAACTAGAGGTTACTTGTGGATCACAGATGAAATGGAAGGTGGGACAGTAGTAGAGATAATCTCTCAGCCAGAATTAAAAATGGCTGATGCTAAACCTAAGATTTCAGCAGAGATTTTAGAAGCAAGTTCTAGTTTAACTCCCCAGCTAAAAGGAGATGAGATTAGTTTTGAACTAGAAGTTACTGCTGGGGTAGGGATTACAGAACAGATTGCTAAATTGGATTTGACCAAAGAAGAGAATATCAATCAAATGGAGACTATGATAGCTGGGGAGATAAAAAAGAATATAGAATCTGCTTTGAAGAAGGCTCAGTTGGATTATGAAGCAGATATTTTTGGATATGGTACTGCTTTATATCGAGCTTATCCGCAACAGTGGGAAGAGATTAAAGATGAGTGGGATCAAATTTTTCCTACAGTGAAGACTAAGATTAAAGTTGATGTTACTATTAAGCGATTAGGTATGATTTCTAAGCCAATTAGTAATTAATTATCTGTAAAGGAGTTAAAAAGTGAAGAATACATTAGCTATAACATTATTTTTTATAGTAGTTATCTCTTGGCAGGTAAGAAAGTTAGTCCAGCAGAAACAATGGCGGGAGCTAGTTGTTTATTCTTTAATAATGGGAGCTGGAGTTTTATATAGTTATGGAGTTTTACTTGATCTAGCTTTACCCAATCCAATTAATTTACTAAATGATTATGCGGAACCAGTCTACAATTATATTTTTAAAGAATTATTAGCTTAATGGTGGAGTGATATTGCTCCACCATTTAAGTTGTTAGGATAATTAATTTAAGATAGTAAACTAATAATAGTAATATAGGTAAATAAATTCCAATAATAATATTTAGCCAGAGAGAGTAATTTAAACCAAGTGCTAAATGTTGAGGATAGCCTTTGGCTATTATTATAGATAAATAACCTACAATAGGCAGAATTATAAAAGTTAACTTTCTGTAGGAAATGGGAAATATTTGCGAGTATCCTTTAATACTGCCGTAAGAAATGGTGGTAATTTTAGTGATTAAAGTTAGTAAGGTAGCTATAGTAAGAAAAAAATCAAAGTTACCTAGTTGTCCTCCGGTTAACTGGCCACTTTTAATTAAGGGATAAACTGTTTCTTCTGCTAGAGCTGGATTTAAGGTGGTAATCATGGTAATTGTATTAACTGTTAAGATAAGAGAAGCTAGGATAATACCTAGCAGTAAAGTAGTACGTTTAGTTTTTTGTTGTTTTTTAACTTGGGGAATGATCATCATTAAGATAGCTACTTCGGCAAAGGGAAAAGCTAAGATACCAGGGTATACTTCTTGACTGATAGGTTGGAGTCCATTAGCTAAGACTGGAGTTAAAGCAGCAAAATCACCTCGGGTTAATAACAGATAACTATTAACAATTACTAGTATTGAGAAAACAAAGGGAAAGACAATAGCAATCACTCGACTGATTGTTTCTAGTTTATAGTAAATAGCATAGATAGTTAGTAAAGTAATTAAGATAACTGCAGTAGTTATCTTAGTTCCTGGAATTATAAAGTGGGTCACTTGTTCAGCTAAGTCTCTTATATTTCTAGCTGCTAGATAAAGAAAGAAAGTAGAGTAAATAAAGCCAACTAGCCAACCTAGATAAGTTCCTAAAATTTGTTGACTAATGCCAATAAAGTTTTCCTTAGGATCAATTGCATTTATTTTAATATAGATGAGTCCTAGTAAAATCCCTAACCCCATACCTATTAGGATTACTAGGTAGGCATCTTGCTGAGCACCAATCCCTAGGGGAAATAGGATAGCACTACCTATTATAAAGTTAATAGTTAAGAGTAAGAATTCAAATAGAGATATTTTTTGCATCTAATCACTCCTTATTCTCACATTTATTATTACTTAATTTTAATTTTTTATGTATAACTCTAGTTATTACTGTCAATGTTATTAATAGAAATAAATGGAAGAGGTGATTAGATGGAAAGAGTAGAGTTAGCGGGATTGGATACGAGTAATCTACCTGTTTTGTCTAATGAGGAAATGATGGATTTATTTAGGCAGATGGAAGCTGGAGATAAGGGAGCTAGACAAGAAATAATTAATGGTAATTTGCGATTAGTATTAAGTGCGCTACAAAAGTTTAGGAATAATAGTAAGTATGCTATAAATGATTTATTTCAGGTTGGTTGTATGGGGCTGATTAAAGCAGTGGATAATTTTGATAGAGAACGAGGGGTTAAATTTTCTACCTATGCTGTTCCCATGATTGTAGGTGAGATCAAACGCCATATTAGAGATAATAAGCGGATTCGGGTTAGTCGTTCTGTCCGGAAGATAGCTTATCAAGCTCTTAAATTTAAGGAAAAGTTAAGAAAAGAGCAAGGAGTAGAGCCTACTTTAGAAGAGATAGCTGCTGAAATGGATGTTCCGCGGGAAAAGATTGTTCATGCCTTAGAAGCAGTGAAGAGTCCAATTTCTTTATTTAAGCCTGTTTTTGAGAATGAAGGAGATAGTCTCTTATTATTAGATCAGTTAGCCGAGGGAGAGGAAGAGGTTAATTGGGTAGATGGGATTAATATCGAACAAGCACTTAAAGAGTTAACTGCTAGAGAACGATTTATTATTAAGTTAAAGTTTTTTGAAGGTAAAACCCAATCGGAAATAGCAGAAAAAGTAGGGGTCTCGCAAGCGCAAATCTCGCGGATCCAAAAGAAGAGTCTACAGAAATTAAAACAAGCTGTAGCAACTAAGGAGGAAGTAAAATGCGTAGAATAAAATTAGTGTTAGGTACTAGTTTAGTTCTTATCTGTTTAGTTTTACTGGCTAATAAAGCTCTTTTTGTCTTGCCCGATAAGGATTTTAACTCTAGTAACTTATTAAGGTTACATGTAATTGGGAATAGTAATTCTTTAACTGATCAGTTGCTTAAACGCAGAGTGAGAGAGGCTGTACTTACGGTTGGTTCGGACTTATTTACAGGAGTAACTGATATAAGACAAGCTAAATCCCAAATTGTAGCTCATAAGAAGGAATTAGAGAAGATAGCTCAACAAGAAGTTAAGCAAGCAGGTCAGGATTATGAGGTTGATTTAGAATTTGGTGAGTTTTCTTTTCCGAAGCGAAGTTACGGGCAGGTCACCTTGGCTGCTGGGAATTATCAGGCTTTACAAGTAACTCTGGGCCAAGGAGCTGGGGAGAATTGGTGGTGTGTTTTATTTCCTCCGTTATGCTTTATTGATTCAGCTGATCAGTTACCAAGTCAAAAGTCGGGGCAAAGTAAAGACGAGATTGAAAAGGGGAAGTTAGAGGTTGACTTTAGGTTTAAGGTGGCTGAGTATTTAGATGATAATTATGAGTTTGTTAAGGATAATCTAAATTTGGGAAATATTATCTCTGATACTAATTAATCTTCACCAATTAGTAGTTGTTACATATACTGTAGACAAGGGGTGAGGATATGAAACAGAGTAAAGCAAATTTAGAAGAAAAGATGGCAGAAGTGGTAAAGAAGTATCGCAATATTCCTTATCGCCATAATGGTCGGTCGTTAAGGGGGCTGGATTGTTTAGGACTGATTATTTTTGTCTATGATGAGTTTGGGATTGACGTTCCTAGAGGAGATGGTCAAGAGATTTCAAAAGAATGGTATAAGGAGGATCCGGATAGATATTTAAGATCTTTACTAAAGCTAGGTAAAGAAGTTTCCTTTTCTGAATTACAGGTATTGGATTTAGTCTATTTTGAATTACTTGATGATATTGTAACTCATTCGGGAGTAATGGTTAATGATTATGAATTCATTCATATTTTACAAGGAAGGGATGTAGAAGTAAGTTCTTTGCAGCGCAGATTCTGGCGGAATAAAATTGCTGGGGGAAGAAGATTAATTGAGATTAATTAAAGAAAATAAAAAGCCCTGCTTAAGCAGGGCTTTTTATTTTTAATCTTCATTTTCTAAATAATCCCGAACTAAGTCAAGGGTTTCCCCAAATCGTTGGAAATGGACTACTTCTCTTTCTCGTAGGAAACTAAGAGTATCAATTACTCCTGGATCATTACTTAGATCTATTAGATTTTCATAAGTTGCTCGTGCTTTTTCTTCAGCTGCTAAGTCATCATGTAAACTAGCAATCGGATCTTCCATAGATTGCATAAAAGATGCTGTCCAGGGAACTCCTTCGGCATCATGAGGATAGATAGCGCGACCATGTTGGGTGTAGTGGCCTCCAATTCCTGCGTCACGTAATCTTTGGACCGGGATGCCAGCAGTTAACTTATAGATTAAAGTAGCAATTATTTCCCAGTGGGCCAACTCCTCTGTACCAATGTCAGTTAAAGTAGCTTTTGCTTCGTCAGTAGGCATAGTGTATCGTTGACTTAAATAGCGCATACCAGCTGATAATTCACTATCCGGTCCTCCATACTGAGCAAAGAGATATTTAGCCATTTCTAGGTCATTGCCCGCCACTTTAACCGGATATTGTAACTTTTTCTCATAAGTCCACATACTGTTTCCTCCTTTAAGTAATATTTAATAGTCAATTTGCCACGGCCAATCTGTTTCTAGATAACTCCAGTAATACTCATCATAGGTAGGATGCATAGCAGATATTGGCCCGTATTCTTCTTGGTACTCCATCTTTAAATCCATTAACTTACTAGTTGTTTGGTTATAGTCGGCCAAAGCTTCTCGGCAGTCGGGATGGGTGTTTAAGAATAAATTTAAGTCTACAGCAGTGAATTCTAACTCCATCAGTCTCTTTAACATCTCTAGTTGCTCTCTAGTCATTCTTTTACCTCCTTAGAGTTTATCTTTGGCGTTGGTAAGGCTTATATAGTTCAGGAAAAATAGTTCCTTTTGATAAAGCTTCTTGGGAATTATAAATTGAATTATACTCCTGAAAAGGAATATAAGCCTCAGCTAATTCATACTGCAGTGGGTAGTCACGTTCTATTCTTCTCTCGTGCTGCGGCATCTAATCACCTCCTTAATCAATCTGCTATATCATATTCTAGATAGAAAGAAAGTGTGAAGAATAATCTAGCTATGAGTCATGAGCTATGTGTCGTGAGCTAGTTCTAATTCAAAACCATAATAAACATTTGTCGATAATAGATAGCTGGAATAAAAAAGTCGGACATTATAGCAATTAATTAGCAAACTTTTCTTGGATAATAGTTTATTTTGCTGTAGATAATAAAAGTAGAAAGATTATTGAGGGGGGGATAGAGATGACTTTAAATAATGTCAAATGTAATGTTGATAATTGCAAGTACTGGAAGGAAAAGCACTGTACTGCTTCGGCGATTGAGGTGGATGTTGATGGTGGGGGCACCAGTGCTAATGATTATGAAATGACTAACTGCCACACTTTTGAAAATCAGTAGATTATAGTTAGCCACAGCTACTAAGCTGTGGCTAAAAAAGATTCTAATGTAGAACCATCATTTTTGGAGAAAGAACACGAGCATGCGCAAGCTAAAAAGTTGATTGGTAGACAAGCAGCCAAAGCTTTAGTTGGCCCGGCTACTGAGAATCACCTTCAACATCTTCATGCAGATAAAGTATTTTATTGAAGAGTTAGAAGCAATTTTAGATGATAGCCTTAATTTTAGAGCTGAAGTAGTTCAGCAAGAAAATTAGCTAACTGCTTAAATTAAATACTAATTTTTGATCCTGGCCGTCCACTTTTGTGGGTGGCTTTTTAATATTATCAGCTTTACTTCGGTATTCTATTAAAAAGGAGGAATTAAAAGATGACTAAATCTTATATTGAACAGACTAAAGAATCCAGCTCTCAAATCGATTACCAGGAAGCAGCAGAGATACTAAATAGTCGGACCCCAGAGAAGCATGGAGTACTATTAGATTGTATTTTACCCCAACGAGAAAATATCACTTACCCTGATGGAATAGCTAAGCCAATTGCTTTTTTGCAGGCAGTTAATACGACAGATAAATTGATGATTATTATGGTTGAATATAAATTACATTTATCTGCTGAGGCTAAGGAGAGAGAAATAGCTTTAGAGATTACAAAAGTAGATTATGAAGTCTATAAAGAACCTGATAAGCTGAAGTTTATTTTTAATGATGAACAACCAATAGAGATTAAGTTATATAATTCCTTTGATTTCCCTTATGATTTAGACCAGGAGGCAACTATTCCTACTTATCCCTTACTTGATTGGGCTACTAGTCCCTTTATTTAGTTGAGAGTTGAGAGTAAGTAATGATTAACTATCCTAACCAGGTATGTTATAATAAACTAAACTATTAAGCTGGGGGGATAATATGTTAGATAAAGATTATAGTCATGTACGCGATAAATTAGTGGACTGGATTAGAGACCAGGTAACAGAGGCAGGTTGTCAAGGAGCTATAGTAGGTTTAAGCGGAGGAATTGACTCCTCGGTAACTAGTGTATTATGCAACAAAGCGTTTCCGGAGGATACTTTAGGGCTGATTATGCCTTGCTATAGTGATCCTCAGGATGCTGAAGATGCTAAGAAAGTAGCCGGTCAATTTGATATTCCTTACCAGGTAATTAATTTAGAAGCTACTTATGATCAATTATTAGAGACTATCGGAGTTGAAGAATCAGATGGTTTAGCTACAGCTAATATTAAACCACGCCTCAGAATGACTACGCTTTATTATTATGCTAGTCAAAGAAATAGTCTAGTAGTGGGGACTGATAATCGTAGTGAGTTAAAACTAGGTTACTTTACTAAGTATGGCGATGGGGGAATTGATATAGCTCCCTTAGGGAATCTAGTTAAATCAGAAGTTAGAGAGGTAGCTAGAGAATTAGGGATCTCGGAAGAAATTATTACTAAGGCACCATCAGCTGGTTTATGGGCCGGACAGACTGATGAAGAGGAGCTAGGTATTACTTACGAAGAGATAGATCGCTACATACTAACTGGTGAAGCTAGGGCAGAAGTTAAAGAGACGGTAGATAAGGTAGCTGCTCAAAATGAACATAAGTTGCAGTTGCCCCCAATTCCTGAATTGTAATTTAGTTATAAGTTGTGTGCTATGAGCTATGAGCCAATTCAAAATCTCTAGCACCTATTTGGAAGCGGTAATTGAGATTGATAATTTTGAATTAGATGTAGCTCACAGCACATAGCTAGTAACTGACGACTAATAACTAAGGAGGATTGAGCTAGTGGTTGAACAGGAGATATTAACTTTTACTCATCCTAAAGGTTTACACGCTAGAGTAGCAGCTACGATTGTCCAGGAGGCTAACCGACTGAAGAATAAATACGGGGATAAGTTATTTATAGGAGCTAAAGAAGATGACCTCTTACCTGCTACCAGTCTGATTTCAGTTACTTCCTCTAATATTGCCTACCAGGATGATATTATAGCCGTTAGTAAGGGGGAGAATGCGCCAGATTCTCTGCAGGAGTTTATTTCTTTTTTAGAAGGAGAATTCAATTTAGAGGATAGTCAGACTAAAGCAGAAGTTGATGAATTGTTACAACAGACTACGACTGCTATGGATAAAGTTTTTACCAGTATAGCTAATGGAGTTATTATTGTGGATCAGAAGGGGATTATTACCAGTTTCAATCCAGCGGCAGAGCGGATTACAGGACTAGAGGCTAATCGAGTAATCGGGGAACAAGTAACTTCTGTTATCCCTAACTCGCGGTTAAAAAAAGTGCTAGCAAATGGTAGTTCTGAACTTGGCCAGCGACAGATGATTAACCAGGCTACAATAATTACTAATCGGACTCCTATCCTGTCTGCTGGTCAAGTAGTAGGGGCAATAGCAGTCTTTCAGGATATATCTACTTTAGAGAGGTTATCTGGTGAGTTAAAAGAGGTTAAAGCTTTACAGGAACGACTGCATTTGATTTTAGAATCAGTTCAGGATGGTATCTGTGTAGTTGATGAAGCAGGAGAGATAGATTATGTAAATTCTACTTATGGTCAGATGTTAGATATTGATCCTTCAGAAGTAATTGGGAGGTCAATAGAAGAGATTAGTGGGAATCAGACCTATCAGGAGGTTTTAGAGACTGGAGTAAGTAAGACAGGAGTAGTAACTAATAAGAGTGAAGAGTTAGTTATTATTTCTAATATCTACCCCATTGAAGTAGAAGGTCAGGTAGAAGGAGCAGTTGTGGTTTCGAAAAAGAAGACAGAAGTGGAAAAGTTGGCCCAGAGATTAAAGGAGTTATCTGCTAAAGCAGAGTATTTAGAACAGGAATTAAAACGAGAGAAAAAATTAGATCAACCTTTCCAAAGAATTATAGGCAAGAGTAGTGAATTGAGAGAAGCACTAGTTAAAGCATCTAAAGCAGCTGAGACTAGTTCTACAGTTTTAATCAGAGGAGAAAGTGGAACAGGTAAAGAGTTAGTAGCTGAGGCTATTCATTACTCTAGCAGTCGGCAAAATGGACCTTTCATCCGGATTAATTGTGCTGCTATTCCAGCTAATTTAATTGAGAGTGAATTATTTGGCTACGAACAGGGTGCTTTTACTGGAGCACAGCAGAGAAAGATCGGTAAATTTGAGTTGGCTGATAGTGGAACTATCTTTTTAGATGAAATCGGTGAATTGCCAATAGAATTACAGGTTAAACTATTAAGAGTACTCCAGCAAAGGTCTTTTGTTAGAGTAGGTGGCACAGAAAGGATCGAAGTTGATATTAGAGTCATCACTGCTACTAACCGCGATTTAGAGGAGATGATTAGCGAAGGATCTTTCAGAGAAGACTTATACTATAGATTGAATGTGATTCCAATTATTTTACCTCCTCTAAGAGAGCGCAAAGAGGATATTCCTTTGCTAGTTAATTACTTTGTGGATCAGTTAGCTACTAAATTGGACAAGCCAGTTGACAGTATTTCTCAAGAGGCTTTAGAGGTATTAGCTGATTATTCCTGGCCTGGTAATGTGCGAGAGTTACAGAATATAATTGAAAGAGCTATTAATTTTATTGATAATCAACGGATATCTTTAGCTAATCTACCTAATTATATTACAGATAAATATAGTAGTAATCAATCATTAGTTAATTTAACTGCTGAGGAAGAAGTAGCTTCTTTAGAAGAGTATGAACAGGAGATTATTAAGTTAGCTTTAGATAAATACGGTAGTTTCAATGCTGCTGGGAAAGTATTAGGGGTGACCCATAAAACAGTAGCTAATAAAGCCCGCAAGTATGGCCTAGTAGATTAGTTGGTAAAAAAGAACAAGAGGCTTGGTAAAAAATATCAAGCAAGTTTATGATTATTGGTAGTTTGTTAAGTTAATAAATTAAATAATTCCCTATATAGTTGATAATGATAATTTATGATGGTTATAATTAATTAGCTACTAATTACAGTTTGTAATTAAGTTAAAGTTCTTGTTATAGGTTAATTAAGTTATATAATAAACTATGGCATTTAATTTGCATTAAATATAACTGAGCCAATAATAAATTAAGTTATGGGGGGAATATAAATGGTAGAAGAACAGGTAACAGTAGAAAATGAGACGGGAATTCATGCTAGACCAGCATCTATGATTGTTAAAGAAGCAGAGGGATTTGATGCTGATATTAAGATTGTTAAAGATGATCAGGAAGTCAATGCTAAAAGTATTATGGGGATTATGAGCCTAGGAATCAACCAGAGTACAGAGCTAATTATTAAGGCTGAAGGAGACGATGCTCAAGTAGCTGTTACAGCAATTGTAGACTTAATTGCAGATGGATTTGGTGAATAAAGCTAATAATTTATTTTGGAGGAGGTAGTATTAAATGAGCCAGGAATTGACAGGAGTAGCTGCTTCGCCCGGGATTGTAATTAGTGAAGTAATGGTGTTAGAAGAAGAAGATCTATCCTACGAAGAGAAGAGTATTACAGATGTTGAGGCAGAACAAGAGAGATTTGCTGTGGCTATTGAAGAATCTAAAGAACAATTACGAGCTATTAAAGAACAAGTAAAAGAGGATATGGGATCAGATAAAGCAGAGATCTTCCAAGCCCACTTAATGGTGGTAGAAGATCCAGAATTAATTTCTGCTGTTGACAATAAAATTGAGACAGAAGAAATTAATGCTGAAGCTGCTTTAGAAGAAACAGTAGAACAGTTTGCTACTATGTTTGCTAATATGGAAGATGAATATATGAGAGAACGAGCTAGTGATGTTAGGGATGTAGGAACCCGAATTTTAAGAAATTTATTAGGAGTAGAACAAGCATCTTTAGCCCAGCTGGATAAAGAAGTTGTTCTAGTTGCTGAAGATTTAACTCCATCTGATACAGCTCAAGTTGATACTGATCAAGTGTTAGGTTTTGCTACTCAGGTAGGAGGAAGAACTTCTCATACTGCTATTATGGCTCGATCCTTAGAACTACCAGCTGTAGTAGGAGCGAATGATATTTTAGACAAGGCAGAAGATGAAATGGAGATTATTGTTGATGGAATAGAAGGTACAGTAATTTTAGAACCTACAGCAGAAGAAGTAGCAGAATATGAGCAAAAAGCAGAAGAATATGCAGAGCGCAAGAAGAAGTTGGCCCAATTAAAGGAGGAGCCAGCAGAGACTAAAGATGGCCATCAGGTAGAATTAGCAGCTAATATTGGTACTCCTAATGATGTAGCAGGTGTTCTTGATAAAGGTGCTGAGGGAATTGGCCTTTATCGTAGTGAATTCCTATATATGGATCGTGATTCTCTACCAACAGAAGAAGAACAGTTTAAGGCTTATAAAGAGGTAGCAGAACAGATAGATGGGCCAATAGTAATTAGAACTTTAGATATTGGTGGCGACAAAGAGCTACCTTACTTAGATTTACCAGAGGAAATGAATCCGTTCTTAGGTTATCGAGCTATTAGAATCTGTTTAGATAAGACAGATATCTTTAAGACCCAATTGCGGGCTATCTTACGAGCTAGTGCCTATGGTGAAATTAAAATCATGTATCCTATGATTTCTGCTGTTGAACAACTACGAGCAGCTAATGAAATTTTAGAGGAAGTCAAGTCCGAGTTAAGAGAAGAAGGAGTTGACTTTGCTGAGGACTTAGAAGTAGGAATGATGATTGAGGTACCAGCTGCAGCAATGACAGCTGATATTTTAGCTAAGGAGACAGACTTCTTTAGTATTGGAACTAATGACTTAATCCAGTACACAACTGCTACTGATAGAATGAATGAAAATATTTCTCATCTCTATCAGCCCTTCCACCCTGCTTTATTACGCTTGATTAAGCGAGTTGTAGAAGCTGCTCACAAGGAAGGTAACTGGGCAGGTATGTGTGGAGAAATGGCAGGCGATAAACGATTAGCTGCTTATCTGTTAGGAATTGGATTGGACGAATTTAGTATGAGTGCTGTAACTATTCCAGAAGTAAAGAATACCATCCGGAACTTAACTTTAGATCAAGCAGAAGAAATTGCTGAAGAGGCTTTAACTTATTCTACTGCTGAAGAGATTGAAGAATTTTTAAGTCAACAGTTATAAGCGAGATTAAGCAATAATTTTTCTAAATAATAATTTAAAGGCCAATTACTCTTTTTGAGTAGTTGGTCTTTTTGTATTGGTATATTGTGTCACCAAAGGTGACACAGTCGTCAGTCGTGTGCTGTCAGCCAATTCAAAACCTTCAAATTCAAAATCTAACCCTTTAAGATTACTATGTTTTAAGGAATTGAACTGGATCTGTGGTTTTGAATTTGAATTAGCACACGGCACATAGCAGATAGCTGATAGCTGTGGCACGAAAGTGCCACGATATATCAATAATCTTTCAGTAATCAAAATTATAATTTAATTATTCACCAAAATGTTATAAACTAAAGATAAAAGGACTAAAAAAGGTGGGGTAGTTATGAAGTTAGATTATCGGACTGGTTTACGCCAGAAACAACAACAAAAGCAAGAGCTGACTATGACCCCTAAATTAAGACAGGCTATAAATTTATTACAGTTATCTTCATTAGAACTCAAGGATCATCTAGCCGAGGAGATGTTGGATAATCCTTTATTGGAGTTAGAAGAAGAATACAAGGCACCAGGAGATAGTTATGTAGCTAATAATGAAGAAAAGGTTGATTATGAAAATTTTGTAGCTGCAGAGTTGACTTTAGAGGAATATTTAGAAAAGCAGTTACATTTGGTAGTGGCTAATAAGCAAGAAAAAGAGATTGGCGAAGAAATTATAGGTAGTTTAGATCAGGCTGGCTTTTTTACTGAGTTGATTGAAGTTGCTAACAGGTTAAATGTAAGTCAGGAGCAAGTCCAGGAAGTTGTAGTTAAAGTACAACAACTTGATCCAGCTGGGATTGCTGCCTCAGATGTCCAAGAATCATTACTATTACAGTTAGATAGATTAGAGGATCCTACTAATCAAGAACAGATTAAGTTGGCCCGGCAGATTATTATTGATTACCAAGAGGAATTAGATAAGAATCAGATTAGCAAGATTGCTCGAGGACTGAAGATAGAAGCTAGTTCAGTCCAGCAACTAGTGGATTTAATTAAGTCTTTGACTCCTTTGCCCGCCGAGAAGTTTAAGCAACAAGAAGGCAATAATTATCTCGAACCAGATGTGGTGATTAAAGAAACAACAGATGATTATCTGATCTTCTTGAATCAGACTAGCTTTCCTACTCTGCATATTAATAGCTACTATCGTAAGTTATTAAAACAAGGAGCCGACAAACAAAGCCAAGATTATCTAGCAGATAAGTTAGATTCTGCCTTATGGTTAATTAAAAGTATTGAACAGCGCAGACAGACTGTTTATAATATAGTAGAGGAGATTATATCTTTACAGCAGGAGTTTTTAGCTAAAGGAGTCAAGCATCTTCAGCCGATGACAATGGCTCAAATTGCTGAGCGGATTGAGATGCACGAGTCAACAGTTAGTCGAGCTACTAGTAATAAATATATCCAGACACCGCAGGGGTTATTTCCGTTTAAGTTCTTATTTACTGCTGGGATTGATACTAGTCAGGGAAAAGTATCAGTAGTTAGTATTAAGGAACACCTGAAGGAAGTAGTAGCTAATGAGGATAAGCACCAACCACTAAGTGATAGACAACTAAGTGAAGAATTAGAGACAGCAGGAATAGATATTTCCCGAAGAACTGTAGCTAAGTACCGCCAAGAGCTAAAGATTCCTTCTTCACGCCAACGGAAGAGATATGATTAAAGTAGATAAGCTAGGTTTTTCCGCAGGAGAGTTGGCCCAGGAACTTGACTTACATCGCTCTAATGTTAGTGGCTATTTAAATTAGTTAGCTAGACAAGATAATTGGCAAGCAAGGTAGTCTTAAGACGCTTATCGAATGAGCTAAAGCAGCTATTTTATATCCTCTGAATGGGTGCATACTTTATTATTAGGGGCTACTGGAGTAGGTAAGACTATGTTTGCTGAATTAATGCATCAGTTTACTATTGAATCAGGGGCTTTAGATTTTACAGCCCCTTTTATTACCTGTTATTAAGCTCCCTCCGCTAAAGACCGACTGGCTAACCAAGAAGACTACTATAACTTACCAGGTAATTTTTATTCTTCTCTTTCGGAAGATGATTTAGATTTTATCATTACTGATGACGACTTCTATTATGTTTACGAGTATCAAGGATCAATTGGCAACATTAATTGTGCAAAAGTCTTATTATGTTGGGAAATTACCTTTTCTACCGATGAAACTCCAAAATGTATTTTAACTACTGATTTAGAGTTAGATAACTTAACTATTATAGAATACCATTCTACACGTTGGGAAATTGTTTATTTAGCCTATAATTATTTAGAAATTCTAAATAATTTTAATACCGAAAGAAGAAAGCTTAAGCTATTTTATTTCTTTAGCTAAAAAACATATAACAAAGAATCTAATAGATTATATTCATGAAGTTGGTAAAAAAGGTATTCCTATTTTATAAAAATGGTTTTCTTTTAGTACATTAGCTGGTATAATCATGTTAAGTCGTCCTTTCTGGTTATTGTTTTGTGTGATTACTTAACATGTTACTAGAAATGGGTAACTTTTTCATATTCATTTGGAAAATTTAGTTATTCAACAACCTATAAAATTAAATAATTTAGTTTAGGAACTAAAAATTAATTTTTGTGATTTAGTTACAATATAATATAGTGGATAGTTGTTATAGAGCAAAGTTTCCCCTGCTTTATTAATTAAATTTTCGTAAACTTAATAATATCATATTAAAATAAATTTATAGAACTATTGACATTTATATCATAGTTAGTTATAATTTTTATTGAAGATGTTGTTAAGTAAATTTGCAATTAAAAGTTATTACCCTTTGTAAACGTTTAATATTTAATTAAGTACAAATTTAAAAATATTAAGTTTATAATGTATTATTTTATAATTTAATTTCATAGATAAGGATATAATCTTCTATAAAATGATAGTTTTGTTTTTCAATTTTTGTAAACGTTTAATGTAAACTTAAGTTAGGGAGGAAGATAAAAATGTATGAATTTTTAACACCACCAAATATTTTTTATGGTGAAGGTGTTTTAGAAGAATCTAGAAATAAGTTATCTACTATTGGAAATAAGGCATTAGTGGTTACTGATAAAGTTATGAAAGATATAGGTCATATAGAAAAAATTACTACTATCTTAGAAAACCAAGGAATAGATTATTCAATTTATAGTAAGGTTAATTCAGAACCTAAAGATTGGCATATAGAAGAAGGAGTAGAAATCTATCAAAATCAAAAGTGTGATTTTGTAATTGCTGTTGGTGGTGGAAGTCCTATTGATGCTGCTAAAGGAATTGGAGCTATGATTACTAATCCTGGTCATATAACTGATTACATGGGATTAGGAAAAATAAAGCAACCATCTCCTCCTGTGATAGCAGTACCGACTACAGCTGGAACTGGTTCTGAAGTTACTCAATTTACAATAATAGCAGATACCAAAAACGATGTAAAAATGTTAATAGGGAGTAAAGAGATAGTTCCTGATGTAGCGATTGTAGACGCTAAATTTACGAAATCAGTACCACCTAAAGTTACAGCTGCAACAGGGATAGATGCTTTAACTCATGCTATTGAAGCTTATACTTCTGTTGATCACCAACCTTTAGCAGATACTTTAGCGTTATCTGCTATTAGAAAAATATCTAAATACTTACGACGAGCTTGGAAAGATGGATCTGATATGGAAGCTCGAGAAAAAATGATGTTAGCAGCTATGGAAGCAGGGATGTCTTTTAATAATTCTTCTGTAACTGTAGTGCATGGAATGTCTAGACCAATAGGTGCTTTATTTCATATTGCTCATGGTGTTTCAAATGCTATTTTATTACCTGTGTGTATGAATAAAGCACTTAAAGGGGCAACTGCTAGATTTGCAGATGTAGCAGAAGCTATGGGTGTTGATAGATCAGGACTTTCTGATTTAGAAGCAGCTAAAGAAGGAGTAAAGGAAGTTAGTGAATTATGTAGTGATATTGAAATTCCTTCTAAAGCAGTAGACTTAGGTATAAATGAGGATGAGTTTTTAGCTAATGTTGATAAAATGGCTAAAGATGCTCTTGAAAGTGGAAGTCCAGATAATGCAATATATGAATTTTCTAAACAAGAGATAATTGAATTATATAAAGAACTTTTATAGAAAGTAATTATTATTTAATAATAATTGGAGATAATTCTTTTAAATTATTGACATTTATAGAATAATTTCATATAATATAATTAGAGATAATAAGTGAATAATTTACAAGCAAAAGTTTATTTTTTAGAATTTTTGTAAACGTTTAATAAAATTGTATTTTATTAGGGAAATAACCTTATTAGTCTATAACCCCTTACTATATTTATCAAGAGAATTAATTATTTCTCTTGGTATATTAGTGAGGGGTTTTTTGATTAATATAGAAAAATTTAATTTTGATCTTATAAGAGGGGGATAACCTATGAATAATTTACAGTTTGATGAAACTAAACCATTAGATTTAATAGCTTTAGGTAGAGCAGGTGTAGATTTAAATGCTAATGAAATTCATCGTCCTTTAGAAGAGACGGAAACCTTTACAAAATATGTTGGGGGATCACCTGCCAATATTTCTATTGGAATGGCAAGGTTAGGTAAAAAGGTAGGTTTTTTAGGTAGGGTAGCTAATGATCAATTTGGTAGATATATAACAAATTACTTTGAAAATGAAGGAATAGATATTTCTAATGTTCCTGTTGATAAATCAGGAGCTAAGACGGGGCTAGCTTTTACAGAGATTAAAAGTCCAACGGAAAGTAGTATCTTAATGTATCGCAATAAAGCAGTTGACTTACAACTTTGTACAGATGATATTGATGAGGAATATATTAAACAAGCAAAGATTTTATTGATTTCTGGAACTGCTTTATCTAAGAATCCATCTCGTAAAGCTGCTTTATTAGCAATTGAGTATGCTAGAAAGAATAATGTTAAGGTTATCTTTGATATTGATTATCGACCTTATTCTTGGGTGGATGAAACTGAAACAGGAATCTATTATACAATAGCAGCTGAGAAAAGTGATATAATTATTGGTTCCCGAGAAGAATTTGATTATATGGAAAAATTAACAGGGACAGAAGATAGAACTGATGAAGAAGTGGCTAATAGATGGTTTGAACATAACAGTAAATTAGTAGTTATTAAGCATGGTGCAGATGGATCAACTGCTTATACCAAAGATGGTCAAAGCTTTGATATTAAGATATTCCCAGTAGAATTATTGAAATCATTTGGTGGAGGAGATGCTTATGCATCAGCCTTTATCTATGGATTATTAGAAGATTGGGATGTGATTGATGCTTTAGAATTTGGTAGTGCGTCAGCATCTATGTTAGTTTCAGCTCATAGTTGTTCAGAGGCTATGCCAACAGTTGAAGAAATTAAAAAGTTTATTAAGGAGAAAAAGGAAGAATATGGAGAAAGAGTAGCTAGAGTATAAGGAGGTAAGCTATGTTAGTAAATTTAGTAGAGATGGTTAATCAGGCAGCTAACAATGATTATGCTATTGCTGGGTTTAATGTGTATGGTTATGAAGATGCTACTGCAGTAATTAAAGCTGCTGAAGAAATGGATGCTCCAGTAATCTTAATGGCTAATAAAGATGCTGTTGAGCATATGCCAGTAGAAGTTTTGGCAGATATCTTATGTAATTTAGCTAAGGAAGCTAAAGTACCAGTATGTGTTAAATTAGATCATGCTAAAGATTATTCTTTAGTTGTAAGAGCTATTAAAAGTGGATTTACTTCAGTAATGTATGATGGTTCTCAGTTACCTTTAGAAGAAAATATAGCTAAAACTCAAGAAGTTGTAAAGTTAGCTCATTCTGTTGGAGTAGCAGTAGAGGCAGAAATTGGATCTGTAGGATATAATGATTCTTCAATTGAAGCTAAGGAAATTTATACTGATCCAGAAGAGGCCCAGTTATTTGCAGAAAAAACCAATGTTGATGCGTTAGCAGTAGCAGTAGGAACTTTACACCGAATGAAAAAACAAGGGGCTAAAATCCAATATGATAGATTAGAAAAAATAGAAAAAATGGTTGATATTCCATTAGTGATTCATGGATCATCGGGGGTAACTGATCAAGATTTAAGTAAGCTTGCTACTACTCAAGTAGGAAAAGTAAATATTGGTACTGCTTTACGAATGGCTTTTGGTAAAACTTTAAAAGAAGAAATAGAAGAGAATCCGGAAGAGTTTGATCGAATTAAATTATTTAAAAAGCCAATGCAAGCAGTAACTGAAGTTACAAAAGAAAAATTAGACATCTTAATTTCTTAAAGGAGGGGTATGATGTTAATTAAGCAAGATGAAGAGTTTGAATTGGGGTACAATAGTATTACTGAATTAGATGGTCAATATAGTACTATGTTAATGGATATTGGGATTTTAAAATTTGCAGCAGGTCAGGAAGAGACAACTGTAGAACAGGAGAAAGAAAGTGCTTATTTACTCATTAATGGAGCAGTTACTTTTGAGTGGGATGGAAATAAGGAAAAAGCTGTTAGAAGTTCTTGTTTCGATGAAAAACCTTGGGTGTTACATGTTTCTAAAGATACTGAAGTTAAAATTACAGCTCAAGCTGAATCTGAAGTTTTAGTGCAAAAAACTAGAAATGACCAAGAATTTGATTCGGTTTTTTATACTCCAGAAGATTGTACAGTAGATGTATTTGGTGAAGGTCTAATGAATGATACAGCTACTAGAACTGTAAGAACAGTATTTGATTACGATAATGCTCCCTATTCTAATATGGTAATGGGAGAGTCTATAACTCACCCAGGTAAATGGTCAAGTTATCCACCACATAGTCATGCACAACCAGAAGCTTATTACTATCGATTCAATAAATCACAAGGTTTTGGTTGTTCAGTTGTTGGAGATGATGTACTAAAGGTTGAACATAATGATGTAGTAACAATTCCTGGTGGTTTAATTCATCCTCAAACATCTGCTCCTGGATATGCTATGTATATTTGTTGGATGATTAGACACTTAGAGGCTAATCCTTGGACGGATAGAGTTGATGATCCAGATCATGAGTGGTTATATGATCAAGATGCTAAAATTTGGTCTGAAGATTAAAGGATAAAATATATTTATATTAAATGTGTTAGAATATAAACTAGAGGTGGTGCTAGATTATGAAAAAAATCAAACTTGGCATGGTAGGTTTAGGAAGATTAGGATTACAGCATGCAAAAAATATTGCTTTTAAAGTACCACAAGCAGAGTTAACAGCATTATGTGCCTTAGAAGAAGATGAATTAAATGAATTACAGGAGAAATGGGATGTGCCATATATATATACTGATTATGATGAAATGATTCAAAATGAAGAGTTAGAGGGAGTAGTTCTTGCTTCTCCTTCTTCTTTACACTGTGAACAGCTTTCTAAAGCTTTTGATGTTGGATTACATGTATTTTCTGAGAAGCCATTAGGTACTACTGTAGAAGAATGTAAAGTTGCTGAAAAAGCAGTTGAAGATCATCCGGATTTAGTCTTTATGTTAGCGTTTATGAGAAGATATGATCCTTCTTATGTGTATGCTAAACAGAAGATTAAGGAAGGAAAAATCGGTAAGCCATATTTGTATAGAGGTTATAGCCAGGACCCTGAACACTCTATTGATGGAGTATTAGAATTTCTAGAACATAGTGGGGGAGAATTTATTGATATGGCAGTTCATGATATTGATGCAGCTAGGTGGTTTTTAGAGTCTGAACCTAAGCAAGCGTGGGCAATTGGTGGTTGCTATTCTTATCCTCAGTTTGCTGAATATGATGATGGAGATAATGTATCTGCATTAATGAAATTTGAAAATGATGCAATGGCCTTCTTGTTTGCAGGGCGAACTGCCCCACATGGCTATAATGTAGAGACTGAAATTATAGGGACAGATGGGATTTTAAGGATTGGCAGTGTTCCACAAAAGAATTTAGTTGAGATATTAGATCAAGATGGAGTCAGAAAGGAATGTTCGCAAGGTTTTATAGAAAGATTTGGTGAAGCTTACTTAAATGAGTTACAAGAATTTGTAGATTGTATCATTGAGGATAGAAAACCTAATATTACAGTTTATGATGGAACTAAAAATACAGAAGTAGCTTATGCTTTAACGGATTCTTTCCAAGAAAATAAACTTGTTGATATAGAATATACTGAATAGTTAATTTAATAATTTAGGTTAAGGGGGGGGAAGCTGTGGGAACAATTAGATTAACAGTTGCGCAAGCATTAGTTAAATTTTTAGATAATCAGTATCTAGAAGTTGATGGAGAAGAAAAGAAGTTTGTTGAAGGGATTTTTGCCATTTTTGGTCATGGTAATGTAGTAGGTTTAGGTCAAGCTTTAGAACAGGATCCGGGTGATTTAGTAGTACGCCAAGGACGTAATGAACAAGGAATGGCTCATGCTGCTACTGCTTTTGCTAAGCAAAATAACAGACAGAGAATTTATGCTTGTACTTCTTCAGTTGGCCCAGGAGCAGCTAATATGGTAACAGCAGCAGCTACAGCTACAGCAAATAGAATTCCGTTGTTATTATTACCAGGGGATACTTTTGCTTGTAGGCAACCAGATCCAGTTTTACAGCAAATTGAACGCCCAACTAACTTTACAACAACTACTAATGATGCTTTTAGGTCAGTAAGTAAGTATTGGGATAGGGTAAATAGACCGGAACAGTTAATGACGGCTGCTATTAATGCTATGCGAGTATTAACAGATCCAGCTAAAACAGGAGCGGTTACAATTTGTCTACCACAAGATGTGCAAGCTGAAGCATATAATTATCCAGAAGAATTTTTTGAAAAAAGAGTTCATCGTTTAGACAGACGTCCATTAACTAAACCTTTCTTAGAAGAAGCGGTAGAATTAATTACTACAAAAGAGAAACCACTACTTATTTGTGGTGGAGGAGTTAAATATTCAGAAGCAGCGAATGAACTTAAAGAATTTGCAGAGAAGTTTAATATCCCATTTGCTGAAACTCAAGCTGGTAAAAGTGCTATTGTATGGGATCATGAGTTAAATCTAGGTGGGATTGGAGTTACAGGTAATTTAGCAGCTAATAAGATTGCCAAGGAAGCTGATTTAGTAATTGGAGTAGGAACTAGATTTACGGACTTTACGACTTCTTCTAAACAATTATTTCAGAATCCAGATGTTGATTTTATGGGAATTAATATTTGTGAGTTTGATGCTTATAAATTAGATGCATTGCCATTGGTAGCTGATGCTAAAGCTGGTTTAAAAGATTTAACTAAAGCTTTAGAAAGTAGAGGGTATCAATCTGTTTATACAGATGAAATTGAAACTGTTAAGGAAGAATGGGAACAAGAGTTAGATAGGTTATTTAATTTAGAATATACTGGAGAAGACTTTACTCCAGAAGTAGCTGGTCATTTAGATGAAGTATTAGAAGAATTTAATGAAGATACAGGAAGTATATTAACTCAAACTAGAGCTTTGGGAGAATTAGATGAATTATTAGCTAGTGATGCTATTGTTATGGGAGCTTCTGGAAGTCTGCCTGGAGATTTGCAACGAGTTTGGAGACCTAAAGAACCTAATACTTATCATTTAGAGTATGGATATTCTTGTATGGGATATGAAGTAGCAGGAGCATTAGGGATTAAATTTGCTGCTCCAGACCAAGAAGTATATGCTATGGTTGGAGATGGAAGTTATATGATGTTACATTCTGAGTTGATAACAAGTATTCAAGAGAATAAGAAAATAAATGTGCTTTTGTTTGATAATATGAGCTTTGGTTGTATTAATAATTTGCAAATGTCTCAAGGAATGGATAGCTTTGGAACTGAGTTTAGATTTAGAAATGAAAAGACAGGGCAGTTAGATGATGAACTAGTACCAATTGATTTTGCTGCTAGTGCAGCTGGTTATGGAGTGAAAACTTATACAGTTACCAATGTAGATGAATTAAGAGAAGCAGTTAAAGATGCTCAAAAATCAGAGGTTTCTACTTTGATTGATATTAAAGTATTACCAAAAACTATGACTCATGGTTATGAGTCTTGGTGGAGAGTAGGTGTACCAGAAGTATCTAACAAAGAAAGTGTACAACAGGCTCATAAAGATTTAAAAGCTGAAATTGAAAAAGCTAGAAAATATTAAGGAGGAATTGAGATGAAAATGGATCCTAAGAAAGTAAAGCTAGGAATAGCTCCGATTGCTTGGACAAATGATGACCTGCCAGAATTAGGAGCAGAAAATACTTTTGAACAATGTGTTAGCGAAATGGCTTTAGCAGGATTTACAGGAAGTGAAGTAGGGAATAAATATCCAGATGACCCGGAAGAATTAAAATCAAAGTTAGATATTAGAGGAATTCAAATTTGTAATGCTTGGTTTAGTACGTTTTTTGCAACTAAGCCACAGGAAGAAACTATTGAGAACTTTATTGAGCATAGAGACTTTTTATATGAAATGGGTGCTGAAGTAATTGGTTGTTCAGAACAAAGTTATAGTATTCAAGGTTTAGATAAGCCTATTTTTGAAGAAAAACCAGAGTTCACAGAAGAAGAATGGGAAAAAGTAGCAGCAGGATATAATAAATTAGCTGAATTAGCAGCAGAGAAAGATATGAAGGTTTGTTTACACCATCATATGGGGACTGGAATTCAAACTCCTGATGAAGTAGATAAATTTATGGAACTAACAAACGATAATGTATATTTATTATTTGATTCAGGTCACATTTATTATTCAGAAGGAACTCAAGAGGCAGTAGAAGAGTTATTAACTAAATATGTAGATCAGATTGTTCATGTACATCTAAAAGATGTTAGAGAAAAGGTCTTAGAAGAAGTAAGAGAAAATAAATTAAGCTTTTTAGAAGGAGTAAAGAAAGGAACATTTACAATCCCAGGGGATGGAGTAATTGATTTTGATCCACTCTTTAAAACCTTAAAAGAAGCAGATTATGAAGGATGGATGGTAGTAGAAGCTGAACAAGATCCAGCTGAGGCTAATCCATTTGAGTATGCAGTTCAGGCTAGAAAGTTTATTAAACAAAAAACTAATTTATAAAACTAAAAGAGGTGAGATAATGATTAAATTAGGTATTATTGGAGCAGGAAGAATTGGGAAGGTGCATGCTAAGAGTATAACTAAGTATGTGTCTGATGCTAAGTTAAAGGCAATTGCAGATCCGTATATGGATAATGAAACTGAGGAATGGGCTAATTCTTTAGGCATCGAAAACGTTTACAAAAACTATAAAGAGATCTTAAATGATTCTGAAATTGAGGCAGTATTAGTTTGTTCTTCAACAGATACTCATTCACAAATTTCTATTGAAGCAGCTAAAGCTGGTAAAGATATCTTTTGTGAAAAACCTATAGACCATAGCTTAGATAAAATTCATGATGTATTAGATGTAATTGAAGAAGAAGGAGTCAAACTCCAAGTTGGTTTTAATCGTAGATTTGATCATAATTTTAAAGCAGTTAAGGAAGCTGTAGAAGAAGGGAAAGTAGGAGATCCACATATTATAAAGATAACTTCGAGAGACCCTGAAGCTCCTCCAATAGATTATGTAAAGGTATCAGGTGGTATCTTTTTAGATATGACTATTCATGATTTTGATATGGTTCGTTACTTATCAGGTAGTGAAGTAGAGGAAGTATATGCAGCAGGTGAAGTATTAGTTGATCCCGCTATTGGAGAAGCAGGAGATGTTGATACAGCAGTAATTACATTAAGATTAAAAAATGGAGCTATTGCTGTTATTGATAATAGTAGAGAAGCTGCCTATGGTTATGACCAGAGAGCAGAAGTATTTGGTTCTAAAGGTTCAGTTAAGGTAACTAATGATACAGAGTCAACAGCTGTAATTAGTACTAAAGATGGGGTTGCTAAAGAAAAGCCTTTATACTTCTTCTTAGAAAGATATATGGAGTCTTTTGCTGAGGAGATTAGGCAATTTGTTGAAGCAGTAGATAATGATAAAGAAGTTCCTGTTAATGGAACTGATGGATTAAAGCCTATACTAATAGGTTTAGCGGCTCAGAAGTCTTTAGAAGAAGAAAGACCAGTTAAAATAGAGGAATTAAAAGAAAATAGATAAAAATTAGTTTATTATTCTCTAATGAAAGATTAACTAATATCTTTCATTAGAGAATAACAATTTTCTTATTTCTGAATGTATAATAGTATGATAATTTTTAATTTTCATAATTTTAAATCATTTTTTTAGGATTATTTTTAAATTGGATATAAGATATAAGATATAAGGTATAAGGTAATAATTAATATAATTTCCTAGTTAGATTATTAAATTAACTACTAATATTTATAAGTAAATAAGCAATAGAAACAGTAATTATTTTAAAAGGGAGGAAATAGTATGGGGTTTGTTATTCCAGGTTCATTTTTAGGATTTACAGGTTTAGTTGCTTATTTGACTTGGCGAATGACTAGGAAGGAAGAGTTAGATAGTGAAGAGGGGTATTATTTAGGAGGTCGAAGTTTAACTGGGATAATGATTGCTGGTTCACTAATGCTTACTAATCTGTCTACTGAACAGATGGTAGGTTTAAATGGACAAGGCTTTAATTTCTCGATGGTAGTAATGTCCTGGGAAGTAGGATCAGCAGTAGCTTTAATTATCATGGCTTTAGTTTTTTTACCTAGATATTTAAAAGGTGGAATTGCAACAATACCGGAGTTTTTAGAAGATCGTTATGATGATACTACAAGAAAAATAACTGCTTTAATGTTTTTGACTGGTTATGTGGTAACTTATCTTCCTACGGTATTATATTCCGGAGGTTTAGCTTTAAATGAAATTTTTGGTGTTCCAGAACTTCTTGACTTAAGTCCTTTTAAAGCGTTATGGATAACGGTTTGGGGAATAGGAATTATTGGTTCAATTTATGCTGTATTTGGTGGATTAAAAGCAGTAGCAGTTTCAGATACATTAAATGGAGTTGGATTAATAATTGGAGGAATGTTAGTTCCAATATTCGGATTTATGGCATTAGGTGATGGAAGTATTAGTGCTGGAGTGGATCAAGTATTATCACATCATACTCATAAGTTAAATTCAATTGGAGGATTAGATTCTCCAGTTCCTTGGACAGCATTATTTACAGGGATGTTGTTTAATAACTTGTTTTATTGGGGTACAAATCAGTCAATTATTCAAAGAACATTAGGTGCTAAAAGCTTAAAAGAAGGTCAAAAAGGTGTTTTATTTGCTGGATTGTTAAAGTGTATAACTCCTCTTTTCTTAATAGTTCCAGGGATTATTGCTTTTCATATGTATGGAGACTCATTAGCAAAGGCGGATATGGCATATCCTACTTTGGTTAGAGATGTATTACCTACTCCGATAACAGGATTTTTTGCTGCAGTATTATTTGGAGCTATTTTAAGTTCATTTAATAGTGCTTTAAATAGTGCCGTAACATTATTCTCACTAAATATTTATAAGCCAATATTTGCTCCAGATGCTTCTGATCAAGAAATAGTAGAGTCAGGAAAGAAGTTTGGAATGATTTTAGCAGTTGTTTCAATGATTATTGCTCCGTTCATTTATTTTGCTCCATCTGGATTATATGGTTATTTACAGTCTACATTTGGTTTCTATAATGTACCTATTTTAGCTATAATTGTAGTAGGAATGTTTTCTAAAAAGGTACCGGCTTTTGCAGCTAAAACAGCGATGGGTATTCATGTTGTGATATACTCTATTTATATGTTTGGAGGTTTTGACTTTAATTTCTTAAATGTATTAGGAGTATTATTCCCATTAGAAGTAATTATTATGGCAATTATTGGTAAGCATAAGCCAAGAGATGTAGATTATGTACAGGAATATACAGAAGATGTGGATATAACTCCTTGGAAATATGCTAAACCAGTTGCCCTTGGGTTGTTCTTATTTATGCTTTCACTTTATGTAATATTTTCACCATTGGTATTAGCAAACTAAAATTAATCATTTGTTTAGCAGAGATGTAATTGATTTATATACAGAAAAGAAAATAGTTATTGAAAGATATCTTTAATTAAGATAGCTAATTATGAAAAAGTAGTAAGTTGCTTAAGCAACTTACTACTTTTTTAATTAATCTCTATAATTGATTTTGATTAAAAATGTTGTTATAATTGTGTTAAACGTTTACAAAAGATATAAATGAGGTGAAAATAATGGGATTAACGATTAAAGATGTGGCTAGAGAAGCTGGTGTATCTTATGCTACTGTTTCTAGAGCTTTAAATGACCATCCAGATGTTAATGAAGATACTAAAAAAAGAATATTAAAAGTAGCTAACGAGATTGGGTATCAGCCGAATGATATTGCACGAGGATTAGTGAATCAAGAAACTAAAACGATTGGTTTATTAATACCTGATATAACTAATCCATTTTTCCCTGAGGTAGCACGAGGAGTTGAAGAAGCAGCTATTGAAGCTGGATATAATGTGTTTTTATGTAATACTAACTGGAACAAAGAGAGAGAAAAACATTATATAGATGCATTGTTACAAAAGCAGATAGATGGATTAATTATGGTTCCTAGTTCAGAAGAATTAGATCATTTAGAGAAATTATTAAATTCAGGAGTAAAAACTATTTTTATCAGTTCTTTTATTAGACATCTTGATTTCACCTCAGTTATTGTTGATAATATATCTGGGGCTCAAAGAGCGGTAGAACATTTAATAGAAAGAGGGCATGAAAATATTGGGTTTATTGGTGCTGAAGAAGATAGATTTGACAACCAAGAACGATTAAAAGGCTATAAAAAAGCCTTAAGAGCTAATAATATTGAAATTGAGCAAAAATATATAAAAGATCAAGAAGGATCTTATAAAAGAAAAAGTGGATATTATTTAATGAAAGAGTTATTAGACCTTGATCTATGTCCAACAGCAGTCTTTAATTATAATGACTTATTAGCTTTAGGAGCGATTCAGGCTATAAGAGAAGAGGGTTTATCTGTTCCAGAAGATATAGCAATAATTGGATTTGATGATATATCCTTTGCTTCTTTACCAGAGATTCAATTAACTACTGTTGCTCAACCTAAATATAATATGGGCCAAATAGCTTTAGAAAATTTAGTTGAGCAAATAAAAGACAAAGAAGAAAAGAATATTAGTCGAAGAATTTTATTAGATCCTGAATTAATAATTAGAAGGACAAGTTAAATATTCTGCTAAAAAGGTGGGCTGAAATATGGAGAACATTTTTAGTGTATTTCCTAATATTATTCCTATATTATGTTTAATAATTTTAGGATATATATTTAAAAAAAGAAGATTAATTTCAGAATATACAATAAATGGATTTAAAAAGTTTGTATTAAATATTTCTTTACCAGCATTATTGTTCCGGTCTTTCTTAGAAATAAATCTTAAGTTTAAATACATTTTTATATTATTAATTGTTTTTTTAGCTAATTTATTGATGTTACAGATTGGTAAGTTATTCAAACAATTTTTAAAAGTTGAAAGTCCCTATTTTGCATTATTGTTTACAGGTTTTGCAGCAGGAGTAATGGGGATACCTTTGTTTAGTGTCGCTTATGGGCCCCAAAATGTTGATGTTTTTGGAATTGTTCAATTAGGACAAGAATTTTATGTTTGGTTTATATTATTTCCAATTTTATTAAGCTTAGATGGAAGCCCTGATAGTTTAAAAGATAGAGTGTTATCTTTTTTAGAATCACCAATTATTATTTCGATTTTATTAGGGCTTTTTCTAAACTTAGCTGGATATAAAACATTTAATAATAATTTTTTAGTAGGAATATTAAATACAGTTGATTTAATTAGTCAAGTTACTCTTCCCTTAATCTTAATTACAATAGGTTATCAAATTAGATTTAAATTTAATGAATTTTGCTTACCACTAAAAACTATAGGATTAAGATTAATAATTTTTGTTTTTTTAGCTTTAGTAATTAATCAGTTAATATTTCAGAAGTTATTAAATTTAGATAATATTTTTGGTATTGCTTTATTAGTAATGTTTATTTTACCACCCCCATTTTCCATGTCTTTATTGGTAAAAGACGGTGATGAAAAAAATCAAATTTATGTTGATAACACAATTTCATTAGGAATTCTTATTTCTTTATTGAGTTTTATTGTAATAGTTTTTGTGTTATGAATATTTTAAATTAGAGGTTGAATTATTAAAAAGTAGGTAATTTTCAGACAGAGTTTTCTTGGTAGTTAGAGGTGAATTTTGTGATTTAGTTACAGTAGAATATAGTGAATAGATGGTATCTGGTGTGAGTGGGAGGAATGAGTGGGGAAACTTACGCCCACTCACTCTTTTTAATATTCACTGATTAATTTATTCTGCTGTTTATCAAGCAGATAGCTAAACTGATACTTAGGACTATCTGTTGCTGTTTCATACCGTTGGTATCCTTTATTTCTACACTCACTACAACAGTCATAAGGTAAGATGATTATTTGACTAGCTTTATAGCTGGTAGGGTTGGCTTGAGAAGTAATAGCAATCATTCCTGAACAGGAAGAACAGACTTTGATTTTCACCTCTTGTTCTTCTCTAATCTGATCAGTATCATAGATTATCTGCTGACTAGTAGTGTAATAGTCTGTTCCAAATTTCTTTGCTTTATCTACTTCCTCTTTTGCCTCCCATTTTTCCCTTAGATAATTAACTTTCCTTTTTATTTCTTCTGTAATATTGGCTGGTTGGTCTTTAATTTGGGGATTATAATCTGGTTCTTGAATTTCACTATAATCTATTCCTGCCATAGCTAAAATGATCCCTAAGTTAGTGTAAGGTAAAGCTCCTTCAATATCATAGCCCCCCTGTAAAATAGCTAAGTCAGGATCAAGCTTGTCATTTAAACGAGCGTAGCCTTGAGCGGTAATCTTCATATTGGTTAAGGGGTCGCTATAGTGATTGTCTTGACCAGCAGAGTTAATAATTAAGTCGGGATTAAAGTCATCTAAGATAGGCAAAACTAAATTATCTAGAGCATAATGGAGTCCTTGATCAGTCGTTCCAGTAGGTAGTGGCAGATTAATAGTATAGCCATAACCTCCCGGCCAACCTAATTCATCTGTAAAACCAGTTCCCGGAAATAAAGTTCTTCCATCTTGATGCAGATCAATATGTAATACGTTAGGATCATTATAGAAGATATTCTGGGTTCCATCTGCATGATGAGCATCTGTATCAATGATAGCTATCTTTAATTCAGGATCATAGTTTTGTCTTAAATAGTCCACCATAATTGCTTCATTATTGATAGTGCAAAAACCTCGAGTACCATGGCTGATTGTAAAGGCATGATGGCCTGGTGGTCTAATGATGGCAAATGCTTTATCTACTTTTTCTTCCATCACTAATTCTCCAGCTTTAATAGCCCCCCCAACGGAGATAAGATGGGGCTTAGTTACTATTTCTTCAGTCTTGGGAATACAAATCTGGGTTCTTTCTATGTCAGATATAGTAGCTAGTTGAGGATTATACTCTTCAATTCCAGTAATATCGAAAATTCCTTCTTCGCTAAGCAAGTCTTTAGTATAGAGTAATCTTTCTTCTCGCTCTGGATGAGTAGGAGAAATCGACCAGTCAAAAGCTGGAAAAAAGATTAATCCTACAGAATTTTGGGCAGTTAAATTCATTCTATCACCTCATTTTTACTTTTAATTAATTTGTTATTCCTGGTTTGATCTGAGCTGTTACTTCAATAATCTGGCCTACTGTTCTAAATTGACGGACTATATTAAAGGATTGTTGGTTAGTGATTTCTATTTTTTCTTTTTGAGCTAAGGAGTTATTTAGTTCCTTAGCTAGTAATTGACTTGCAGTAGCTAGATCAAACTCCGCCTTAATTTCTTCTCTAATACCTAATTCAGGAATAGTATAGTAACCTTTAGCTGTATCAGCGTAGAGAGTCGCTTTAGCAGTGACTCTAGCTTGGGCAGCTCCAATAGCATTAGCTATCTTTGCTTGAGCAGGCACTTGGTATGGTAACCTAAACTCTTCTGCTAATTGAGGCGCTAAAGCTTGGGCAGGTCCGCCGACTACCACTAAGTGGGTAGGATTTAATTGTTGGTCAGTTAATAGTTGATTAATAGTATAGACTGGTTGCTGTTTTAATTCAGTCAGTAGCTGATTAACTTTAGTATGTAGTTGACTACAAAAATTAGTGATTATTTTAGTTGCTGTCTGTTGGACAGTTAGATTGAGTTTATCTGCTAGTGGTTGGAGAGCCTGTCTAGCTTTCTTGTGGTCTCCAATTGTGATTTCTTTTAAGATGATTAGAGCATCAGTAGGAGTAGGGTCTTTTCCGCCTAGAGCAGCTGCTGGTCCTTTTCTTTGCGGGCCAACTTTTAATTCTCCCTTTTTTACTTGCACTAGACTATCTCCACCATAAGGAAGTGACTGATTATATAAGCCTCGGATTGTGGTAGGATAGTTATCTATTTCAATCCCGGCTGGTTTAAATAATGGTTCGCCAGTAGTAAATAAGGAAATATCAGTAGTGGTTCCTCCGATATCTAAAGCTAAAGTCTTGGTAGTAGGTTGTGTCAAAGCTAAGCTTCCTATAATGCTAGCAGCGGGACCGGAATTAATACTCTGGACTGGTTTATTTTTTGCTTTAGTAAGCGGCATAGTTCCTCCATCAGCTTTTAGTAAGTAGAGTGGTGCTTTGATCTCCAGTTGGGCTAATCCTTGCTTAACAGCAGAGATGAATTGTTTGTGTTTGCGGGCAACAATATTATTTAGATAAGTAGTAGCTACTCGGCGCGGATAATTTAATTTACCAGCTAATTTATGACTTAGGGTAACTTGCTTGAGTTCAGGAAAGTGATTGATGATTAATTCCTTAAGTTCTAATTCTTGCTGGGGATTGCGAGTTGAGAACTTACCACAGATAGCAAGATTATCGATTCCTTGCTCTACTAGTTCTGAAATTGCTGTGAGTGCTTCTTGGTGGTTAATTTTGGTTACTTGTTGGCCCCGGTGATCAATTGAACCTGAAATAACTTTAGTATCCGGACTATAACTATAGTTATTAGGATCCAAACCAGCACCGGGAATCAATATCAGCCCAACTGAGGGATGATTGTGTTGAGTAATTAGATTAGTTGCTAGGGTAGTACTTAATGTTATGTGGTCGATAGTGGTAGGATCTAGCCCTGTAATCAGTTGCTGACAAGTAGTTAAAATAGTTTTAGCTAAGTTATTATCAGCAGTAGGAATTTTGTTGTGGGCAATAACTTCTCCTTGGTTAAGTAAGACTCCATCAGTATGTGTTCCTCCTATATCAATACCTAATCTCATTTTACTCCCTCCTAATTTAAGGATTCCAGTTGATCTTGATTATTCCTGCTGTAATACATATTTTATATAGAATTGATTAACACTATACTTGAGATTATTGCTATAAAGGATGATTCAAATGTTAATAGTCATTATTCGGACAATCATTTTGTATATTACTGTACTAGCAGTACTGAGGTTAATGGGTAAAAGGCAGATTGGTGAGTTACAGCCCTTTGATTTAGCAGTTACAATTATAGTTTCTGAGTTGGCTGCTATGCCGATGCAGAATACTGATATTCCCTTAATCAATACGTTACTTCCCATCTTTTTAATCTTAATTCTCCAAATTTATACCTCTGTAATTAATACTAAAAGTATTACAGCTCGCAAGATAATCTGTGGTAAACCAGATATGTTAATTGAAAATGGGCAATTGAATGAACAGGTATTAAAGAGAAACCGGATTAATATTCATGAATTGCTAGAAGAATTAAGGGCCAAAGGTTATCATAACCTAGCGGATATAGAATTTGCTTTTATTGAGACTAATGGGCAAGTAAGTGTGATTCCTAAATCCCAAAAGAGGCCTGTTAATCCCGAAGATCTACAACTAGATACAGATTACGAAGGAGTTCCTTATCCGTTGATTGTTGATGGTAGGGTTTATGAGGATAATTTAGCTAAAGTTAATTTATCACGACAATGGTTAAAAGATGAATTAGCTAACTTAGGGGTTGATGATTTCTCAGATATATTACTTGCTAATATTGATTCTAATGGTAATTTATTTTATCAGTTATTTGAGCAAAAGGAAGGGAATTAATTATGAAAAAGGTAGTAATCGGAAATACTCTATTCTTAATAGTAGTAATCAGCTTGACATTCTATGGCTATAAAGCAGTAATTCAGTCAGCTGAGCCACTATTGAATAGATTAGATAAATTGGAGACTAATATAGAGAATAATAATTGGGAGCGGGCAAGTGAAACTAGTCAAGCTTTACAAGAGCAGTGGCGAGAAACACAGAATTTATGGACGCCGTTATTGGATCATAGTCGAGTGGATAGTTTAGAGAATTCTTTGACCAGAATCAAAAAAGCAGTTCAGAAAGAAGAAAAGACAGAAGCTTTCTTGGAGATAGCAATCAGTAAAAGATTGGTCCAAAATGTACCCAACACAGAAGAGGTTAGTTTTAAGAATATATTTTAAAGTAGACAGGAGCTGATCTCTAGTGGCAGATGATAACCATAAAGTAGATCATCCTTTGATTAGAGAACAGGCCAAACCTAAAACTGAAGACCAAGTAGAGGAAAATTTGAATTTAGGGGAATTAGTAATGGTCGGTTTAGGGGCTACTATTGGAGCTGGATTCTTTCTGGCGAGCAGTATTGCTATTAGGTTAAGTGGGCCAGCTATTATACTTAATTTTTTGGTAAGTGCTTTTATAATGTGGCAGGTCTTTTCTGCTCTAGCAGAGATGTCAGTTGCTGTACCTGATACTGGTTCTTTCCAAAGTTATGCTAATCAGGCTTTGGGAGAGATGTATGGTTTTGTTAGTGGCTGGATGTACTGGATAGCTGGAGTATTAGTTATGTCCAGTGAGGTTACAGCTTCAGCTATTTTTACTCAATGGTGGTTTGCAGATATTCCTTTATGGGTGTTTGCTTTCATTTATTCTTTAATGATTATAGGGGTTAATTCTCTAGGGGTTAAGAACTTTGGTCAGATAGAGTCTGTTTTTTCAATAGTTAAAATAGGTGCTTTAATTAGCTTTATACTACTGGGGTTATCTATTTTAACTGGAGTATTTTCTGTTTCAGATAAATTAGGGATTGAGAATTATTTTATCCATGGGGGCTTTTTTGCTAATGGTCTCCAAGGGTTTTTAGCTGCTTCTTTAATGTCTTTAGTATCTTTTGGCGGGGTAGTAGTTACTGGAATGGCGACTAGTGAAACAGTGAATTCAGATCGGACAGTACCATCAGCTATTAAAATTATTGTGTTAACGTTAGTTACTTTATATGTTTTCTCTTTACTTATTTTATTGGCTATTGTACCTTGGAACCAGATTAGTCAGGAGGCTAGTCCTTTTGTTGAGTTATTTCGGTTAGTCGATATTTCTTATGCTGGTTCAATTATTAATTTTGTTATCTTGACTGCTGCTTTATCAACAATGAATGCTGCTATGTATGCTGTAACTAGAGTATTGTTTTCCATTGCCCAAAATGATCAAGCCCCTGAATATCTAACAGTTAAAAACAAACGAGGGGTACCTATCTATGCTCTGTTAGTTAGTAGTTTAGGACTAGGATTAGCCGTATTATTAAGTTATTTGTTGCCCGAAAAAGTTTATGAGTATGTAACTAGTGCTGCTGCTTTTATTCTCTTTTTTAACTGGATTATTATTTTAATTAGTCAACTTAGGTATCGGCCTCGATTACAAGAAACAGGACAATTAAAATTCAAGATGAAGGGCTATCCTTATACATCCTGGCTGACTATTGGTTTGTTAATTATGATTCTAGGTTCTTCTGTCTTGGTTTTTCATCAGCTGGTAGGGTTAATTGTAGGATTGGTAGTGATTAGTGGTTTGTTTGTTATTTATAATTTGCTGGATAATTAAATCATAAAAAACTTAACATAAACTTGACATATAGTAACAAGTCTGTTAAGATAAAAGCAAGTTAGTTACTAATGAAGTTGATAAATTTATTATAAATCAGTTGAGGAGGAGAGAATATATGAGTTTAACTAAAGAAGACGTGTTGAGAAAGGCAGAAGAGTTAGATGTTAAGTTTATTAGACTGCAGTTTACAGATATTTTAGGGGTAATTAAGAATGTAGCAATTACTGTTGACCAACTAGAAGAGGCTTTAGAAGGCGAGATTATGTTTGATGGTTCTTCTATTGATGGCTTTACTAGAATTCAGGAGTCTGATATGAAATTAAAACCAGACTTTGATACCTTTACTGTTTTTCCTTGGCGACCAGAAGAAGGTGGCACAGTAGCTAGATTAATTTGTGATGTTTATAAGCCAAATGATGAACCATTTAATGGTGGACCGCGTAATGTATTACAGAATGTACTAGAAGAAGCACAGGAAATGGGTTATGAAATGTATCTAGGTCCTGAGCCAGAATTTTTCTTATTTGAAAATGATGATGAAGGAGAGCCGACTACAATTACTCACGACAAAGGTGGTTACTTTGACTTAGGGCCAATTGATGAAGGACAGGATGCAAGACGGGATATTGTATTGGCTTTAGAAAAAATGGGCTTTGATATGGAAGCTTCTCACCACGAAGTTGCTCCTGGCCAGCATGAAATTGACTTTAAGTATGAAGATGCTCTCAATACAGCTGATAATATTGCTACCTTTAGATTTGTAGTTAAAGCTATTGCTGATCAATATGATTTACATGCTACGTTTATGCCGAAACCTATCTTTGGGGAAAATGGTTCTGGAATGCATATGAATCAGTCCTTATTCAAAGATGGAGAAAATGCTTTCTATGATGCAGATGATGATTTAGGCTTAAGTCAGACGGCTTACTACTATATTGGTGGTCTCTTAAAGCATGCTAATGCAATTGCAGCAATTACTAATCCAACAGTTAATTCTTATAAGCGGTTAGTACCTGGCTATGAAGCTCCAGTTTATAAAGCTTGGTCTGCTTCTAATCGAAGTGCTTTAATTAGAATTCCAGCTTCTCGAGGGGCAGGTACCAGAGTAGAAATGAGAAATCCTGATCCAACAGCGAATCCATACTTAGCAACTGCTGTAATGTTGAAGGCTGGCTTAGATGGTATTAAGAATGAAATTGAACCACCAACAGAAGTAGTAGACAATATCTTTGCTATGAGTGCTAAACAAAAAGAAAAATCAGGTATTGATAGTTTACCAGGTAATATCAATCAAGCAGTTAAGGAGTTACTAAAAGATGAGGTTATTCAGGATGCATTAGGAGATCATGTTTTAGAACATTTTGTTGAAGCTAAGAGACTAGAATGGGATGTATATCGAACTCAAGTACATCAGTGGGAATTAGATCAATATTTAAAGACATTTTAACAATTAAGATAATTAGAGAATTACTTACCAGGGCCAACGTTGGCCCTGGTTTCTTTATGTGTGCTCTGTAGATTATGAAAATAGTAGATGAGAATTCTATCCATGCTGTTTTCGTCGTATCGGTGTGTGAAACCAATAGTAACAGGGTGTCTATCGTGAGATAGAATCTGAAGAGTTTGAGGTGAATAGTCAGCCTAAAACAATATGTGAACCGTCGGTGGCATTTAGTAGTGGCGATTCACCATAAAAATGAAGAAGTCCAATGTCGACTTGGGGGATGCAGGTGGCTCTGGATAAAAAGCGAGATAACGAGAGTGTCCATGTCGAATTACTAGGTGTGATTATGGTTGGGATGGCTATAATAGTTTTCGTAATTGACCAGAGGAGTCTCTAATATAGTTCTGTATAGAAATCTATAGAGATAAATGATGGTATAACCTAAAATGGGAAAGCCAGAGTGAGGATATATTAGAGTTCAGAAGCTATCATAGTAGCGAAAAAAATCAATGAAAGTTGATTACAGTGAAGGATAGTCAGGTTATTGAAGTTAAGAATAGACTGTCAATGATATCTTAATAAGAATGGTTTAGACGCTATTAAAGATAGTGAGCTCTAAAAGAAATATAGACAGGAAATAATAACTGAAAATATGATGAATTTAGGAAATACCATGACTTAAGTAGTAGTGAACTAAGAGGTGCGATTGGTGAGAGCCTAAAGACGTGCTTAGGAGTACTATGAAGATAAGGGTTAAGATATCGAGACAGGAAAGAAAGAACTGGTAAGTAGTGAAATTAGGATAGGTGAAAAAAAATTTTTCGAACCTTATACAGTCTGAAAGATTTAATCACAGATAAATGGCGAATGCATAAGGCAGGACAAAAAGTGCTGGCTAATGGTGGTTGTGGTGGAATTGATAATGTAAGTATCAATGAATATAGAAATAACTATAAACTGAATATGCAAGAATTATATAGGCAGTTAAGAGAGGATAGATATGAGCCACGACCAGTACTAAGAACGTATATCTCAAAAGAAAATGGAGAAAAGAGACCACTAGGGATTCCAGTAATTAAAGATAGGATTGCCCAACAAGCAGTCAAACAAATCTTAGAAATATACTTTGAGAGATTGTTTTGTGAATGTTCTTTTGGATTCAGACCTAACAGATCAACCCATGATGCAATAGAGAAAATAGAAGAATATAAACAGCAAGGTTACGATTGGGTAGTAGATGCAGATATAAAATCTTATTTTGATACTATAAACCATGATTTATTAATGGATTTTATAGTAGAATATATAAGTGATGGATGGGTATTAGACTTAATTAGATCGTGGCTAACTGCAGGAGTCATGACCGAAGAAGGAAGAAAAGAGACTAAAGAAGGAACACCTCAAGGAGGTGTGATCTCTCCTTTATTAGCTAATATCTATTTACATTACTTTGATAAGAAGATGACTCGAAGGGGATATAAACTAGTTCGCTTCGCTGATGATTTTGTAGTATTGACCAAAAGTAAAGATAAAGCCAAAAGAGCATTACAAGTAACTCGTCAGATAATAGAAAATGAATTAAAATTAAAACTCCATCCTGAGAAGACAGTGATAACAAACTTTTATGATGGGTTTAAATTTCTAGGATTTAGATTTCATCATTGGTATTATAAAAGTCCAAGAGATAGAGCAATAAATAACTTTAAAGATAGAATAAGAGATATAACTAGAAGAAATAGACCTCAGAAATTGGAAATAATAATTGATGAGTTAAATTTAGTACTAAAAGGCTGGGGACATTACTTTAAAATAGGCAATATCAAAACATTATATAGGAAATTAGATAAATGGATAAGAATGAGAATACGTTCTTTCATAGAAGGAAAGAAAGCGATAATTCATCAGAATTATCGCTTATCGAATAAGTTTTTAAGAGAAGAAGGACTAGATTCACTGCTTACTGATGTGCTGTAATCGAGAGTGAAATATACATCTATGGTAACATAGAGTCGCTGACTTACTCTCTGATATGGAGCACCAATAACCGAAAGCTGTATACGGGAAAACCGTTCGTGCAGTTTGATAAGGGGTCCCAGCTGTGAAGCTGGTCCTACTTTATTGGGGGGGAGCTTTAAACAGTTTACTTGTTTTTAATTAAACTTTATCATTCCTACTTGGTAATAAGCAATTTTTACAGCGTTATATAAACAAATAGAGGTGATAAAGTAATGGAATTATCCATTAGGGAAGCAGCAGAATTTTTAGGTGTAGCTCAATCCACATTAAGACGTTGGGATAATGAAGGAAAATTAGTAGCTTATCGTACCCAAGGAGGTCATAGGAGATACGATAAAGAAAAGCTAATTGCTTTTCAAGATAAAGAGGAGAATAAAAGCAAGTTAACTATTGGTTATTGCAGAGTTTCTAGTAATAGTCAAAAAGAAAATTTGAAATGTTAAGTAGAGAATGTAAGCAATTATTGTATTAGTAATGGATACCAATCAAGAGGAATTGGTTGAAGATGTACTATCTATAATTACTGTATTTTCTGCCAAATTATATGGTAGTAGAAGTAATAAATCTAAAGAAATTAAAGATACTAATAAAGAAATGTTTACTATTAACTAAAATAATTTAAATCTGCTAGTAAAGGAGGTGATATAGATGCTACGAACCAGTAAAATATTAATTAAAGACCAGGAATTTAAGGAGTTTGCAATTGAAAAGGTATTTTTAACAAGGCATTTTGAGAATATGCTACTTATTTTATTAGAACAAGATTTTAAACAAGATATAGGTGATAGGAAATTAATTGCTAATCCTTATGTAATGAGAGCAGTTATTCGAGATACAAAAGGCGGTAGTTATTCTGATAGAGTATCTTATATTAAAGAAAAATATAAAAATCATGATTTAATGCAAGATTTAATTAAAGCAGGGAAACAACTTAAAAAGGATAATTTAGTTATGACCATGCGAAAAGTACGGAGCAATTTTAAATCTTTTTATACTAAAAAGAAAAAGGGAGATAAAAGGGCAAGACCACCAAAACCTAAAAGTTTATCTTCTTTAAATCATTATACTCTTTTAATTGATAGTGATAAAGGAATGAGCCTTGCTTATCTTAAAAAAGGTCAGAATAAACTAGGAATTACTTTAGATCATGATAAAGGTCGGCAATATTTTTATATAAATCATAAAGCAGTAAGAAATATAGTAGGTGATTTAGATAATATTCAAAGTATAAACTTGCAATACTCAAATGGGGAGCTTTATTTGCTAATCACCTACGATAAAGAGATTAATGTAAATAAGGAAAGACCTCATAAAATTGCCGGATTAGATATTGGTGTTAATAACCTTGCAAGTATTTATATAGAGGACGAAGATAGTCCAAGTCTTATAGTAGATGGTAAGAAGTATAAAACTTATAATAGCCAATTTAATCGCCAAATAGCGAAAATTTCTAACACTATTGATACTACAGAATCTAAATCTAGACAAGAATATCTTCAAGACTTTAAAAACTATCTATTTGAAAAAAGAAGTCGTTTTTTCTATGACCAATTCCATAAAGTAAGTAAGCGAATATTACAATATTTAGATCAGCATAAGGTTACTGAACTAGTTATCTCGGATAATCTTAACAAACTTAAAAACAATGGTAATTGCAACCTTCGTAAAAACACTAAACAGAATTTTATCCAAATTCCTTTTGTAAAATTACTAGATTATTTAGAGTATAAAGCTAAAGAGTATGGAATTAAAATTACTATCGTGAATGAATCTTACACTTCTAAATCAAACTCTTTCACTCCAGAGATTTATAAAGTTAAGTCTTTGCAACGAAAAGTAGAAAAACTGCAAGATCAACAAAATAAGACCGAGTCTGATATTGAGTACCAACAATATCAGCGTTTAATTGCTGCTTACAAGGAGTTGTTAGATAAATACAACTACCGAGGTAAGCGAGTTAAACGAGGTTTATAGTGCGACCTGTTGCGATATGAAAAGTATCGCCTAGTATTGTGGATCTAATCTACAATAATTAGAACTGAAAGACTTGAATAGTCAAATGATAGGGTAACGCCTTGAAGGGCTATCATTAATACTCCGAACTGCATTAAATAAGGTTAAGTTATTTGATGTAGTAAGCTCGGTAAAGTCGAGGGAAGGTTATCGTAATGATACGAAAACTGCTCTAGTCGAGTGGTATAACTGACACCACGGATGCCTATAAAATACCTACTGATTAGAATGTACCACAAGGTACCGACGAATCCTTGAATGTACGGGTCTAAACCTCGAATAATCAGAAATGATTATCTCAACAAAGTTTGAGGTATGAGGGATGAGTAAGATTTATAGATATGAAAGTCCTTATACACTTGTAGGGTATATAGTTAGAAAATTCCAACTCATACAGGCTCAAAGGGGAAATCTAAGGGTATATGTAGAGGTAAAGTCTTTCGGAACAGGGAAAGCTAACACATGGAGGTACTTAACACCTATGAAATGTTGGTATGGAATATTGATAACATACCTTAATGTTAGTTGATAGTGTTGGCACGAACCGATAATACCTTAGTAAAATAAGGTTAGGGATAGCCAATAATCAATAGTTTAAGTTATAAGATATATCATTCTTGACATAAGGTTATCGGGTAAGACTAAGAAAGGTGAAGTCTCCATAAAGGAGGTTTTAGCCGACTTATGACTGCATTAGCAGAAAGTTATGTTGAGAATCCTAAGAAACAAAAACTAAGGAACAACGAATATTATGATACCCAAGAAATACAAGATAGATTGTATAAGTATAGCCAAAAAGGTTATGATTTCAAGAATCTAATGAAACACATTACCTCTAGAAAAAATATTTTACTTGCTTTTCGTAATATCAGGAGAAATAAAGGTAGTAGGACTAGAGGAACTAATAATACTACTATTGAGGACTTAGAGCAATGGACTACTCAAGAATTAGTTGACTATGTAAGAAACAGGTTAGAATATTACAAACCTCAATCAGTTAGAAGGGTATATATTCCTAAACCTGATGGTAGAAAAAGACCTCTAGGTATTCCTACAATGGAAGATAGATTAATCCAACAATGTATAAAACAGGTTTTAGAGCCTATTTGCGAAGCTAAGTTTCATAATCATAGTTATGGTTTTAGACCTAATAGATCAACTAAACACGCCATAGCTAGGACATCGTTTCTGATAAATAGAAGTAAACTTCAATATTCAGTAGATATTGATATTAAAGGCTTCTTTGATAATGTTGACCATGCTAAACTCAAGAAACAAATATGGTCGATGGGAATCAAAGATAAGAAGCTAATATCAATACTAGGAGCAATGCTAGAAGCTGAAATTGAAGGAGAGGGTGTTCCTGATAAAGGAACTCCTCAAGGTGGAATAATATCACCTTTACTATCGAATATAGTACTAAATGAAATGGATTGGTGGATTTCTAACCAATGGGAAACATTTGAAAGCGACCATAAATATAGTAGGATAGATAACAAATATAGAGCATTGAGAAAAACAAACTTAAAGGAAATATACATTGTTAGGTATGCAGATGATTTCAAAATCATGTGCAGAGATTATAAAACAGCAAGTAAAATTAAGATAGCAACTATTCAATGGTTAAAAGAAAGACTAAATCTTGAAGTCAGTAAAAAGAAAACAAAAATCACTAACCTTAAAAGGACTTATACCGAATTTTTGGGTATTAAGCTCAAAGTTAGAAAGAAAGGTAATAAATATGTAGGTAGGTCTAGGGTAGCCGATGGTGTTAAGAAGAAGTTAGTTGATAAACTCAAACACCAGATTAAGAGGATAAATGAAGAAACTACTCCTCAACAAGTATCAAAACTAAACTCAATGATACTTGGTATGCAAAATTACTACTCTATGGCTACTATGGTTAATCATGATTTTTCAGATATCGCCTTTCAAGTCAACCGAACCTTAGAAAATAGACTTAGCTCGGATTTAAGTGAAAAAGGTACTGAATCAAAAACTTTCCAGAAATTTTATGGAGGGTATAACTATAAACCTTATTATGTAGCAGGGATTAGAATATTTCCAATTGCTGGTGTAACTTTTGATGCTCCTATGAACTTCTCACAGGAGATATGTGATTACACCAGGACAGGAAGGGAAAAAATACACAAGAAGCTTAAAAGTGTATCGCCAGTAGTGTTAAAGTATTTAGTTGAAAATCCTGTCCAGGGTGAAACAATTGAGTATAATGATAACCGAATAGCCAGATATTCTGGTCAAAATGGTTGTTGCTTTATTACTGGTATGCCTTTAGAAATTGGAGATATAGAGTGTCATCATAAGAAACCACGAGATGATGGTGGTAAAGACACTTATAGGAACTTGTGTTTAGTTAAATATGATATACACAAGTTAATCCATGCTATAAAAGAAGAAACAATTAATCGCTACTATAATGAGGTGAAAGGGATTCTTGATGAAGATGCCTTGAGTAAACTCAACAAACTTTGAGCTAAGGCAGGAAATGATTGTATCGAACCAACTTAGACTATGATGGAACGCCTAGTGAGTTTGAAAATCTCACGCTAGGTGTGAAGAGGGGGAAAGGCTGAAAATGGGTAACACTACTATTGAAGGCTTACCTATCTCTATTGTTGATCAAGAGCAAGAACTAGCTATTAATAGTGATATCAATGGGGCTAGAAATATTGCGAAATTAAGTTCTAATTACCAAAAGAAAAAATGTAACAACCTAAAGAAACTATGTAATCCAATTAAAGTAGAAAATGACTATAAATTTATCAGACTACTAAAAGATAGATGGAATTATAACTTTAAAAAAGAAACTGCCTAAAAAGCACACCCGAATCTTAACCGATAGGGTTAGTGGATAAGGACATCGAAACTTTGGTGTCAACGCTGTAGTGGACTTAAACTTACTTATTGAATAATTTTAGATAAGTTTAAGTAAACATAAATCAGCGGTATAAAAAAAGTATATTTTTAAATAATACAATCAGGATCTTGATTTATTAGATTTTGGTTTTACTCACACTCACACTCATTACTCACACTCAATATCAATGATTCTCCAATAAGCAATTTCATATTTACAGTTTGTTAACTATTAACAGTAAAAATAAAACTAATAGGAGGAGATTATGCTAAAATTACTTAAAAACGGAGAAGTTTATACCCCACAATATGTAGGGCAGAAGGATTTGCTGCTTGCTGGTGCTAAGATTATTAAATTAGCCGATAAGATTTCCTTGCCTCAATCAGATTTCTATCCAGTTGAAGTGATTGATCTCGAAGGTCTAAAAGTAGTACCGGGCTTTATTGACCCTCATGTCCACTTAATTGGCGGTGGTGGAGAGGATGGATTTAAGAGCCGTACTCCAGAGATACAGCTGACTGACTTAACTACTGCTGGGATAACTACTGTTATTGGTTGTCTAGGGACTGATGGAACTAGCAGGCATATGACTTCTTTATTAGCTAAAGCTAGAGGATTAGAGGAAGAAGGAATCAGCAGTTATATCTATACTGGATCTTATCAGTTTCCGTTACAGACGATAACTGGTAACTGTCGTGCTGATCTAGTCTTAATTGATAAAGTAATTGGGATTGGAGAGATTGCTTTAGCAGACCATAGGTCTTCGCAACCAACTTTAGATGATTTCAAGCGAGTAACTGCTTTAGCTAGAACCGGTGGCTTGTTGGCAGGCAAAGCAGGAATTGTCCATGTTCATATGGGGAATGGGAGACAGGGCTTGACTTATTTATTAGAAATAGCTGAGGCTACAGAATTGCCGATTACACAGTTTTTACCAACCCATATTAATCGCAACCAAAGGCTATTGGATTCTGCTAGTGATTATACTAGTCAGGGTGGTAAGGTGGATCTAACTACTAGCTCCACTAATGATCCTGCTGATCCCCAAATCCCAGCTAGTAAAGCAGCTAAAGAATTATTAGAGCAAGGAGTTAGTTCCCAGGCAATTACTTTTAGTTCTGATGGGCAGGGAAGTCTACCGCAATTTGATCAAGCTGGTAATTTTGTAGGTTTAGGAATTGGTAATGTTAATTCATTACATAAAGAATTTCGCCAGGCTGTACTTGTTGAAGATATTCCGTTAGCCGTCGCTTTAAGATTTGTAACTGCTAATGTGGCAGATATCTTAAATCTAGCGGGGAAAGGTAGGATTAGAGAAGGGACTGTAGCTGATTTAACAGTACTAGATGATGAATTAGAGATAGATTCAGTTTTGGCCCAGGGCCAAATGATGGTTCAGGCAGGAGAAACTTGTGTGACAGGAACTTTTGAGTAAAATTACTTCAAGAATCTAAGATTAATTGTTATAATGAAATAAGTGGCTTAGCAGAATAATTAACTAATATAGAGGGGAATAATGTATGCAAGTTAATCTAGCTTTAATAATAATTACTATTTTAGGTTTATTAATTAGAAATAATTCTTTGATCATTTCCGGGATTATTTTATTAGTTGTTAGAAATCTTAAGTTACAAGGTGCTATGGATTTAATTGATGGTTACAGTGTTAAAATAGGAATTATATTAATTATGTTAGGTGTATTAGCTCCTTTAGCTACAGGAGAGATGGAATTAAATAAGTTAGTAAATGATTTATTAGATCCACTATCTTTATTAGCTATAGTGATGGGGATTGCTGTAACCCAGTTTACTCGCGAGGGGATTTCACTGTTAGAAAGTGACCCTGCTATTACAGTTAATCTAGTAGTAGGGGTTATTTTAGGGGTTTCCTTCTTTAATGGGGTACCTAGTGGACCGTTAATTGCTAGTGGGATTACTGCAGTTATATATCAGTTTTGTTCCGCAATTTTTTAAGGAGGGATGACTATTAAACAGATATTGATTATTCATTCGACTACAGATGATGTAGTGGAGTTGGCCAAGGACTTCAGTAAGGATTCCAGGTTGATTTGGCAGACTAACTGATCGGATATAAGAGGATCTCTGGGCAAGTCAGTTAAAAAGTTAATGAGTAAATTAGAACAAGAAGGATCTTTTGGCAAAGATTTTAGAGTATTTAAGAATTACAGGCAAGCTAAAAATTATGCTTTGGACTTATATTTGTAGATTGCTAGTTTCTTTGCTTGCAAAAGTCAAGTTGAGATTATATAATTACTTATTGTTGTATTAAAAATAATAATTTAAGAAATGATAGACAGAGAAGTGGGGCTGATATTGTGGCGCAGGAAGTAGCAATTAAAGTTAATGGTAGGCAGAAGAATGACGGTACAGAAACTGAAATCAAACGAGAAGCCCAAGGTAAATTTTATAATAAACAAGGAACTTATTATCTCAGATATGAAGGCGAAGGCGATTTAGCTGGCGTAACAACAACTCTTAAAATCAAAGATAGAAGAGTAACTTTAATTAGACAGGGAGCAGTTAGGACTAAGCAGGAGTTTATTCCCCAGGCTAGGACAAGCTTTGACTATCAGACTCCTTATGGTACTTTACAATTGGAGGTTGAAGTAGAGGAGTTAGAAGTAGATATTGGAGCTAAGACAGGAGAAGTTGATCTCAAGTATCTATTATATGACCCCGAGGGGTTAGTAGGAACTAACTGGTTGAATATTTCTTATAAGGAGGAATAGTATGGCATTGGTTCTGGAGTTACAGGAAAAGTTACAGGCTAATTTAGAGCAGGCAGTCACAGAGGCTGATTTTGAGCTAGAAAAGATGCCGGAGATTGAATTAGAAGAACCCCGGGAAGAAGCTCATGGTGACTATGCTACTAATTTAGCTTTAGTTTTATCTGGTCAAGTAGGTCAGGCACCGCGAAAAATTGCTGAGGAGATTATTGCCTGTCTGCCTAATTTGGATTTTATTGCTGACATAGAGGTAGCTGGCCCAGGTTTTATCAATTTTTATTTTAGTGATGATTGGTTGTATGATGTTTTGTTTGAAATTGAAGAAGCAGGAGAGGATTATGGTCAGGTTAATCTAGGAGATGAACAGATCCAAGTTGAGTTTGTAAGTGCTAATCCGACTGGTCCTTTACATGTAGGTCATAGTCGGGGCGCAGTAGTTGGTGATGTGCTGGCTAATATTTTAGATTCAGCTGGCTTTTCTGTTAGTAAAGAGTACTATATTAATGATGCTGGAAATCAAATGGATTTATTAGGTAAGTCAGTAGCTGTTAGGTATCAGAAGTTATTAGGTTATGAGGTTGAGTTACCTGCTGATGCTTACCAGGGAGAATACATTAAGGAGATTGCTCAAGAAATCATCGACCAAGATGGTGATCAATACTTAACGGAAGCTCAACAGGGAAATGTTGAGTATTTTAGAGAGTATGCCTACGAACAGTTATTAGTTAATATAGAGACAGATTTAAAGGAATTTGGAGTTGAATTTGATAACTGGTTTAGCGAACGAACTTTACATCCTGAGGCAATTGAAGAAGTGCTAGCTAAATTACAAGATAAAGATTTGGTTTATCAGTCTGAAGGAGCCCTGTGGTTTAAATCAACTGAGTTTGGAGATGATAAAGATAGAGTAGTAATTAAAGATAATGGAACTCCTACTTATTTAGCGGCTGATATTGCTTATCATCATAATAAGTATCAACGTGGATTCGATGAAGTAATTGATATTTTAGGAGCTGATCATCATGGTTATGTTAAACGGATGGAAGCAGTAGTTGAAGCCTTAGGTCATGGGGCTGATGCTTTAGAGATTATTTTGGTGCAGATGGTCAGTCTGCTTAGAGATGGTGAGCAGGTTCAAATGTCTAAACGAGCTGGTAATTTTGTTACTTTACAGGATGTAGTTAAGGAAGTAGGTACCGATGCTGCTCGCTATTTTTATGTAATGCGGAGTACTGATACTCATCTTGATTTTGACTTAGAGTTGGCTAAGAAAGAATCTACTGATAATCCAGTCTATTATATCCAGTATGCTCATGCTAGAATCTGTAGTATTTTAGAACAGATAGAAGAAGAAGGGGTTGCTTTGCCTGATCTTCAAGAGGTTGAGTTATCTAATTTAGAGGCAGAAGCAGAGTTGGATTTGATTAAGCAACTAGCTAATTATCCATTAGAGATAGCCGAGAGTGCTCAAAGTAGAGAAGCACATCACGTAGCTTTATTTGCCTATGATCTAGCTTCTGCTTTCCATAAGTTCTATAATAAATGTCATGTTTTAGTTGATAATCAGGAGTTAATGACAGCTAGATTGGCACTAGTGATAGCTGCTAAACAGGTGTTAGTTAATGTACTTGATTTATTAGGTATTTCTGCTCTGGAAAGTATGTAGCAAGCAATTTATAATTTAGAATTGACAATTGACAATTAAACCCAATGAAAAATCAAAGCTGAATAAATATATTATAAAATGAAGTAATTGATATATTGTGTCACCATAGGTGACACAGTCGTGTGTCGTGTGCTGTGTGCTGTCAGCCAATTCAAAACCTTTAAATTCAAAATTTACCCCCTTAAGATTACTATGTTTTAAGGGATCGAAGCAGATCTATGGTTTTGAATTTGATTTGGCTCACGACAGATATCTGATAGCTGTGGCACGAAAGTGCCACACCATTTTTAATTTGTTTAAATGTTGGCCCGTTCTTCGGGTGGGGGAGAGTGATTCACTAGATTAAGGAGGCGTGAATATGAACCAAGTTTTGCTGTCTACCTTGTCTGGTTTACTTGTAGGTGGACTCTTTTCCTTGTTGAATTTACCTATCCCAGCTCCGCCTAGTATTTCAGGTGTTATGGGGATTGTTGGTATTTATCTTGGTTTTGTAATGGCTAACGCGTTAGTTTAAGATAGTTAGACTAGAAAGTTTAGATCATCCTAAACTTTCTAGTCTTTTTCTTATAGTGCGGTTTCGATAGACGTCTAACAGTTATTAAAATTATAAGGGAGGATTTATTAATGACTAAGTATATCTTTGTAACTGGTGGTGTTGTTTCTTCTTTAGGTAAGGGAATTACTGCTGCTTCTTTAGGTAGGTTGTTAAAAGAAAGAGGGTTAAGTGTTACTGTTCAGAAGTTAGATCCTTATATTAATGTAGACCCTGGAACAATGAATCCTTATCAACATGGAGAAGTATTTGTAACAGCTGATGGAGCAGAAACAGATCTGGATTTAGGTCATTATGAACGATTTATAGATATTAAGTTAAACGAAAATTCCAATGTAACTACAGGACAGATCTATTCTACTGTCTTAACTAAAGAACGTCGTGGAGATTATCTCGGAGGAACAGTCCAAGTTATTCCTCATATTACAGATGAAATCAAATCTCGGATTGAACGCTTAGGGAGTGATGAAGAAGTTGATGTAGCTTTAATTGAGATTGGAGGTACAGTAGGGGATATTGAAGGACTGCCGTTTTTAGAGACAATTAGACAGTGCAAACATGATTTTGGTCCGGAGAATGTAATGTATATTCACTGTACTTTGATTCCTTATCTCAAGGCTGCTAATGAGTTAAAGACTAAACCAACTCAGCATAGTGTTAAAGAATTACGTCGGTTAGGAATCCAACCTGATGTGATTGTCTGTCGTAGTGATCGAGATTTAACTCAAGCAACTGAGGATAAGATTGCTCTATTCTGTGACATTGATAAAGAAGCAGTAATTCCAGTTAAAGATGCTGAGTGTATTTATGATGTCCCATTAATTGTGGAAGAAGAAGGGTTAGCAGATATTACTCTTGAAAAGTTAAGTTTAAAATCTGAAGTAGAACAGCCAGATTTATCGGACTGGAGAGAAATGGTAGATAAAATGAAGAATCTTTCTGATGAGACAAGCATTGCTATTGTAGGCAAGTATGTTGAACTACCAGATGCCTATATTAGTATTGTTGAGTCTTTACAGCATGCAGGAGTCAGTAATGATACTGCTATAGATATTAAATGGGTTCACTCTGAAGATATTGAAGAAGATAGTGCCCAAGAGCATTTATCCGATGTGGATGGTGTTTTAGTACCTGGTGGTTTTGGAGACCGAGGGATTCCGGGTAAGATTGCAGCTATTCGTTATGTCCGGGAGAATAATATACCTTACTTTGGGATTTGTCTTGGGATGCAGTGTGCTGTGATTGAATTTGCTCGTAATGTCTGTGATTTAGATGCTGCGCATAGTGCTGAGTTTGCTGATGATACTCCTGATCCAGTGATTGATTTAATGCCGGAACAAAAAGATATAGAAGATAAAGGGGGCACAATGAGATTAGGAGTTTATCCGTGCAAGATTAAAGAGGATACAGTATGTCGTGATTTATATCAATCAGAGGTGATTTATGAAAGACACCGCCATCGTTATGAGTTTAGTAATCATTATCGTAATCAGTTGACGGAAGCTGGTTTGATTTTATCTGGTGTATCACCTGATGATAGATTGGTAGAGATGGTTGAGATAGCAGAGCATCCTTGGTTTGTAGCTAGTCAGTTCCATCCTGAGTTTAAATCTCGGCCTAATTGTCCTCATCCTTTATTTACAGGTTTTGTAGAAGCAGCATTGAATAATTAAGTGGGATATAGCTATCAGTCGTCTGCTATCTGTAAATTTAAAATCTAAACCTTTAAAATTACTAGATTCTAAAGGATTAAATATTGTTTCGAATTTGATCTGCTGATGACTAATAGCACACGACACACAACTAATATACTGAAGTAGGGGAGAAATCTCCTACTTTTTTTATTTTTTTGGTATATCCCTCCCATAAAATGTAAATAATAATACTAAGAATTTAATCAGGAGGGATAGTTATGAAAAAATATATAACTTTTGTTATGATAATTTTATTATCTTTATCTCCAATCAGTTGGGCCCAGGCAGATGATAAATTGGCTAAGACAGGACAGATAGTAGCTGTTAATGCTCAGCAAAATACTATTTTACTCCAAGCTAATGACGAAGTAAAGGAGTATAAAGTTGCCTTAGACGCTACAATTAAGGTCAACCAGCAACAGGCATCCTTAACTGCTTTACGGCCTATCCAAGATAACTATTTTCAGCAAGCTAAGATTAAGTTAAATCAGCAGGGAAAAATAACTACCATCAATTCCTTTTATCAAACAGTTCCTATTGTGGTTAGAGAGGTACATGATAATGTAATCATAGTCGAAAATTTAAATACAAAGCAGACAGCAGTCTATAACTTAGATTCTGATTTACAGATCAGACGTAATAATTATCAAGCCTCTAGCTCAGACCTTAAGCCAGGGGATCAAGGTAGAGCCATATTAGGGATTAATAGGCAGTTATCAATATTAGTTGTTCACCATTATCAAGCTACAGGGCTGATTACAGAGATTGATAGAGAGGAAAAGAAGGTTACTGTGAATCTAGGTAGTGATCTTAATCCTAGAGAGAAGACCTTCAAGATTAGAGAAGAAACTAAACTTTTAGCGGAGGACAAAGAAGTTGGACTAAGTAATATAAATGTTGACCAGTGGATTAAATTAGAGGTTGATAATCAAGTACAGTCGGCTGTAGTCCGGGATATTTAATAAAATGTGAGGAATCAAATAAAGGATTTCTAATCTGGATAAAGAATATCTTAATTGGCCAAAGGAGGTACAAGCAGAATGTTAATTGAATACCAAACTACTTTAGCCTGGAGATGTCCTAGGTGTAGTAAGCTAGAGTTAGAACAAGTTAATATATTTGATTTTTCTGGTACAGATAAATTGAAGTTAGATTGTGATTGTGGAGAAACTAAGTTACTGATTATTAAAGAAGGTTCTAATTTCAGATTGAAGTATCCTTGTATTTTCTGCGATACTCAACATAGTCAATTTTATAACGCAACTGAATTTTGGTTTGGTGATGTAGAGAGTATTAGTTGTTCTACTAATCAAACAGCTCTAGGATACTTTGGCCCAGAGGATCGACTAGAAGAATTAGTTAGAGAGGAAGAAGAGTATCTAGAGCAGATGATGGATAAACTAGAGTTTGAAGATTGCTTTGATAGTCCCCAAATTATGTTAGCAGCAGTTAATGAATTGCATGATATAGCTATGGAGAGTGGATTAGTCTGCCAGTGTGGTAGTCAGGAGATAGATATTGAAATGTTAGCAGGAGAGATAGAGTTAATCTGTCAGGAATGCGAAGGAGTTACTAAGATCCAGGCTCAAACTGAGGAGGATTTAGCTTCTTTACGAAAATTAAAGAAGATTAAGATTCTAGAAGGTGTAGTTAGTGCTCTAGAAAAAACAAATGGTTAATAAGGATGAAATTTAAAATAAAATAGGATTAAAATGAAGGATTTTTTTCTTAAGTCTTGTATAATAAGTAATGGACTACAATAAGGAGGTTATGTTAATATGCCATTAGTATCAATGACAGAAATGTTAATTGAGGCTAAAGAGAATCAATATGCAGTCGGACAATTTAACATCAATAACTTAGAGTGGACACAAGCTATCTTGGAGGCTTGTGAAGGTAAGAATTCTCCAGTAATTTTAGGTGTGTCTGAAGGTGCTACTAGTTACATGGGTGGTTTTACAACAGTAGTTAATATTGTAACTGGATTATTAGAAGACATGGAGATTACTATTCCTGTTGCTATCCATCTAGATCATGGTTCTAGTATTGAAAGTTGTAAAAAAGCAGTTGATGCTGGATACACTTCCGTTATGATTGATGCTTCTCATCATTCTTTTGAGAAGAATGTAGAGATTACTAAAGAAGTAGTTGAATATGCTCACGCTAAAGGTGTTTCTGTTGAAGCTGAGTTAGGTATTGTAGGTGGCCAAGAAGATGGTGTAGAAGGTCAAGTTAAGTATGCTGATCCAGAGGAATGTAAGAAGTTAGTTGAACAGACAGGAATTGATGCTTTAGCACCAGCTTTAGGTTCTGTTCATGGCCCTTATCAAGGTGAGCCTGATTTAGGATTTGAAGAGATGTTAGAGATTAAAGAAACAACAGGTCTGCCATTAGTATTACACGGCGGAACTGGGATTCCAAATAAAGATATTAAAGAAGCAATCAATCGAGGTACTTCTAAGATTAATGTTAATACTGACTTCCAGCAAGCTTGGACAAAAGTTGTTCGTGAATTATTGGCTGAAGATAAAGAAGTCTATGATCCGCGAAAGATTATTGGGCCAGGTAAAGAAGGTATTATCGAGACTGCTAAGAAGAAAATTGATGTTTTCGGTAGTGCTGACCAAGCCTAACTATAATTCAATAAATTGGAGTCAGAAAAAGGTGCAGAAGTAATTTCTGCTCCTTTTTTCTGTTTTTAAAGGGGTTAGTCATACGTCTAACATATTCAATCTAAAACTTATATTAATTTTTATAGTATACTAGGCAAGAGTTTTTTTACTCCCAGAATTTTTTCAAACTCATCTACAGCTCACTGCTTAAAAATAAGGCTAATCTAATTTAATATCCTGCAAATTAGATAATTTAAGCCTTATTTTTACTCCAGTTCGCTAAGATGCGTTACTAAAAAATTCAAATGTCGTTGTGAAACTCTTACCTAGTAATTAAAAAAGGGTTGTATTGGTTTAATTTAAGTAGAACAATCCGCGACTTGTGGTTAAAATAAAAGAGTAATATATGTTCTAGTATTTTTTAATATCTCTAGTAACTCTTTAACCGCAGGAAGCATTGATTGTTCTATCCTTGAAATCTTTTGGTAACTTTTATAGTTCAATAAAAGTTACTCGGAAAAAAGCTATTTTGTAGCTTTTCCGAAACTGCTTTTAAAATTAGATATTTATAGTAAACTATAAACTAATACTAGGAGGAATAGTAAATGGAACGAGAATTAGCAATTGAATTTGTTAGAGTATCTGAAGCAGCTGCAATTGCTTCGGCTAGATGGATGGGCCGAGGCGATAAGGAAGCAGCTGATCAAGCAGCTGTTGATGCTATGCGTGGTATGTTTGATACAGTAGATATTGATGGAGAAGTAGTAATTGGAGAAGGAGAAATTGATGAAGCTCCTATGTTATATATTGGGGAGAAGATTGGTACTAGAGAAGGAGCAGTGCCTGAAGTTGATATTGCAGTTGATCCTTTGGAAGGAACGACAATTATTGCTGAGGGACGACCTAATGCTTTATCTATCCTAGCTGTAGCCCAGCGAGATTGTTTTCTTCATGCGCCAGATATGTATATGGATAAGATAGCAGTTGGCCCGGAAGCCAAAGGAAGTATCGATATTACTGCTTCAGTGGAGGATAATATTAAATCAGTTGCTACTGCCCTAGAGAAAGGCGTTAAAGATGTTACTGTAGTTATTTTAGATAAACCCCGCCATAGAAAAGAAGGTGGCTTAATAGATCAGGTAAGAGCAGTAGGTGCTAAGATGAAATTGATTGGTGATGGAGACGTAGCAGCAGCTTTAGCTACTGGTTTGCCTACTACTGGTGTTGATTTATTAATGGGGATTGGTGGTGCTCCCGAAGGTGTTTTAGCTGCAGCTGGTTTGCGGTGTTTGGATGGAGATATGCAAGCTCAACTAAAGCCTGCTAATGAGCAAGATATTAAACGAGCCCAAGAAATGGGGATCAAGGAGGTAACAGCTCCTTTGTTAATGGAGGATTTAGCAGCTGGAGATAATATTATTTTTTCTGCTACTGGTGTAACTGATGGTGAAATGTTAGATGGTGTTAGATTTAGTGCTAATCAAGCTACAACGCACTCTTTAGTAATGAGATCTAAAACAGGGACCTTAAGGTTTGTAGAAGCGGTACATAAGTTAGACCAGAAGCCATTACCGAAAAATAATCACTGGAGATAATTGACTTAAAAATTAACGGAGTATATAATAAATAATATAAGGATATAGTATAGTGTAAGAGAAACAGGAGGCAAGTAGATGATAACTTTGTGGTTGTTATTTTTGTTATCAGCGGTAGCTATTATTATTTCTGGGACTAAATTATCCGATTACGGAGATATAATTGCTACTAAAACAGGTCTCGGTCAAGCACTAGTAGGGAGCATCTTAGTAGCGGGAGCTACGTCATTGCCGGAAGTAGTAACTAGTGGAACTGCTTCGGCAATTGGTTCTCCTGATATTGCTATTGGAAATGTGTTTGGGAGTAATACTTTTAATTTAGTAATTTTAGCTATTGCTGATTTACTGCATGGATCAGGTCCTTTTATGTTGCGAGTCCACTCTAAACATATCTTATCTGCTTTATTAGGTATTCTCCTCTCTGGTTTTGCCACTTTATTCATTCTGGTTAATTATCTTAATGATCTACAATTTAATTTGTTTGGTGTCGGGTTAGGAGCAATTGTTATTGTAGTTACTTATTTAATCGGGGCCCGATTGATTTTTCGTTATGAGCGTAAAAATCAATTAGAAGAGGAACAAGAAGAGGAATTATTGGATTTAGAGATTCCTTTAAATAAAGCTATTTTAGGTTTTAGTATCTCGGCTGTAATAATTGTAATTGCTGGTATTCAGTTATCTTCTTATGCTGACCAGATAGCTACTGTAACTGGTTTAGAGAAGAGTTTTATGGGAACTATTTTAGTTGCTGCTGCAACTTCTTTACCAGAGATGGTAGCTGTTGTGTCTGCTATCCGGATTAATGCCTATGATATAGCAGTAGGAAATGTGTTTGGGAGTAATATTTTTAATATGGTAATTATTTTAGTAGCTGATATTTTTTATAAAGGAGGAGCGGTGCTAGCAGCTGTTTCTTTATCGCATACTGTAACAGCTTTATTAGGCTTGATTTTAAGTAGTATTGCTGTAGTAGGACTTTTTTATCGTTCGGAGAAGACTTTTTTAACTATTGGTTGGGATTCAATTGCTATTACTAGCATTTATTTATTTGGAGCCTATCTGTTATTCAGAATAGGTATTCATTTTTAGGGAGGAATTGTAGTTGATGAATATTAGTGAGTTGGAAGAGAAGACTATTAGTGAATTATATGAGATAGCAAAAGATTTAGAAATATCCGGGTACAGTACTTTTAAGAAAAGAGAGTTGATTTTTGAAATCCTACAAGCTGAGACAGAAAAAGGAGGCTTGATCTTTGCTGAAGGTGTATTAGAAATCCTTCCTGATGGCTATGGTTTTTTACGTCCTACTGAGTATGTGCCTAGCAAAGATGATATTTATATTTCGGCTTCGCAAATTAGGCGTTTTGATTTAAGGACTGGAGATGTAGTATCAGGCCAGGTGCGCCAGCCTAAGGATAATGAAAGTTATTTTGCTTTACTAAGAATTGAGGCAGTTAATTATCAGGATCCGGAGTTGGCCCAAGAAAGACCTCATTTTGAAGACTTAACCCCTCTTTATCCGCAGGAAAGGATTACTTTAGAACATGATCCTAATGAAGTTTCCAGTCGATTAGTTGATTTAGTAGCTCCTATTGGTAAAGGACAGCGAGGATTAATTGTAGCTCCTCCGAAAGCAGGAAAGACGATTTTACTTAAGAAGATAGCCAATAGTATTTCGGCTAATTTTCCTGAGGCTAAGTTGATGATTTTATTAATTGATGAACGTCCGGAAGAAGTAACAGATATGGAGCGCTCAGTTGATGCGGAAGTAATCAGTTCTACCTTTGATGAACCTCCTAAAAATCACATTAATGTTTCTGAGTTAGTTCTCAAAGAAGCTAAGAGGTTAGTAGAGCAACAGCAAGATGTGGTAGTTTTATTGGATAGTATTACTAGACTGGCTAGAGCTTATAATGTGAATATTCCTTCTAGTGGTAGAACTTTATCTGGGGGATTAGATCCTACTGCTCTGCATAAACCAAAACGTTTCTTTGGTTCAGCAAGAAATATTGAAGAAGGTGGCAGTTTAACTGTTTTAGGTACTGCTTTAGTGGAGACAGGAAGTAGAATGGATGATGTAATTTACGAAGAATTTAAAGGAACTGGTAATATGGAGTTACATCTTAGTCGCCAATTAGCAGAGAAAAGATTATTCCCTGCTATTGATGTTAATAAGTCTGGCACCCGAAAAGAGGAGTTGTTATTGTCAGATGATGAGTTAGAAACAATGTGGAAGTTAAGACGAGATATAAATGACTCTTATGCGGACCAGATTATTAAATCATTTATTAAGCAGATTAAGGCTAGTGCCAATAATCAAGAGATGTTAACTTCACTACAAAAAATTATTGATTAGAGTTTAGCCTGTTGCAATTTGATCAGGCCTATGTTATAATATGGCAGTCAGAAGATCACGTAATAAAGTGAGGTGATTTAAGATGAAGGAAGAGATTCATCCAGAATACAAAGAGGCTACAATTACTTGTGCTTGCGGTAATACTTTTGAAACGAAGACAACTAAGGGTGATATGAGAGTAGAAGTTTGTTCTAATTGTCATCCTTTCTATACTGGCAAGAAGAATCGTGCTACTCGTGGTGGACGTGTTGAGAGATTCAAAGAAAAATATGGTATTGAATAAGATGATGATGGCAGAGCTTTTGCTCTGCTATTTTTTTGCTATTATAAGTGTTGACTTTTAATTTAGGAGGAAAAAGTATGTCACAAGAACAGTATGGAGGGCAAGCGGTAATTGAAGGTGTTATGATGCGTGGTGAAAAAAGTATAGCAGTAGCTGTTCGCAAAGACAATGGAGAGATTATTTTAGATGAACAACCTTTTACTTCTATAACTGATAAGTTTAAAATTTTAGGCCTTCCTTTGTTACGTGGGGTAATTGCTTTATTTCAGTCTTTGATTTTAGGGCTACAGGCATTAACTTTTTCTGCTAATCAATTTAGTGAGGAAGAAGAAGAGCTATCCTGGTCAGAGTTAATAATCAGCATTGGTACAGCCTTAGGATTGGCTATTTTATTATTTGTTGTTTTACCAGCTGGAGTTATAGGCTTTATCCAATCATATATAAATTCTAATTTAGTCTTAAATTTACTAGAAGGTATCATTAAGGTCAGTGTTTTATTAGCTTATATTACAATTATTTCTCACCTAGAGGATATTGAACGAGTTTTTGAGTACCATGGTGCTGAGCATAAGGTGATTCATAATTATGAGTCAGATTTGTCATTAACTGTTGAGAATGCAAGGCAATTTTCTACTTTACATCCTAGATGTGGGACTAATTTCTTGTTGCTAGTAATGGTTGTTAGTATTCTGTTATTTTCCTTTTTCGGTCGACCGGATTTAGTGAGTCGAATTCTGATTCATATTGCTTTATTACCTGTAGTTGCTGGGATATCTTATGAATTGATTAAATTAGCAGGTAAAGAAGCAGCTCCCCAGCCTATTAAGTGGATTGCTATCCCTGGTCTTTATTTGCAGAAGTTGACTACAGCTGAACCATCATCAGAGCAACTAGAGGTAGCAATTAAGTCTTTAGAAGCAGTATTAGAAGAGGAAGAAGAATTGACAATTGACAATGGATAATTTAGAATTAAAGATCAAAACAATATAATCTCTTGATTTATAAGAAGTTTAATGGTTTTTAATTGTCAATTATAAATTGAATTCTAAGGAGGTTTAGTATGTCATTAGATTTTGATATTGAAAACTGGATTGATAAATTGGATAGTGTAGTAGACCGTTACAAAGAAATTGAGGGGTTATTAAGTGACCCAGAAGTGATTAATGACCAGGAAAGATTTCAGAAATTATCTAAAGAATATGCTAGGTTAGAGGATATTGTAGACAAGTATGAAGAGTATCAGGAGTTAAAGTCTAATGTAGAAGAGGCAGAAGAAATTTTAGAGCTGTCTGATGACGGAGAAATGGTTGAATTAGCTGAGATGCAGTTAGCGGAAGCAAAGCCTAAGTTGGAGGAATTAGAAGAGGAATTACCATTGATGTTAATTCCTAAAGACCCTAATGATGAAAAGAATGTTGTAATAGAAATTCGTGGTAGTGCTGGTGGAGATGAAGCAAATATTTTTGCCGGCGATTTATATAGAATGTATACCCGGTATGCAGAAAGTAAAGGTTGGGGAATAGATGTTTTATCTTCTACTCCTTCTAATATGGGAGGATATAAAGAAATTATATTTGTTATTGAAGGTAAAGGAGCTTATAGTAACTTAAAGTACGAAAGTGGAGTTCATCGAGTCCAACGGATTCCTAGTACTGAATCTGGTGGTCGGATCCATACTTCCACTTCTACAGTAGCTGTCTTACCTGAGGCAGAGGAAGTAGATATTGATATTAATCCTAATGATTTAGAGATAGATACCTATCGGGCTAGTGGGCCAGGGGGCCAAAGTGTGAATACAACTGATTCTGCTGTCCGAATTACCCACGAACCAACGGGGTTAGTAGTTTCCTGTCAGGATGAAAAGTCCCAGCATAAGAATCGCGAAAAGGCAATGCGGGTATTAAGAGCTAGATTACAGGAAAAAATAGAACAGGAAAAACAAGAAGAAATGGCTGAAGAACGTAAGAGTCAGATTGGTAGTGGGGGTAGAAGTGAACGAATTAGAACTTATAACTTTCCGCAAGGCCGGATTACTGACCACCGGATTAATCTGACAACGCACCAATTAGAAGCAGTTTTAGATGGTGAGCTAGATGAAATTATTGAGTCCTTGATTACTGCTGATCAAATAGAAAGATTAAAGCAGGTAGAGTAGGATGGCTCCCTTAACAGTTAAAGAAATTTTGGGTAAGACAGTCGACTTTTTTAGTCAACATGAAATTTCTAGTCCTCGGTTAGATGCTGAAGTTTTATTAGCTGCTGTCTTGGATCTGGAGCGGATTAAGTTATATGTTAATTTTAATCGGCCCTTGACTACAGAAGAGATTAACCGGTATCGTGAGTTAGTAGTGGAGCGCAGCCAGGGCCAACCCGTTGCTTATCTGTTAGGCAGACAGGAATTTATGTCTCTGGAGTTTAAAGTAACCTCTGATGTTTTAGTACCTCGCCCCGAGACTGAACATCTAGTGGAGAGTGCTCTAGAAGAGATAGAACAATCTAACCACCAGGAATTTAGAGTAGCTGATATTGGAACTGGTAGTGGAGCAATTATTATAAGTTTAGTTAAGTTAGCTGCTAAGACAGTTACAGGAGTTGGAGTTGACATTTCGGAAGCTGCTCTTAAAGTAGCTTATGAGAATGCTCTACAGCATAATATAGCAGGCAGAATAGACTTTAAAGCAGGAGACTTATTACAGCCTATTGAAGAGTCGGTTGATCTAATTGTTTCCAATCCGCCTTATATTCCAGCTGCTGATTTAGCTGATCTACCACTTGCTGTCCAACAGGAGCCAGAATTGGCTTTAGCAGGTGGTGAGGATGGCTTGGATTATTATCGACAGATAATTAATCAAGCTCCAGCTAAGCTGGCAGAAGAAGGATTAATTGCCCTTGAGGTAGGGGCCAACCAAGCTTCAGCAGTAGCTGAGTTGTTAACTAAGGCAGGAAGTAAGGAAGTGGAGATTCAAGAGGATTATGCTGGAATTGAACGAGTTGTACTTGGTAGGCTGTAAAACAGCCTACTTTTTTTCTAGTTGATTAAGGCAGTGATGAGTTGTGAGCTATCAGCCACTGCAAAACCTTAGTATTCACAATCTAAATCTTATAATTTTTAATAGGCAGTGCTTGTAGTTTTAGCTATGAGAAAGGAGAGAAAGTGTGGAAGTAATTAAGGGAACTAAACTATTTAATCCTTCTGAATTAGAAGCAGCAGCTGAATTATTACAGCAGGGGAAGTTAGTAGCTTTTCCGACTGAGACAGTATATGGTTTAGGAGCCAATGCTTTAGACAGTCAAGCAGTAGCAGAGATCTTTGCTGCTAAAGGGAGACCAGCTGATAATCCATTGATTGTACATATTGCTAATCAAGATAAGTTAAGCGCTTTAACCTCTAGTGAGTTATCCGATCAAGCTAGGCAATTGATAGAGGAGTTTTGGCCTGGCCCTTTGACTTTAGTTCTTCCTAAATCTCAAGCTGTGCCGGGGATAACTACTGGCGAGTTAGCTACAGTAGCTATTAGAATGCCTGACCATCCCTTGGCCCAGGATTTAATTAATCAAGCTGGAGTGCCTGTAGCAGCTCCTAGTGCCAACTTATCAGGTCGCCCGAGCCCTACTTTAGCTAGTCATGTGTTAAATGATCTCCAAGGTAGAATTAGTGGAGTGGTAGATGGGGGCAAGACAGGGCTGGGAGTGGAGTCAACTGTAATTGATCTTTCTTCAGAAGTACCAACCCTGTTGCGACCTGGAGGAGTTACCTATGAAGAACTGCAGACAGTATTAGACAAAGTAGAGATTGATTCAGCAGTAGAAGCAACAGTAGGAGAGCAATCTAAGCAAGCTTTGGCCCCAGGAATGAAGTATCAACATTATTCCCCTGAGGCTGATGTTGTAGTTGTAGAAGGAAGTCCAGATAAAATTTCAGCTCAGATTAAAGAATTAATTAAGGCCCATGAGGGTACAATAGGTGTGATGGCAACTACAGAATTAAAACATAACTACCAAGCAGCGGCTGTAGTTAAAGAAATGGGTAGTAGAGATGATATAGGACAGATCAGTCGTAATATCTTTAGTTTATTACGCGAACTTGATGAATTAGAGGTGGATAAAATTTTAGTAGAAGGATTGCCTGCTAGAGGTTTAGGCCTAGCAATTATGAATCGCTTAAGAAAGGCAGCTGGTTATAATATTATTCAAGTTTAAATAATAAATAGCCCCCTGCTAAAATATAAATAAGGTTAGAGCTTAGGAGGGATATTGTGGGGGCTATTGAGGTACTAGTGTTAGGGATTGCTTTAGGGACAGATGCTTTTTCAGTCTCAGTAGCTATTGGAACTAAGGATTTAAATTGGTTTTTAAGAATGAAATTAAGTCTGATAATTGGTATTTTTCATATAGTAATGCCCTTAATGGGGATTCAATTAGGTTATTTTTTACAAAATTTTATTGGTCGTTATTATTTTGAACAGACTATAAACCAGATTACTACTTTTATTGGAGCAGGTCTGCTTTTGATTTTAGGAATGTTAATGATTTATGATAGTCTGACAGTTGAATCTGAATCTGATTATTATTTTGAATTATATGGTGTTTCTTTATTTGTTTTAGCTTTGAGTGTGAGTATTGATGCTTTATCAGTAGGGTTTAGCCTAGGAATGTTGAATGCAGGACTAGTATTTAGTTGTTTTGTGTTAGGAGTAATTGCTGCTCTAATGGTTTTTTGTGGTACCTTATTAGGGGCCAAATTAGGTTTAGTAGTGGAAAAAGCTGAGGTGTTAGGTGGTTTGGCTTTAATCTTATTAGGTATCCATCTAATCTTATCAATTAGTTAAGGAGTTGAACTAATGGGCAGTTATGAAGTAGTTTTAGTAGCCTTAGCAATTGGTATGGATTCTTTCTCGTTATCTATTGGTCTAGGAGTTTCTGGAATTAAAAATAATAAAAAAATACTTAAGTTTAGTCTTGTGGTAGCTGTTCTCCATTTTTTATTACCAGTTATTGGACTCTATTTAGGTAGCCAATTGAGTCATTATTTAGGACAAGTTGCTAATTATTTAGGGGCAGGAGTATTACTCTTTTTAGGATTTAATATGATGAAAGAAGATGATCAAATTACAAGAGATTTCTCTTTAACGGGTACTGGATTGATTTTGCTGTCTTTAAGTGTCAGTTTGGATGCGTTAACTGTCGGTTTAGGTTTAGGAGCTTTAGGTGCTAGAATGATTCAAGTGGCTATCTTTTTTGGGGCAGTAGCTTTTTTGTTGACTATTGTGGGGATAACTATAGGCGATGCTGTAGGTAGAGTGGTTGCTAAATTACAATTTGTAGGTGGGCTGATTTTATTAGGATTAGGAGTTAAATTGTTAGCTTTTTAGTAGTGAGGTGAGACGATGACTAAGTTGTTATTTGTCTGTACTGGTAACACTTGTAGAAGTAGTATGGCAGAAGCATTGTGTAAGGATTTATTGTTGAAGAAGGAAAAAGAAGATTATGAGGTGCTATCAGCTGGTCTAGCAGCTGATAGTGGCCACAGGGCAGCTAGACAAGCCATTGCAGTGCTTAAAAAGGAAGGAATCGATCTAACGGAGCATACAACAACTCTTTTAACGGCAGAATTAGTTACCCAAGCTGACCTAATTTTAACTATGACCTACCGTCATAAATTAACTATTTTAAATAACTACGCGCAGATTACAGATAAGGTTTATACCCTTAAAGGATATGCTAGGAAGTTAGATAGTAGTTCAGAAGAAGAAACTAAAATTGATTTAGATATCAGTGACCCCTTTGGCCAACCGATTGAAATTTATCAGGAATGTGCTCAGGAGATTAAAGGATACTTAAAAAAAGTTATTGAAAATTTGGACTGAAAGCAGGATAATTATTGTAGGTACAGAAGTCTGTAGTTAAGTTTAATATATAGGAGGGAAGGAAGATGAAGATAGCACTTGGTAGTGATCATGGTGGTTACAATTTAAAACAAAAAATAAAGGATTTACTAGAAGATAAAGGTCTAGACTATAAAGATTTTGGTACAGATTCTACTACATCAGTTGATTATCCAGATTTCGGTAAGCAAGTTGCTCAGGCAGTAGCTGATAATGAATTTGAGTTAGGAATTTTAGTCTGTGGGACAGGTATTGGGATGTCTATTACTGCTAATAAAGTACCTGGAGTTAGAGCAGCACTGTGCCATGATGTCTTTTCTGCTAGAGCTACTCGTCAACATAATAATTCTAATGTTTTAACTTTAGGAGAGAGAGTGATTGGGACCGAAGTGGCCTTAGAAATTGTAAAGACTTGGTTAGAAACTGATTTTGAAGGTGGTAGACACCAGCGAAGAGTTGATAAGATTACGCAATTAGAGGAGTGATAGAATGAGTAAGTTAGATCAGATAGACCCTGAAATAGCTAAAGCTATAGGGCAGGAAAAAGATAGGCAGACAGGTAATTTAGAGTTAATTGCTTCGGAGAATTTTGTTAGTGATGCTGTTTTAGCAGCAATGGGGAGTGAATTGACTAATAAATACGCTGAAGGTTACCCAGGCCAACGTTATTATGGTGGTTGCCAGTGGGTTGATGAGGTAGAGAATTTGGCCATTCAGCGGGCTCAAGAATTATTTGGAGCCGATCATGTTAATGTCCAACCTCATTCTGGCTCTCAGGCTAATGCAGCTGTTTATTTTGCTCTTTTAGAACCTGGAGATAAGGTCTTAGGAATGGACTTGACTCATGGAGGACATTTAAGTCATGGGAGTCCTGTTAATCTATCAGGTAGTTACTATGATTTTGCTTCCTATGGAGTTAGCCAAGCTGATGAACGAATTGATTATAAGCAAGTAGAACAGATTGCGCAAGAAGAAGAACCGGAATTAATTGTTGCGGGGGCAAGTGCCTATCCTAGAGAGATAGATTTTAAGCGTTTTCGAGAGATAGCAGATAAAGTAGGGGCCTATTTAATGGTTGATATGGCTCATATTGCTGGTTTGGTAGCAGCAGGTTTACATCAGAATCCAGTTCAGTATGCTCATGTAGTAACTACTACCACTCACAAGACTTTACGTGGACCACGAGGTGGTTTGATTTTATGTCAGGAGCAATTAGCTGATGAAATAGATAAAGCTATTTTTCCTGGAATTCAAGGTGGACCTTTAATGCATATTATTGCTGCTAAAGCTGTCTGCTTTAAAGAAGCTTTAACTGAAGAATTTAATGACTATCAAGAACAGATTATAAAAAATGCTAGTGCTTTAGCTGAGAAATTAAATGAGGAGTTTAGACTAGTAGCCGAAGGTACAGATAATCATCTGTTATTAGTTGATTTAACTGATCATGACTTAACTGGTAAACAAGCAGAACAGGCACTAGATGAAGTAGGTATTACTGCTAACAAGAATACAATTCCTTTTGAGACTAAAAGTCCTTTTGTGACTAGTGGGATTCGATTAGGTACTCCTGCTTTAACTACAAGAGGAATGAAGGAAGCAGATATGGAATACGTTGGAGAACTGATTACAAAAGTATTATTAAATCTAGATGATGACCAAGTTAAAGAGGAAGTTGAATCTCAAGTAGCAGATTTAGTAACTGATTTTCCTTTGTATGATTATTAATTTGTCACCGCAGGTGACAGTCGTGAGCTGTGTGTAGATTTATCATGAAGTGGTCGTAAGACCCGAAAGCTGCTATCAGCCAATTCAAAAACTAACCCTATTGTGTTTATGGTTTTGAATTAGCACACAGCACACAGCACATAGCACATAGCACATAGCACATAGCACATAACACACTAATAGGAGGTAGAACAATGAGTCAAGCACAGGTAATTGATCATCCATTAATTCAACATAAGTTAACTCACTTAAGAAAGGAAGAGACAGGAACGAAAGAATTTAGGGAATTAACTAATGAGATTGCAGCTTTAATGGGCTATGAAGTAACAAGAAGTCTATCTTTACAGGAAATAGAGATTGAGACGCCAATTACTAAAACTACTTCGCAAGTGATTTCTGGTAAGAAGTTAGCAGTAGTACCTATCCTGCGAGCTGGTTTAGGTATGGTAGATGGGATTGTAGATTTAGTACCAGCAGCTAAGGTAGGCCATGTTGGTTTGTATCGTGATCCAGAAACGCTAGAACCAGTGGAGTACTATTGTAAGATGCCACCTGATATTGAATCACGAGAATTAATCATGGTTGACCCTATGTTAGCAACTGGTGGTACAGCTATAGCAGCTTTAGATTTTGTTAAGCAGCGGGGTGCTGAAAATATCAAGTTTATGTGTTTAGTAGCTGCTCCAGAAGGGGTAGAAGAACTTCAAGAAGCACATCCTGATGTGGATATCTATACTGCAGCTATTGATGAAAAGCTTAATGATCATGCCTATATTATACCAGGTTTAGGTGATGCTGGTGACAGATTATTCGGAACCAAATAATAGTCGTCCTTCCTGGGATGAATACTTTATGGAGCTGACAGAAGTAGTAGCTAAGCGATCGACTTGTCTACGTAGACAAGTAGGAGCATTAATTGTTAAAGAAAAACGGGTTTTGGCTACAGGATATAATGGAGCTCCTAGTAATTTGCCTCACTGTAGTGAAGTAGGATGTATCAGAGAAAAAGAAAATGTTCCTTCAGGAGAACGCCATGAACTCTGTCGAGGCTTACATGCTGAACAAAACGGGATTGTCCAAGCAGCGTTACATGGTACTTCCATCCAAGGAGCTACTTTGTATTGCACTCATCAGCCTTGTATCTTGTGTACTAAGATGGTGATTAATGCTGGTATTAAACGGATAGTTTTTCAAGGGGCTTACCCAGATGAGTTGGCCCAACAGATGTTATCAGAGGCTGATATATTATTAGAACAAATTAGCTAGGATACCATTATTTGATGATTGCAAAACCAGGGCACCTGCTTTACAATAGAGATAGATCTAAGTTTACTGACCACGAGAGTGGTCAGTTTTTGTTGTAAGAAATAAATTAGAGAATGTAATTAGAAAGCAGGTGCCAACAATGTTATTACTTCCTATTTTAATTAGTTTTTGTGTATCTTATTTATTAGTTCCAGTAATCAAGAAGTTAGCTTTTGCTATAGGAGCACTGGACCAGCCTAGTAAACGTAGAATTAATGTAGAACCGATTCCTAACTTAGGAGGCTTAGCTATTTTTGGGGGAGTAATTGTTAGTCTCCTCTGGTTGGGGGTCGATAGTCAATTAAGAAGTATTTTAGTGTGTGCTAGTTTATTAGTTAGTTTAGGAATTTTAGATGACTTGTATGAGCTATCTGCATCGGTTAAATTAGCTGGACAATTAGCAGTTGTTCTATTGCTAGTTAACTCAGGTATCCAAATAGAGTTTATTAGAGGTTACTATTTAGGTCTATTTAGTATTCCAGTTACTGTAATTTGGATGTTGGGTACTATGAATGTGATTAATTTAATCGATGGTTTAGATGGCTTAGCTGGAGGAGTAACTATTATTGCAGCTATTCCGTTAGCTATTTTTGCCTACCAGCAAGGACAAATGTTAGCTGTATTATTAACATTAAGTTTAATTGGGGCTACTATAGGATTTTTGCGTTATAATTTTAATCCGGCTCAGATTTTCATGGGGGATACAGGTAGTATGTTTTTAGGTTTTATGTTAGGAGTTATCTCTATCACTGGAGCTTTAAAAAGCATTACTACAGTTACCTTCATCTTACCTATTTTGGCTTTAGGAGTTCCTATTTGTGATACTTTATTTGCTATTATTAGACGTAGATTACAAGGTCAACCTATTTTTAAAGCTGATCGTAATCATTTACACCACCAATTACTAGATTTAGGGTTAACGCAGTGGCAGGTGGTATTGATTATTTATTTAGTTAGTATTTGTTTAAGTTTGGTGGCTATAGGAGTCAGTCAGGCTAATTTTGCTGAAGGTCTCTTTTTAGTGCTGACTACAGTTAGTTTTTTACTAATTGGTAGTCATAAATTAAAACTATTGCCGCTTGTATAAGTGATCACTTATACAAGCTTGTCATAAAAATTACTTTACAAGATTGTAAATATCTATTATAATGTAAGTAGTATATTATAATAATTAAAATTAGATATTTGATAATTGCCGAATCCTAATTATAGGAGCGGAGGGTCCATTCTTTGGGGCGAATCCAGCAATGAGTTTGAGCTTAAGCTGTGACTTAAACTTAGACTTGAAAATGGTAAGGTACCCTTTAACCTGAGCCCGACAGCTAACTCCGTAGGTGTTTTAAAGGGATCAGTCTAGTCTGTTTATAGCTAATTATTAGTTGTAAATAGGGTAAGAGTTTGAGAGACTATGGCTATCTGCTGTAGTCTTTTTGTATTATCTGTATAATTTTATTTTAACTTAGGGATTACTAATTAGGAGAGTAGATATGAAAGATAATTTAAGTGTTTTACAAGCATTAGCTTTATTATCTCAGGTAGGAATAGCAATTATTGTCCCTACTTTTGGTGGGTTGTGGGTAGGAAATTATTTAGATCAACTACTAGGAATTGAACCATTATTGTTAGCTGTAGGAATTATTACAGGAGTTGTAGTTGGTTTTAGAAATGCCTATCGGTTGCTGATGAGCAAGCAAGATGAGAGAAAGAGTGATTAATGATGGAACAAGTTAAGCAGACTAAACAATTTATTATAAAGTGGACTGTTCTTTTAAATTTAGCTTTAATGTTTTTGCTAGCTATCTTTTGGGATTTAAGATCTGTAGCTGGTATTTTAGTAGGAGGCATTATAAGTGTGATTAATTTTCACTTATTGACTACTTCTTTACAGAAGGCAGTCCAATTTCAGTCTACTAAAGCTGGGATTTATACTTTTGTGCAGTACATATTAAGGTATTTACTTTGGGGTAGCACATTATATATTGCTTTACAGAGACCCGATGTTAATTTAATGACTGTGATAGTAGGCATGTTAACAGTAAAGGCAGTTATCTTAGTAGTTAATGTTTTTAATATATGGCCTAATGATCCACAAAGGTTTAGAGAAAGGAGGGGAAATGAGTAGATGAATATTTTGGATAAGATATTTTTAAAAGGGGCTCCTGGAGCAGAGGAGTTTAGTCCAGATGTAATGTTTAATCTACCTGATAATACTGTGACTAGAATGTTGCAGATTGCTGATGCTCCAGTTAAATCCACTGTAACTACAACTTGGGTGATTATGGCTTTTTTAGCCTTATTTTCTTGGTTAGCTACTCGTAATTTGCAACGAGAGCCTAAGCCAGGTAGTCTACAGAATATAGCTGAATCTTTTGTAGAAGGGATGAGAGGATTAGTAGAGGAGACAATGGGTCCTAAGATGAAGCAGTTTGCTCCTTATATTGGAACTTTAATGATTTATTTGACTATTGCCAATATAATGGGGATTGTACCAGGTAGAGATATCCTACATCTTTACACTCCAACAGCAGATTTGAATACTACTTTTGCTTTGGGAGCTATTACTTTTGTTAATGTCCATTTCTTTGGTATTAGGTCTAAAGGGGTAGGAGGTTATATCAAGTCTTATTTTGAACCATTACCTTTTTTAGCTCCTTTAAATTTAATTGGTAATTTAGCTGATCCTGTATCATTATCTTTCCGTTTATTTGGTAATATGATAGCAAGTGTAGTAATTATGGGACTGCTTTATGGAGTAGTTGGTTTAATTGTCCCTAGTATAGCTGATTTATACTTTAATTTATTTGCTGGTGTTTTACAGGCCTTTATTTTTGCAATGTTGACTATGACTTATATTTCAATGGAAATGGAGTAATCTCTCCATAGTTAGAAAGGAGGGATTTGAATGGCAGAAATTCCCAATTTAGTAGTCCTTTTTTTAGATTGGCTTACTCAATTTAGTACTGTGACCTTAGTATCAGCTGCATCTGCTATTGGTGTAGGATTAGCTATGATTGCCGGTATTGGAGCAGGAATTGGTCAGGGATTTGCAGCAGGTAAAGGTGCTGAACGTGTGGGAAGCAGACCAGAGGTACAAGGTGTTATTGTAAGAACAATGTTGCTTGGTGCTGCTGTAGCCGAAACAACAGGTATTTATGCTTTAGTAATTGCTTTGATTTTGTTATTTGCTAATCCATTACTTAGTTAATGAAAAATAAAAATTAAAGGAGGAATTTATAATGAATGGTCAATCTTTAATTGCAGCTGCATCTGCTATTGGTGCAGGGCTAGCTATGATTGCCGGTATTGGAGCAGGAATTGGTCAGGGGTTTGCAGCAGGTAAAGGTGCTGAAGCTGTAGGTAAACAACCAGAAGCACAAGGTACAATTACTAGAACAATGTTACTTGGTGCTGCTGTAGCAGAGACAACAGGTATCTATGGTTTGGTAATTGCTTTGATCTTGTTATTTGCTAATCCGCTTCTTGGCTAATGAGAATCGAAAAGGGAGTAGCTAGTTGAAGATGGATTTTATGATTCATCTTCACTTCCCTTGTATTTGTCGTCCGATACTTGCTAAAAAAATGTTATAGTGATTAGTAGATAGGTTCTTGTAATTATTTTTTTGCTGTTAGTTTTGAAAGGAGGAAGCAGAAAGTGATTAGTCTAGATATAACCTTCTTTTTTCAGTTAATAAATTTTATAGTATTATATCTAATCTTGCGGCGTTTCTTATTTGAGCCAATTACAAGTTTTATGAATCAGAGATCTGAAGATATTTCTGATCGAATAGAATCTGCTCAAGCAAAAGAATCAGAAGCAGAAAAATTAAAAGAAGAATATCAACAGAAGCTAAGTGATGCTAAGCAGGAGGCTCGAGAAATAATTGAAGAAAGTCGTCGTCGTGGTAAAAAGAAGAAAGAAGAGATTGTCTCTCAAGCTGAAGAAGAAGCGAATAGAAAGATTGCTAAAGCAGAAGAGGAAATTAATATAGCTAAGTTAGGAGCACGAAAAGAGTTAAAAGATGAAGTTGCTGATATTGCAACTCAGATGAGTAAGAAAGCACTATCTAATTATATTGCTGAGCAAGAATTACAGGAAGAAACAATTAATCAATTTATTGAGCAACTTGACCAAGAGAAATTAGGTGAAGTAACATGATAGATCAACAAGTAGCGGAGAAATATGCTCAAGCTCTTTTTGAGTTGGCCCAAGAGGGAGCTAGTCTAGAGGATATTTTAGCTGAATTTACTGAGTTAGTGGATTTACTCCAAGAAAATCAAGAGTTAGAACAGATGTTATATCATCCTGAACTCAGTGGTCAACAAAAGAAAGAAGTATTAGCTGAACTCTTTGCTGCTGAATTGTCTACTACTTTATTCAATTTTATTAATTTGTTGGTGGATAAAAAACGGGCCAACTTATTAGTAACTATTTATCAGCAGTTTAAAAAGTTAGCTGGTGAGGAAGCTAATAGGTTAGCAGTAGAAGTTAAGTCTCCTATTGAGTTATCTGCTGACCAGCTAGAAAAGTTAACAACTAAGTTAGAATCTGAGTTAGATAAAGAGATAGAATTAGAAGTTACAGTTAAACCAGACTTAATAGGTGGTCTAGTCTTACAGATTGGAGATAAAGTAATTGATGGTAGTCTATTAACACAATTAGAAAATCTAAATCAGGATCTAAACAGGTTAGAAGTAAGTCAGTTAGGGGTGAGATAATGAATCTTAAGCCTGAAGAAATAAGTTCAATTATTAAAGAGCAGATTAAAAATTATGATGTTGAGTTAGAGACTGAAGGTGTAGGAACAGTTCTTAGTGTCGGAGATGGTATTTCTCGAATTCATGGTTTAGAGGACGCTATGGCCGGAGAATTATTAGAATTCTCCAGTGGTGTTAATGGTATGATTCTAAACCTAGAGGAAGATAGTATTGGTTGTGTAATTATGGGAGATCAATCCCAAATAGAAGAAGGGGACGAGGTACATAGAACTGGTCGCGTTGTTGATGTTCCAGTAGGAGAAGAGTTACAGGGACGTGTAGTTAATCCGTTAGGAAAGCCAGTTGATGGTAAAGGGCCAATTGAGACTGATAATAGACGGCCTGTTGAATCTGGAGCACCAGGTATTGTAGAGCGTCAACCAGTAGAAGAACCGCTCCAAACAGGAATTAAATCTATTGATTCAATGGTACCAATTGGTAAAGGGCAGCGAGAGTTGATTATTGGTGATCGCCAGACAGGGAAGACTGCCTTAGGGATTGATACAATTATTAATCAACAGGATGATGATGTCCAGTGTATTTATGTGGCTATTGGTCAGAAGTCTTCTACAGTAGCCCAAGTTGTAGATAAGTTAGAAAGAACAGGAGCTTTAGAGTATACTACTGTTGTAACAGCTTCTGCTAGTGATCCAGCTCCTTTACAGTATTTAGCTCCTTATGCTGGTTGTACAATTGGTGAACACTTTATGTACGAAGGAGAAGATGTCTTAGTTGTCTATGATGATTTATCCAAGCACGCAGTAGCTTATCGGGAGATGTCTCTCTTATTAAGAAGACCACCAGGTCGGGAAGCTTATCCTGGCGATGTATTCTACTTACACTCTCGTCTTTTAGAGCGAGCTGCTAAGTTAAATGATAATTTAGGAGCAGGTTCTTTAACTGCTTTACCAATTATTGAAACTCAAGCAGGAGATATTTCAGCTTATATTCCTACTAATGTAATTTCGATTACTGATGGTCAGATTTACTTAGAAAGTGAATTATTCTATTCTGGGGTTCGACCAGCGGTTAATACAGGATTATCAGTATCTCGGGTAGGTGGAGATGCTCAGATTGATGCTATGAAGGATGTTGCTGGTACACTAAGATTAGATTTATCTCAATATCGAGAACTAGAAGCTTTTGCGCAATTTGGATCTGATTTAGATGAATCAACTCAACAGAAATTAGCTCGAGGAGAAAGATTAGTAGAAGTTCTTAAGCAGGATGAAACTTCTCCAATGGCTGTAGAAGAACAAGTAATGGTTATCTACGCTGTTAATAATGGTTATTTAGATGATATTCCTGTTGAGGATATTAAGAGATTTGAAGAGGATCTTATCCAGTCTTTACAGGATACTCATCCTGAAATAGGAGAGGCAATTGCTGAACAAGAAGAAGTAACGGAAGAAACAGAAGAAAAATTAGCAGCTGCCTTAGAAGAATTCACAGAGGAGTTTGCAACTAGTCAAGACGAAGAAACTGCCTAATAAGTTAGCCGCTGTCAGAAAGTGAGGTGAGCTACAGATGGAAAGTATGCGCGATATAAAGCGGCAGATTAGTAGTGTGGAGAATACTAAAAAGATCACGCGAGCTATGAATATGGTTGCTGCCGCTAAGTTACAGAAAGCTGAAGCAAGAGCTGAAGAAGCTAAACCTTTTTTTGCTCAGACAAGAAAGACTTTAACTGGTTTAACTGCTAATGATGAGGATTTACATCCTTTATTAGAAGAACGAGCAGTAGATAAGGTAGGTTATATTGTAATCACTGGTGACCGAGGTTTATGTGGTCCTTATAATAGTAAAGTAGAACACAAAACGGAAGCTGCAATTGAAAATCGCCAGGAAGATAGTGCTTTAGTAACTATTGGTAAACACGGTAGAAACTATTTTAAAAGAACTGGCGTGGAGATTGTATCTGAATATCTAGATTTAGCAGATAATCCTACTTTCTCTACTGCTGCTAATATTGGTAAAGAAGTTATAGATTTATATAGAGATGAAGCAGTAGATGAAATTAATTTGGTTTATACTGAGTTTGAGTCAGTTTTAAATCACAATGTGGAATTATTACAATTATTACCTGTTAAACCGCCTGAAGAAGAAGTAGCTGGCGAGAATTTTCTCTATGAACCTTCTGCCGGAGCAGTGCTAGGTACTGTTTTACCACAGTATATTAACAATTTAATCTTTGGAGCTTTATTACAGTCTAAAGCTAGTGAATTTGCTTCGCGAATGACAGCAATGGATTCTGCTACTGAGAATGCAGAAGAGATGATTGAAGAGTTAACTTTATCTTATAACCGTGCTCGTCAATCCGCAATTACTCAGGAATTAACTGAGATTGTTGGTGGTGCTGAAGCATTAGAATAGGAGTTTTGAAGGAGGTATTATGATGAGTCAAGGTAATACTGAGGGCCAAAATATAGGAAGTGTTGTTGAGGTTATTGGCCCTGTAGTTGAAGCTGAATTTAATAATGGAAGCTTACCTGAGATTAATGATGCAATTCGAATTGTAGATGAAGAAAGAGATATAGATGTTACTGTTGAGGTCATGAATCAGGTAGGAGACAATCGAGTTAAAGGCGTTGCTATGTCTTCAACTGATGGATTAGTTAGAGGTATGCAAGCAATTGATACCGGCGGGCCAATTTCTGTGCCAGTTGGTGAAGAATGCTTAGGTCGAATTTTTAATGTCTTAGGGGAACCAATTGATAAAGAAGGAGAAGTTAATGCAGAAGCTGAGTGGCCTATTCACCGTGACGCACCAGCTTACGAAGAACAAACTACTAACACTGAAATTTTTGAAACAGGGATTAAAGTAATTGATCTGTTAGCACCTTATGCTGAAGGTGGTAAAGTAGGATTATTTGGTGGTGCTGGGGTAGGTAAGACAGTCTTAATCCAGGAGTTAATCAATAATATCGCTCAGGAGCATGGTGGTTACTCTGTATTTTCTGGTGTCGGGGAGAGAACTCGGGAAGGTAATGATTTATGGTTAGAATTTAAAGAAGCCGATATTTTAGATAAAGTAGCTTTAGTTTATGGTCAGATGAATGAACCACCTGGAGCTCGAATGAGAGTTGGATTAACTGGGTTAACAATGGCGGAATATTTCCGAGATGAATATGCCCAAGATATGTTACTCTTTATTGATAATATCTTCCGGTTTATTCAGGCTGGTTCTGAGGTTTCTGCGCTGTTAGGTCGAATGCCATCTGCAGTAGGTTACCAACCTACCCTAGCCACAGATGTAGGTACTTTACAGGAGCGGATTACTTCTACTCAAAAGGGAGCTATTACTTCTGTACAGGCAGTCTATGTTCCGGCAGATGATTTGACAGATCCTGCTCCTGCTACTACATTTGCTCACTTAGATGCTACAACTGTATTGTCTCGGCAGATTGCTGAGAAAGGAATTTATCCAGCAGTGGATCCTTTAGATTCCACTTCTACAATTTTGGATCCTAGTATTGTTGGAGAAGAACATTATAATATAGCTCGAGAAGTCCAGGAGACTATTCAGCAGTATCAAGATTTACAAGATATTATTGCTATTTTAGGTATGGATGAGTTATCTGAAGAGGATAAATTAATAGTAGAACGAGCGCGTAAGATTGAGCGTTTCTTATCTCAGCCATTCTTTGTGGCAGAACAGTTTACTGGTATTTCAGGTAAATATGTATCACTTGAAGAAACAATTAGAGGATTTAAGGAAATTTTAGAAGGAAAGCATGATGATTTACCTGAGGAAGCATTCCTATTCGTAGGAACTATAGATGAAGCTATAGAGAAGGCTCAAGATGTAGAAGGAAGTGAATAATTATGGCTCAGATGACGCTGAAGATTGTAACTCCAGAAGGCATAATTTATGATGACCAAGCTGAGATGATAGTAGTCAGAACTATTGATGGTGATCGCGGAATTATGGCGTTTCATGAACCTTTATTAACTGGAGTGGAGATTGGTGAGATTAAAATCAAGCGTGCCGAAGAAGAATTATTATTGGCTACTAGCCATGGTTATATGGAAGTTAAGCCCGAAAAAGTTACTATTCTAGTAGAAGCTGCTGAATTTGCTAGTGAGATTGATGTTGATCGGGCTCAAGCTGCTAAGGAGAGAGCCAAAAATAGATTAGAAAAGCGCCAAGCAGACCATATCGATGAAGAAAGAGCAGAGATTGCCTTACAGAAGGCATTGAATCGGTTACAGGTCAATAAGCGGCGTAATTTTGAGTAAGAGAGTAATCTCTTGCTCTTTTTTTATTTATAAGATAATAAAATAATACATAATTGTAAATGATAAAAAAGAGGTGAAAGAATGGGTAAAGAGGAAGATATCCAACAGGAAGCAATCAAGAATAGTCAACAAAAGAGTGATCTAGAACAGACTGTAGCAGCTAAGGCTCAAGGAGGTTTAGAGCTAAAAAAAGGGGAAAAGAATCAGTTTTTAGGTGAGTATAGAGAGAGAGTCTTGCTTGCTTTATCCTTTGCCCAAGTAGAAGAGGATAATATTTATCCCCAAGTTAAAACAGCAATTAAAGACCCGGAAGCTACTAAACTAATTATTAATCGTCAAGTTGATAGCCAGGCAGCTAGAGATTATATTAAGTTGGCCCAGGAAGCTGATGTATCTTTTAAAAAGATAGATTCACCTGATTTTATTGGTAAGATAGCTTTAGAAGTTGTTAGTGACCATGCTGTTAATAAGGAAGATATATTTGTAGAGAGTAGAGAGGATTATTTATTAGAGCAGGGGTTACCTACAGAATTGATTGCAGTCCAAGGGGAGAAGATATGCTCTGATTGCTATCAACTTTTACAGGAAAAAGCTCCTGGAGAAGTTGATAATTACCAACAAATGTCTTGGCTGGATAAATTACTAGGAGTTGACTGTCCTGGATGTGATTAGATTTAGGGGAAGGAAGGAACTTATTCCTTAATCTAGAATATCATTAAGGAAATCGGATTATAGGAGGAATAGTATGAGTAAGTTAGTAATTAATGGCGGTAATAAATTAACAGGCAGACTAAGTATTAGTGGAGCTAAAAATGCTGCTTTACCAGTTATTATGGCTAGTTTAATGGGCCAAGGGGAGAGTATATTACATGATATTCCAGATTTAAGAGATGTAAATAAATTAGTTGAAATTCTTAATTCTTTAGGTGCTGAGGCTGATTTTGCTGGTAATAGATTACAGGTGCAGGCAGATTCGCTATCTAAACTAGAAGTACCAGCTTCTTTAGCTACTGAAATGAGGGCATCTTATTATGCATTAGGGGCGTTATTGGCTCGCTATGGAGAAGTTAAGACTACTCTACCTGGTGGGTGTAAGATTGGTAATCGGCCAATTGATCTTCATTTAAAAGGTTTTAAAGCTTTAGGAGCTGAGATCAAGCAAGAAGGAAATCAGATTTCTTTACAAGCAGATAAATTAACAGGAACCAGAATTTATCTTGATTATCCTAGTGTAGGGGCTACTATGAATATTATGATGGCGGCTGCCCTAGCTGAGGGAGAGACTGAGATTGAAAATGCAGCTCAAGAACCTGAGATAGTTGATTTAGCTAATTATCTCAATGTAATGGGGGCTAAGATTAAAGGAGCAGGTACTAATTTAATCAGGGTTAAAGGAGTTAAGGAATTAACAGGAACTGAGTATACAATTATTCCGGATCGAATTGAAGCAGGAACCTATATATTAGCTGCTGCTATAACTAGGAGTCAACTACATATTGATAATGTGTTAGTAGAACATGTTAATTCCCTCCTAGCTAAGCTAAGGGAAATGGGAGTTAGAATTAAAGAGGATGTAAATAGTGTAGAAGTAGCAGCTACTGATTCTTTAAACTCTGTAGATATTAAGACTCTACCCTACCCTGGCTTTCCTACCGATCTCCAAGCTCCTTTTATGGCTTTATTAACTCAAGTTGAAGGTAAGAGTAAAGTAATTGAGACAGTATTTGAAGATAGATTTGGACATGCTCAGGAATTGCAAAAGATGGGAGCTAAGATTGCTATTGAGGATAATGTAGCTGTTGTTCAAGCTAGTCAATTGACTGGAGCTCAGGTACAAGCAACTGATCTAAGAGCAGGAGCTTGTTTAGTTTTAGCAGGGTTAGTAGCCCAGGGTGAGACAGTAATAGATGATATTTATCATATTAAGCGAGGTTATGAGGATTTAACAGCTAAATTAAATCAAGTTGGGGCTGATCTTCAAGAGATCAGCTAGCATTTAAGGGGTAACGCAATTGCGTTACCTCTTTATTGATATAGTGTAACTTTTATAGTTTACTAGGCAAGAGTTTTCTCACTTCCTGAATTTTTTCAAACTCATCTAGAGCTCACTGCTTAAAAATAAGGTTAATCTAATTTAATGTCTTGCAAATTAGATAATCCAAGCCTTATTTTTACTCCAGTTCGCTAAGATTCGTTACTAAAAAATTCAAATGTCGTTGTGAAACTCTTACCTAGTAATTAAAAAAGGTTGTTTTAGTTTTGGTTTAATTAGAACAATCAGCTAATTACGATTGAGATAAGTAAGTAATATATGGACTAATATTTTTTGCTATCTTTAGTAACTTTTTAACCGTAGAAAACATTGATTGTTCTACCCTTGAAATCTTTTGGTAACTTTTATAGTTCAATAAAAGTTACTCGGAAAAAAGCTACTTTGTAGCTTTTCCGAAACAGCTATTGAAGTTTTGTTAGTTACTTTTTATTAAATAGTTTAAATGGGATCTATTAGTTGTGGCACGAAAGTGCCACTTTATATCAATTAAGTGTATATAATTCCCTCCTGATTAATAAGTATTAGATATATGAATAGGGGGGTAAGCTTGAAAGAGCTTATAAGTATTATAGTTATCTTTAGCTTAGGCTGTTTGATTTTGCTACCGCCAGTGATAACTTTATTTACTACTATAGACTTTGCTAGTCCAGAGGTTGAGATAGTAAATAGTAAGACGCAACAGACTATGGAGTTAGAATTAGAAGAATATATTAAAGGAGTTTTAGCAGCAGAGATGCCAGCTCATTTTTCTTTAGCAGCTCTTAAAGCTCAGGCGATAGCAGCTAGAACTTATACACTCCGGGCCGTAAGCCAAGGGAACCAACTAACAACAGATAGTACTGTTGACCAAGCCTGGTCCAGTCAACAGGATTTGGTGGCTAAGTGGGGGTTGATTGATTATTTAGTCTACTGGTCTAAGCTATCTGCTGCTGTAGAGGAAACTAAAGGATTGGTTTTAACCTATGAAGGAGATCTAATTGATGCAGTTTATCATTCCACTAGTGGTGGCCATACTGCTTCAGCTAAGGAGGTATGGGGGACAAAAGTTCCTTATTTACAAACTGTAAGTAGCAAGTATGAGTCAAATTCACCATATTATCAAGTTAAAAAGCAGTTTACTTTGTCTGAATTAGAACAGGAACTAGGAATTAATAATATTAATCCAGATCAGATAGAGATTATTAAGTTAAGTGCTAGTCAGCGTGTTGCTCAGTTACGAATAGGTCGCCATATTTTTTCCGGTCGAGAAATAAGAACTAAGTTAGGATTACCTTCTACTAATTTTGATTTAGAGGCAACTAAGGAAGAGGTGCAAGTAACTACTACTGGTTATGGACACGGAGTAGGTTTAAGTCAGTATGGGGCTGAAGGTATGGCCCAAGAGGGTTATAATTTTGTGGAGATTCTCCACCATTATTATCCAGGGATTGATTTTTCTCTGGTAAAGCATGATTGATATGTATAAATTATTAATCTCTGGGAAATATAACTCCCGGAGGTGGAAGTGATGAAAGAACAGCTGAAGAGAGTATTGGCTAAACTTAAAGAAGCAAAGTGGAAGAAAGGTTTAGCATTTATAGGCTTGTTTTTTACTTTAGGAGCGATGTTTGCTCTTTATCAGCACTATAGCGAGTATAGTTTACAACGGAGTCAAAATCAAGAATCAGCCCAAGTAGAGGTAATAGAGCCTAAAGAAAAAGCTAGTCAACCTGATTTTGAAGGAAGGGAATTGAGTCTACCAGCAGCTGATAAATCAACTAAGCAAGAGCAATCTAAAAAAGAGACAACCCAACAACAAACGGCTACTTCTGAAGAAAAGCCTCAGGATGCTATTAAAGTAACCAGTCAGTCACAAATTGGTAATTTGTTACCTCCAGTTGAGGGAGAAGTAGTTACTGCTCGGGAATGGTATAAAGACCAGACCCTAGATGCTTGGAAGTATAACCCAGGTATGGATTTAGCAGCTGAAATAGGCACTGAAGTTAAAGCAGCTCAAGCTGGTCAAGTAAAAGAGATAATTAGAGATGACTTTGTAGGGTTAACAGTAATTATTAAACACAATGATAATTTTAAAACTTTATATGGTAATTTACAGAGTACTGATTTGACAGAAGAAGACCAGGTCAGTAAAGGTCAATTAATTGGTAAAGTAGGAGATAGTGGAGGCAGCGGCAAGAATAGTTTTCATTTTGAGGTAATTAAAGATGGTAAAAATGTAGCACCTGAAAAATATTTAAATTAATTTGCTTTTTTTGACATATTACTTGTCCCTAACCATATATATAAAATAAAAGCGGAGTAGACAAGGGGGACAAGTTAATGAAGGATTATATTTATCGGCGAGTGATAGAAGTTAGCCGTTACATATATGAAACTAAAGCAACAGTTAGACAAGCAGCTAAAGTTTTTGGGGTTAGTAAGAGTACAATTCATAAAGACGTAACAGATAGAATCGAAAAGGTAGATCCTAAACTGGCTGAGCAAGTACGCCAAATATTAGATTATAATAAGGCTGAGCGACACTATCGTGGTGGAGAAGCTACTAGGCAAAAATATTTACAACAGAAGCAAGAAGAGCAAACTAAGGAGGTTGGCAACTAAGCCAGTCTCTTTTTTGTTTTAAGTTACTTCTTGATTTAATTAGTAAAAAGAAAGGAGTTCAGGTTTAGATGTATAATATAATTAATAAGTAACTATAATAAGGAGGTCATTTATGTTAAGAGGATTATATACATCAGCATCAGGAATGAAGGCTTCTCAACAACAGAATAATACAATCTCTAATAATCTAGCTAATATTAATACAACAGGCTACAAAAAAGATAGAGCTATTCAGAAGTCTTTTGCTGAAGAAATGGTTACGCGAATTGACCAACAAGCAACTAATATAGGTAAGGGTGGTAGTGGAGTAGCTATTAGTGAAACAGCTACTGATCATAGTACTGGTAGTTTTCGCCAGACAGATGGACAGTTAGACTGGGCAATTGATGGTTCAGGTTTTTTTGTGGTGCAGACTCCCGAAGGAAAAAGATATACTAGGCAAGGTGAATTTACTATTAATAATCAAAATCAAATAGTAACGCAACAAGGGCATCCTGTCCAAGGTGCAGAAGGGGTTTTACAAGTGGCTCCTAATAGCGAGAGTGTTAATCTCAAGGATAATCAGTTAGTGGTAGATGGGAATGTAGTTAATACAGTCCAAGTACGGGATTTTGCTAATAAATCCAGTCTGGTTAAGGAAGCAAATAATTTATTTAGAAGAACTCCTGAGACTGGACAAGCTTTTGCTGCTCAGGCTAAGGTTAAACAAGGTTATTTAGAGGGATCCAATGTAAATCCTATTCAGGAAATGGTAAAGATGATTGAAACAAGTCGGCAGTATCAAGCTGATCAAAAGATGATTAAGTCACATGATCAGACATTAGGTAAGGCAGTTAATGAAGTAGGGAAGGTTTAGGGTATTATTTAGTGTGTGTCGTGTGCTGTGAGCTAGTTCAAAATCTTAATGCTTTTGAATTTACTCACGACACATGACTCAAGACTAATGACTAAAATAAGGGAGGTTAGAAAATGATTCGTTCATTACGTAGTGCAGCTTCAGGAATGAAGGCTCAGCAGTTAAATGTAGATACAATTTCTAATAATTTATCCAATGTTAATACTACAGGCTTTAAGAAGTCTCGAGTTAGTTTTCAAGATTTAATGTACCAAACAATTGAGGAACCGGGAACTCCTAATAGTCAAGGTTCGCAAGTTCCAACTGGGATTCAAGTTGGTCATGGTGTGCGTCCTGGTGCTACGCAAAAGATGTTTACCACTGGGAGTTTAAAGAATACTGGTAATTCACTTGATTTAGCTATTCAAGGGAAAGGTTTTTTTAAAGTTCAACTACCTGATGGAAGTACTGGTTACACTAGAGATGGTTCTTTTAAGTTAGATAGCAATGGGCAATTAGTAACCTCTGATGGTTATCAATTACAACCACCAGTGACTATCCCGGCTAATGCTAAAGACGTAACAATTAATGAAGAAGGAATGGTTACCTATAAGGAACCAGGTAATGAGATACTGCAAGAAGGAGGCCGGATTGAGTTAGCTAATTTTGCTAATCCAGCTGGGCTCAAGAGTGATGGCCAGAATATACTCAAGCAGACACCAGCTTCTGGTGAGGCAATGACTGGTAGTCCGGGACAAGCTGGTTATGGTAAGTTGGCGCAAGGATTTTTAGAGACATCGAATGTTAAAGTAGTTGATGAGATGGTGGATATGATTGCTGCGCAAAGAGCTTATGAGGTTAACTCTAAGGCAATTAAGGCTTCTGACCAGATGTTACAACAAGCTAATAATCTCAAAAGATAGGAGCGAAACATAATATGACCAAGGGCCAACTGGTAACTTTAAATTTAGTTCTTTTGCTATTGTTAGTGACTTCTGGATTAGCAATTGGGAACCAATCTAATATGATTATTATTCCCCAACAGGTGCAAGTCACTAAGTTACAGGTTAACTTACAGGAGATAGCTCAGATAAAAGGAAGTAGTAGTTTTCAAGATAAGATAGCAGATATTGATTTAGGTAAGGCACCGTTGCCTGATTATAAACGTACTATCTATCGCCAGCAAGTTATTAATCACTTACAGAGTAATCAGGTTAATTTCTCCCAGGTGAAGTTACATATCCCTTACCAGTTTAGAGTAGTTAGTAACTATCGTAAGTTATCAGCAACTAAATTACTGGCAGCAGGAAAAGATTATATTTACAACCAACTTCCTTATTCTAAGCAGAAATTAAAGCTTAAAGCTATTGACCCTCCCTCAGAAGTTCGGGTACCGCAAGGAGAGCTTGAGTTTGAGGTGGAGAATAATTTTAGTCGTAATTTAGTCGGGCGAGCAAGTATCCCCCTTAAGCTAATAGTTAATGGCCAATTTTATAAGCGATTTTATCTCCAGTACCAAGTTCAGGTAGAACAAAAGGTACTAGTCAGTAAGAAGAATTTAAAGACTGGGCAGCGAATAAGTCGTGATCTATTTGCTATTCAGACTAAAACAGTTTCTAATCCTAATCGAGACTTTGTAGATCCTAGTACCTCGTTGTCTGATTTTAAGTTAACCTCTTCCTTAAGTCCAGGAGAGGTTTTATTAAATAATATGGTAAAAAAACCTTCATTAGTTAAACGGTGGACAGATGTAACGATTATTGCTGAGGTAGGTGGGGTCTGGATTACTACTACGGGACGAGCTTTACAATCCGGACACCAAGGAGAAACAGTCAAAGTTAAGAATAAAAGTAGCGGCAAGACTATTAAGGGGCAGGTAGTTGGCCCTAAAAAAGTACAAGTAATTGTTAATTAGTAAAGGAAGGTGACTACAAAGATGTACAGGAAGACTGGTGCCTTAATAATTATTTTAGTTATATTATTAGCAACAACTGGGCAAGCTGCTTCCCTATGGAACGAGACTGAATCAGTCTATTCTGATAATGGTAAGTATGAGGCAGGAGATATTTTAACAATTATGATTCAGGAGGATGCTGCAGCTAACCAACAGGCTAGTACCGATGTCTCCCAGAGTAACCAAGCTAATGCAGGAGCAGGAACTGGTATTTTTGATTTCATTGATTCTTTTGGGTTTAATGAAAGTGATAGTAGTACAGCAACAGGAACAACTAGCCGGAGTGGTAATTTATCAGCAGAAGTTACAGTAGAAGTAGCAGAGGTCTTAGATAATGGTAACTTAAAGATTACTGGAGAAAAACAATTAACTATTAATAATGAAGAACAACAGATTAAGTTAGATGGGATTATTAGACCAGAGGATATTACTGCTGATAACTCGATTGACTCTACTTATGTTGCTCAATTAAATATAGATTATCAAGGCCAAGGGGCTATAGGAGATAAACAACAGCCAGGAATGATTACTAGAGTTTTAAATTATCTTTTTTAGAAAGGAAGGGAGTAGAATGAAGAAGTTTATTGTTATCCAATTATGCTTATTAGTTTTACTGGTAACTAATCCAGTTCTAGCTTTAACTCCTGGCCAAGAAAGTAATAATGATCCGTTAGTAAGAATAAAAGATATAACAAGAGTCAAAGGTGTCCGGAATAACCAACTGATTGGTTATGGGTTAGTAGTTGGTTTGAATGGAACTGGTGATGGCGGAAGTGACCAGACAGTGCAATCAATTGCTAATATGTTGAATGAGTTTGGGGTTAAAGTTGATCCTTCCCAGTTAGGAGCGGATAATGTAGCAGCAGTAATGGTTACCGCAGATCTACCTCCTTTTGCTCGCTCAGGAGATGAGATTGATGTTACTCTATCATCTGTTGGCGAGGCAGATAGTCTTCAGGGTGGTACTTTATTAATGACTCCCCTCCAAGGGCCGGCCCGGGAAAAGGTGTATGCTGTAGCCCAAGGGTCAGTCTCTATTGGAGGCTTTAATGCTCAACAAGGAGGTAATCAGGTACGGCAGAATCATTCAACAGTTGGTCGGGTGCCTAATGGGGCTATAATTGAACGTTCTTTAGATACTAAGTTTGCTGCAGAAGGAAAAATGACTTTGGTTTTAGCAGAACCTAATTTTTCTACCGCCCAAAGAATTGCTGATGTGATTAATAGTAAGTTTGGCTATACTCCTCAAGGTGGAGCTTATGCTCAAGCAATGGATGGAGGTCGGGTACAGGTTAAAATTCCCCAACATTTTACTGATAATAAAGTTGGTTTTATGTCTCGAGTCGGGCAACTAGAAGTAAGACCAGATACTGATGCTAAAGTAGTGGTTAATGAACGAACTGGGACTATTGTAATGGGGCATAATGTCCGGTTATCTAAAGTTTCTGTCGCTCATGGTAATTTGACAGTCACTATTGAGACTAATGAAGAAGTCTCCCAGCCTGCAGAAGATTCGGAAGGAGAAACAGCGATTGAGGAGAATACAGAAGTTGAGGTCAACGAAGAAGAAAAAAAGTTAATGGTATTACCTAAAGGAGCTACTATTTCCGATGTTGTTAAAGGATTGAATGCAGCTGGGGCTAAACCCCGAGATGTAATTTCTATTTTACAAGCTATCAAAGAAGCTGGTGCTTTACATGCTGACTTAGAGATTATGTAACAGGAGGGACTAAAAGTGAAGATTAATTCCCAGATGAAATTTAATCAATTGGCAAGACAACAGGCGAAAAACCAAGAAGGGCAGAAAGTTAAACAGGATTTTCAGCAGATAATGGATGATCAACAGCAAGAATCTGATTCCCAAAATAAAAACCAATTAAAGAAAGTAAGTAACAAGTTTGAATCTATTTTTGTAGGAATGATGTTTAAGGAGATGAAAGATGCTGGTTTTAAATCTAAACTACTGGATAGTGGATTACAGCGTGATATATTTGAAGATATGTACTATGATAAACTGGCTAAAAAGACTGCTAAAAATAGCAAATTAGGAATTGCTGAGGCAACTTATCGGCAATTAAAGAGAGATACAAGAAAGTAAGAATTTGATTTGGAAGGAAGGGATTTGATTGCAAAAAGCAGTACGGACTATTATGGTATTAGTTATCTGTTTTGTTGTAGCCCAGACTGTAGTAGCTAGTCCTGAAATCATGCCGTTAGATAAAGTGAAACCAGGCATGAAAGGGGTGGGCAAGACAGTTGTTAGTGGTACGGAAGTAGAGGACTTTAAGGTAGAAGTAGTAAGTACTATTCAGGATAAAGCAGACCATCCTTTGATCTTAATTAAGACTAGTGGTCAGGTAATAGATAAGACTGGAGGCATTGCTTCTGGAATGAGTGGTAGTCCTGTCTATATTGATGGGAAATTAATTGGGGCAGTAGGCTATGGTTGGCAGATGGCTAATCATAAGATTGGGATGGTAACTCCTATTGAGAGTATGTTAGATATTTTTAAGCTAGATAAGCTAGATCAGAATCCAGAGGATATTAGGTTGGATAAACCAATTAAACTAGGTAATAAAGAGTATGATAAGCTTAAATTTGGTTTTGGAGAGGAGGCAGCTGACACTACATTAGTAGCTAAGCCGGCTACTACTCCGCTAGTAGTTAATGGATTAGAAGGTAGAGCCCGGGATAGATTAGCTACAGAACTGGATAATTATGATTTGGCCCCAGTAAAAGGCGGTGGCGTTCAGTCTAGAGACGAAAATGTAACTCTCGAACCTGGCAGTGCAGTAGCAGTCCAGTTAGTCAGAGGAGATATTAATGTTTCCTCGATTGGTACTTTAACTTATCGTGATCAGGATCAACTACTAGCTTTTGGTCATCCTTTTTTATCAACTGGAAATGTTGATTATCTTTTATCAGCAGCCTATATCCATCAGATGGTGACAAGTGTTAAGATGCCTTTTAAGATTGGATCGCCACTGGATTTAAAGGGAATTATCACGCAAGATAGAAGTGCAGGTTTGGCAGGAACTATAGATAAGTATCCTAATGTAATTCCAGTAGAGATAAAGGTAACTGATAAAGATCTACAACGCAAGCAAAATTATAATTTTCAGATAGTAGAGGAAGAAGATTTATTACCGAAATTATCAACAGCTGCCTTATTACAGGCTATAGATAGTACACTTGATCGGAAAGGTGGAGGAACAGCTAAGGTACAATTAGAGATCATGGGGAATCATTTACCTGATAATTTAATTAAACATCAAAATTTTTATTATAGTAAGCAAGATATAGCTTCCACTTCTTTATCTAGTTTAGTTAATTTGCTACAGTTAATAATTGATAATCCATTTCAGGAAGTTGATATTTCTGGAATTAAGGTTGATATAGAGGTAGAAGAGAAAGCTAAGGTAGCTTTAGTTGAGGAAATTACTTTAGATAAGACTGAGGTACAGCCAGGAGATGAAGTAGAAGCTACTGTTACTTTGCGTCGCTATCGAGAGGATACAATTGATAAGCAGATTAGTCTCCAGATTCCAGAGGAAGTCGAAGCTAAGCAATTAGAACTCCATGCCTTAAGTGGGCGGGAAGCTAATTTAGATCATTTTACTCAATCTCAAAGTGAGAATCGCTCGAAGCAGATAAGTCAGATTCAGAGTCTAGAAAAGTTAATTGAGACTTATCAAGACCAGAATCAGAATAACCAGCTATTATTAGAGTTAAGATCTAGTTATGCTACTCAATCTGAGAGTGCTCTCCAAGAAAAGCAAACAAATCAGAGTTTAGTGAAAGAGGAGTTAAATACAGAGTATGTGTTAAAAGGAGCAGTTAAAGAACAGATTAAAGTTACAACTAGCCAGCAGAATGAGCAATCTTCAGCAGATAAATAGGTTATCAGGCTCTCTATTTAGAGAGCCTTTTTTTGGTAGTGTGATGGGTTAAATGTTAATGGATTACATTTAATTCAATAACTAACTAATAATATCTATTGCAAGATAGAATAAAATATAATATCATTAAAAGTGACTCGATCTTTAGAAGTTCCAGGCAGAGTGGAGGAGAAAAAATGAGCTTGCAAGCCTTACCGGCTAAAAAAATAGCAGTGGCAGTAATTATTATATTTTTTCTTAGCTCTTGGTTAGTTGTTAGCAATAGTCAATTATTATTAGAAGAAATTAAAACTAAAGTAATCAATCAGTTAGAAGAGAAAGCAGGAGTTCAGTTACAGGCAGATAGGATTGATCTAGCAGGTATAAACCAGTTAATAATTCAGCAGGTAGGACTCAGTGAGCCAGAAAGTACTGATTTAATTCATATAGAGAAGATAGTGGTTAGTTATAGCTGGCAGGATTTATTATTGAATACTTTAAATCCTGTCCGGAGTATTCAAAGTTTAGAATTGATCCAACCGCAGGTTAAGATAGTAAATCAACAGCAGAATAATTATCAATCTTTAATTGAACAATTCACTAGTCAAGAACAGACGGTTTCCGCTAAGGAAGACTTATCATTAACAGTAGAGATCAAAGACGGAGAGATAAATTATAAAGCTCAAGACTTAACAGAAAAAATAAGTAACATTCAAGGAGCGGTTACACTAGGACCGGAGTTAGAAGTTGATTTATCAGCTCGGTTAGCTACTTTAGCTGATAAAAAGTTACATCTAACAGGTAAAATTGATCAGGACCAGGCTTACGAAGGAAGACTTGATTTTGCTCAAGTGAACTTAGCAAAGTTAGGCCAAAAATTTGATTTAGGATTAAAGGAGCAAGGTGTTGCTTATCAAGGAAAATTAGCTGGTAAGATCAAGTTCACAGGAGATTTAGGGGCCGAACCTGATTACTATGGTGAGTTATTTTTAAGTAAGGCTCAAGTAAGTTACCAAGATGAGGAATTAACTGCTATCAATAGTCGTTTCACCCTTAATAATTACGGGTTAAAAGTAAAGCGGTTATTAGGTAGATTTGACGGAGCTCCAGTAATGGTTACTGGCGAGACTTTTGGTTGGCACAAGCCCCAGCTTAATCTCAAATATAAAGCACCTAGCCTTGAATTGGCTAAGTTAAATCAATTAGGGCCAACTGAGCTCCAGCTTAAAGGAGTAGCTAAAATAAGTGGCAAGCTACGTGGTACTCTCCAGAATCCAAATCTAGAAGCAGCCATTACGTTACCTACTGGGGAGATAAATCAGGCTACAGTAACTGATTTATCCAGTAGAATTCATTATCAAGATGGTGCTGTTAACTTAAAAAGACTTGATTTTGATTATGGAGCTGGTAGTTTTTCCAGTGACGGGATGGTAACTTTAGGAGAAGAATTTAATTACATTTTATCCGCCCAGTTTAAGAAGTTGAATCTAGACCAGCTGGCTCAGGAAACCGAATTTAATCTACCTGTTTCTGGTTTGGCTAGTGGTGAAAGTATTATTTCGGGTACAGGTTTTACTCGTGATCAATTAAATGTATTAGGCTCTGTTTCCTTACAACAAGGGGCAGTAATTGGCTATAACTTTGATCAGTTAGAGACTGATTTATGGCTTAACCAGGGCCAACTCTTTTTAAATGAAGCCCAACTGGAAACAGGAGAGACTAATGTCCAATTAGAGGGGATGGTTGATTTAGCAGGTGAGTTGGATTTAACTCTCCAAGCGGACCAGGTGGAGTTGGCTGATTTAGACTCTATTCATCACTTAGATAAGTTAGCTGGACAAGTCAGTCTAGATGGTAAATTGACAGGAGATTGGTCTGCGCCTGATTTTGCCGGCCAGTTTAGTTTAAGTGATCTAGTCTTAGCTGATTTTTTAGATGATCAACTCCAGATAGCTTCTGCTAGTGGTGCGATAAATTACGAAGATCAAGTGGTTAGCTTAGAAAGAGTCAAAGTACCTGAACTTGAGAGTCAGTTAGCAGGAGAGCTTGATTTTGCCACTAGTAATGCTCAATTAACAGTTGCTACTGATGGGGTGCAGATAGATAAATTCTTAACTAGTCTAGGGCTCCACTTACCTATTACTGGAGTAGCTACCGGTCAGGCTCAAATAAAAAAAGTACTGACTGATCCAGTGGTTACCGGACAAGCTACAGTAGCTGAAGGCCAGGCTTTTGACCAGAATTTTGATCAGGCCCAACTAGAGTTTACTAGTCGCAAAGGAGAATTTATAATTAATAATCTCCAGGCTAACTATCAAGATAGTACAGCTCAAGCTAGCGGAAATATCAAAGAAGGACAGGTGGATTTAGACTTTAGTAGCCAGAATTTTGCCCTCCAGGATAGTGATCATCTGGCGCAGCTAGCTCAGTTGCAGGGTCAAACTCAATTAGAAGGTAGACTTTATGGCCAACTACCTGATCTTAAAGCAACAGGTAGAGTAGAGGGCACAGATATTCAGCTTAACGAGCAGCAGATAGGCCATCTAACAGCTAAATTACATTATGCTGATGCTCAATTAGCAGTTAGTGAAGGACAAGTTGACTATCAGGATAATTCCTATAGTATAGATGGTGGTTTGGATCTATATCAGCAGGAGTTTACTGATTTAAAAATTAATATTAAACAAGGGAATCTCGCTTATTTTAGTCAGTTACTACCGGTTCCAATTAAACAGAATTATCAGCTGACAGGTAGAGTTAAGTTGAATGATTCCTTCCGCCAACCTAGATTTGGGCTGGACTTAACAGTAGCTGATAGAGACCAGTCAGGCCAAGTACAGTTGCTAGGTGATTATCAATTTGAACAAGGGGTTAATCTGGAAGTAATAAGTACTGATTTTGATTTAGCCAATTTAAACCAGTGGGATCTAGTCCCTTATCAAGTAGCAGGCGATCTGGATTTGACAGGTCAGTTGACTGGACAGTTGGATCAATTGGATTTTGATTCTCAACTGCAGGTTACTGATGGTCAGATAGAGGGGTTAAAGTATGACCAGATGACTGGTCAGGCGAAGGTGATTGATGGCCAAAGGTTGGTGTTAAACCAACAGCTCCAGATCCAAGGATCCAATACTCTTCAGGCTAAGGGGTTGATCCCTTTAGTGCCGGAAGAGGAATTTGATCTTGCTATGAAATTAGAAGGAGGAAACTTGAGCTTGCTTTCTTTCTGGTTAGATGACCTCCAAGCAGCTCTAGGACAAGGACAAGCTGAGTTGAGGTTAGATGGGACTTGGCAAGATCCCCAACTGACTGGCGAGGCTCAGCTAGTATCAGGTGGTTTTGCTCATTCTAGTTTAGATAGAAAGATAAATCAATTAGATGGGAAATTAATCTTTGAAGAAGGTCAGGTATTAGTTAAAGATGTAGCAGGTCGATATGGGGGAGGAGAGTTTCAGCTAGGTGGTTCAATCTCTTTGGCAGGACTAGTTCCTAGTCAGTTTGACCTAGACTTTACTGGTCAGGATATAGCTTTTGAACATGGATCCTGGCAAGGACTCAATGATGGCCAGTTAGAAATTATTGGCCCGGTAACAGAACCGCTGATCCAAGGAACTATTACAGCTCATGATCTCCAATTTGCCCTTCCTTTCCAGTGGCCGACAGATAATAGTGGTAAACAGCCACTAGTTAAGCCTCGATTTGATTTAGAAATCACCCCTGGGGAGAAAGTTAAAGTAGGTAATGATAATATTAATATATTAGTCCGAAGTGGTAATTTGCAGTTACAGACAGTCAATGAACAGTTGGAGTTGACAGGACGATTAAAGTCAACTACTGGCCGCTTCACTTACTATAATACTGAGTTTGAATTACAAGAGGGTAGGGCTGTATTTGATAAATATAGTTACATTCCTAATTTAGAGGTGCAAGCCGAGACAAATATTCAGGGCACAACTATAGATTTAGGATTAACTGGTGCAGCCGATCAATTGAATTTTTCTCTATCTTCTGATCCACCGCTTACTAGGCAAGAAATTATTGATCTCTTGACTAGCCAAGGAGGGATTGGGAATTTATTAGAGAAAAATTATGAAGAGGCAGTTAAAGATGAGTTATGGCGGATTATTGGGCAAGGTTTTAAGACAGAATTATTATATAAAGTAGAACGTTCTTTTGAAGAATCATTTAATTTAGATCAGGTAAGAATTAAATCTTTACTGAGTAATGAGTTAGAAATCGAAGTAGGAAAGTTTATTTTTCCTAATTTTATGCTGAAGTATCAACAAAATTTTGGGACAAAAGAAGAACGATCACTAGGCTTTGAGTATAATTTTGGTCAAGGACTGGATAACCTACGTTTCCAAGGCTCTTATAATAGTCAAGGTGATTATAATTTAGGAGTGGAAGCTAGAATTCCATTCTAAACAGGGAGGACATTAACTTATGCAACATAAAAGCTGGAGTATAATAGTTTTAGTAATAACTTTAGTAGTAGCTAATAGTGGATTTTTAGTGGCAGCTGAACCGCAAATGGATCCTCAGCCAAGTAAAGAAAAATTAGAGGAGAATACTATTACAGCTATTAAAGTAGTAGGTAATGAAGAGATAGCTGAGGAAGAGATTTTAAATGGAGTAGAAACTACAATAGGAGATAATATCTCTTATGATCAATTACAACAGGATATGCAGTCTATATTTGATTTAGGTTACTTCTTTGATGTTAAAGTCAACTTTAAAAACCACAAAGATGGAGTGATGTTGATTTTTGAGGTGATTGAGAATCCTCAATTATCAGCAATTAAGATAACAGGTAATGAGAATGTACCAGATACTAAATTTAAAGAGACTATAGGCTTACAGACAGGTGAGATTTTAAATGTTAATCAATTAAATCAAGGAGTTAAAGAACTGAATAAGTATTATCAAGAAGAAGGTTTTGTCTTAGCTGAAATAGTTGATGTTACAATTAAGAATGAAGATGAGTTGCACATTAAAGTTAATGAGGGGCAGATTAATAAGATCTTAATTAGTGGCAACGATAAAACCAAGGATTATGTTATTAGACGAGAGTTATCTCTAGAACCAGGCCAGGTCTTTAATATCAATCAAATGTGGTCTGATTTAAGAGATGTCTATAACTTAGGATATTTTAAAGATGTGAAACCTAAATTTAATCGAGTAGAAGATAACCCGCAGGCTGTTAATTTAGAAGTGCAAGTTGAAGAAGCCAAAACAAGAACAGCCTCTTTAGCTGGAGGATATAGTGGTAATTATGGCTGGACAGGTTCAGTTAACCTTGAACTTGATAACTTCCGTGGTCGCGGGCAGAATGTAAAGTTGAAGTGGCAGTTTGGCCAAAAGAAGAATACCTATGAGATTGGTTTTTATGAACCATGGGCCTTTGGTAGTCAGACTAGTGTTAACTTTAATCTCTACAATAAAGATGAGACAGAGCCAAGCGGTAAGGAAGTTGAGACTAAAGGAGGAGATATTACTTTAGGTCGTCCTCTAACAGATAATACGCAAGGTTATCTAAAGTTAAATATAGATAGAGAAAAGACTAAAGAAGCTGATGCAGAGAATTGGAATGACTGGCAAGATAATCGGAGTCTAACTCTTAAGACAGTTAGAGATACTAGAGATAATGTTTTAAGTCCAAGATCTGGTAGTAAATCTGAACTAGCAATAGAAAAAGCAGGCATCTTAGGTGGCGATAATGACTACACTAAGTATCAAGCAGACCTACGGAAGTATCTACCCTCTGGTAAGGATAATAGCTGGGCTATTAGATTAAAGCTAGGTGAAAGCAGTGGTGACTTAACAGATCATAAATATTCTTTATCTGGTTTAGATGGGATCCGGGGTTATGATGATGACTATTACAAGCCAGAGAATAATCCAGAAGAAGAAGGATTTATTGGTGAGTCAGTCTTAGCTAGTAGTTTAGAGTATAGATTTAAGATTGTAGATAAGGTTACAGGTGTTAGTTTTGTAGATGCAGGAAGAACTTTTGAAGATCATATTGATTTAGAGGAGTTAAATGATATTAATTATTCAGCTGGGCTAGGAGTTAGATTTGATACTCCAATGGGCCAACTAGGACTGGATTATGGTTATGCTCCAGAAGCTAAATTGGATTCTAAAGATAAATTTAGTATTAGATTAGGTAATAGATTTTAGAAGGGGGCTCTACAATGAAAAAGTTAACTGGTTTAGGACTGATAGGGCTGATAGTTGTCTTAGTAGGAGCAGGTTTATTGATCAATCAAACTGCTCAAGCCAATAAAAAACCACAAGTTGGCTATGTTGATATGCAAAAATTATTCAATAAGCACCCCCAAAAAGATACTTCTGAAGGTAAGTTACAAGGAGAAGCTAAGAAGTTACAACAGAGATTAGAGACTGAGGCTAAGGATTTAAGTAAACAGAAAAGACAAGAATTACTAAGGGAATACCAACAAAAGCTTGATCAATTAGAACGGCAACTAGTAGGAGAAGTAATGGAGGAGATCAACCAACTAATTAGCCAAGTAGCAGAAGAAAAGGATATTAAGTTGGTTGTGGATAAATCAGCAGTGATAACTGGTGGTTATGATCTAACTGATGAAGTATTAGCTAAGATGGAAGCCAAGGAAGAGGACAAGGATAAGGATAAGGACAAACAAGAAGATACCACTCAGAATAATACAGAAGATAAAACAACTAATCAATAGTAATAGAGGTAGGTGATGATAGATGTTCCAACGACGATGGGTTAAAGTTGGACTAGGGTTATTAGTTATTTTGGTAGTAGTGGTAGTAGCTTCTGGTAAAGCAGAGATTAAAATTACAGACCAAGCTAGCAAGATAGATAATAACTCTCAAGTTGGACTAGTAAATCTAGCAGAAGTATATCCTAGCCATCCATTAACCGAACAGATTAAGAAATTAGAGCAACAGATTGCTAACCAACAGTTAAAGTTACAAAATGAAAGAAATAACCTAGCCCAGGTTAAAGAAAGTAGTCAACAGCAGTTAAATGATTTTAACCAACAGATACAGGATAGGTTAGCAACTCTTAAAGAAGAGTACCAGTCTAAAATTAAAGCTCAACAGGAAGAAATAAAAGTACAATTAGATGAGTACCAACAACAATTACAGTCAGAGATTAGTAGCCAACTTAAAGATCGCAAACAAAAGTTAGAGCAACAAATAAGTGAAGAGATTAAGGCCCAAAGAACTAAGTATGATCGAGAGATGGCTACTTATGAATCCCAGTTAGCTGAGGAATATAATTCGCAAATTCTTAATTTGAGATTAAAGTTACAGGTTAGTTCGTTAACTGAGGAAGAAGCCAAAGAGCAGCGCAGTAAATTAAATGAATTACAGACTGCTAAGCAGAAGAAACTAAAACAACGTCAGTCAGAGTATGATGCTCAATTGGAACAGTTGATTAAGGAAAAGGAGACTAACTTACAAGAACAACTCCAAAATTATGAGCAGCAGTTAGCTAAGCAAGCTGAAGCAGACTTTAAAAAACGTAAAGAAGAGTTAATAGCGGAGTTTACAGCTCAAAAAAAGGAATTAGAAGCTGAATTAAGAGCTAAATTAAACCAGCGCAAACAGAAATTACAACAGGATATAGGTGCTAACTTTAAACAAGCTGGGGCTAAGTTATCTTCTAATTTAGAGGCTAAAATCAAGCAGATCAAGTCTGATATTAAGCAGTTACAAGACCAGCATCAGGAGCTAAAAGCGAAACGAGAAACAGAGATTGAAGCAGTGATTGAGCAGGTAGCTAGTCAAGAAGGACTTGAGGTAGTAGTTACTAATCCCCAAGAAGATATCTCAGCTACTGATTTAACTGCTCAAGTAGAAGATGAATTGTAGGAGGTGACTGAACTTGAAGAAGTTAATTAAAGTTAGCTTGCTAGCAATGTTTGTAGTAGTTACTCTAACGGGTTGTATTCCCCAACAGGAAAAGCAAGTGGAGTCTAAAGTACAATTCAAACAACTACAAGTAGCTGTTATTAACCAAGATAAAGTGTGGACTGAAAGTGAAGCAGCTCAGGAGTACCAGTCTAAATTAAATAAACAGATTAAAGAGTTACAGCAGGATTTTCAACAACGGGCTAAAGACTTAGCTGCAGATAAAAGAGCTCAAAAGCACCAGGAAGTATACCAGAAAATTAATCAGTTGCGAGAAGAACTAAAACAGAAATTTAAATCGGAAATCAAAGGTGTGGTGGAGAAGATTGCTAGTAATAAGGAATATGATGTAGTGCTTAATAAACAGGAAGTTAAGTATGGTGGTACTGATATTACCAGTCAAGTAATTAAGAGATTAGATCAGAAGGAATAACATTATCAACAGTTGATAGCTACTTATTAGCTGTCAACTGTTAACTGCTATAGAGGAGGGAAAATAATGGCTAGGAGACTAAAGGAGTTGGCTCAGTTAGTAAATGGGCAAGTGATTGGTAACCACCAGGTGGAGATTACAGGAGTTGGTGGTGCAGATAATGCCCAAGTAGGGCAGATAACTTTTGCTCAAAATGAAGAATTTTTTGTGCAAGCACAGGAAAATGCTACAGCAATTATTGTTAATGACGAATTAGCGCAATTAAATAGTAATGTACCATTAATAGTAGTGGAGCAGCCTCGATTAGCTTTTGCTAAGATTGCTGATCTATTTATGACTGAAGATTATTATGATCCTCAGATTAGTGAGAAAGCAACTATTAGTTCTCAAGCTGAATTAGGAGCTAATCTTTCGATTCATCCCGGAGTAGTAATTGCTGCTGATGCTGAAATTGCTGATGATGTAATTTTGGCCCCAGGAGTTTATATTGGCCCTAATGTAACAGTAGGTGCTGGTAGTATAATCCATCCTAATGTAGTAATCGAGCGTGATTGTCAATTAGGTAGTGGAGTGGAAATTCATCCTGGTACAGTAGTTGGTTCTGATGGATATGGTTTTGAGACAGGCCCCGAAGGCCATGTTAAAGTACCACAGTTTGGTAATGTAATAGTAGAAGATAACGTGGAGATTGGAGCTAACGTTACTATTGATCGGGGAGCCACTGGAGCAACAGTCATTGGACAAGGGACTAAGATAGATAATCTAGTACATATAGCCCATAATGTAGAACTTGGAGCTGAATGTTTAATTATTGCTCAAGTAGGTATTGCTGGGAGCTCTCAAGTAGGTGAGCGAGTAACTCTAGCTGGTCAGAGTGGAGTAGCAGGCCATTTAACAATTGGTGAGCAGACGACTGTAGCTGCTGATAGTGTAGTAACTAGAGATATACCTGCTGAATCTTTTGTATCGGGGTATCCAGCTCATAACCATCGGCAGGAAAGAAGAATTAAAGTAGCCCGGAAGAAGCTACCACAGTTACTTAAGCGAATCAGAGAGTTAGAAGGGCAGGTAGCAGAATTAGAAACAGAATTAAAGGGGGAAGCAGAATGAAAAAAGTTTTAATTGCTATTGCGTTAGTATTGGTAGTTAGTTTATCTGGAGTAGGGCAAGCTAGTGAAGTTGGTGGTTTCGGGACTAAGGGTCTATTGACAATTCCTACAGCTGATATTTTGCGGACAGGGGATTTGAATTTAGAATACCAAATGGGTGAAGATATGGATTTGTTGACTGCTGACTATGGATTGCGAGAAGGTGTTCAGATAGGTGTGGGATCTAATTGGGATGATAAAAGTGATGAATCAGAGGTGTATTCTGCAGCTAAGATTAAATTATTTAATGAAGATGATAACTATCGTCCTCAAGTTAGTTACGGAGTAACTAATGGTAAGAGTTATTTAGTAGCTAGCAAGACTAGTTCTTATTATAATTCACGTTTTCATCTAGGAGTAGGCGACGAAGAATATTTTGCTGATCGTATTTTTGCTGGGATTAGTAAAGTGATTAATCCAGTTGTTATTTCTTCTGATGATAATCAATTTGAGATACCGATTATTACTTTGATGGCTGAGTATAATGATGGTGTTAACTTAGGAACCAGATTTAATTTTGATGCAGGGGTTGAAGTTGATCTAGGATTTAAAGATTTAGACGAATTCACTTTTTCTGTTGGAGTGCAAAATAAATTTTAGTTCCTTTAGATCGCAGATGTAAAATACATCTGCGATTTTTTATGATTTTGAACTTGAACTGGCTGATGACAGATAGCTGATAGCAAATGACTCACGCACACAGCACACGACTATGTTGCTAGACAGAGGAGGCTTTAGCAGTGCGTTACAGTCTATCATTAGTTGATCGGTATCTGGTAGGAGAGTTTCTCAAACCTTTTTTATTTTCTATTGCTGCTTTAACAGTGATTATGATTAGCAGTTATTTATTTGAATTAACAGACTTAATTCTTGTGAAGCAGGTACCGGTAGTCAAAGTACTTAAACTATTGCTTTATAAGTTACCGGCAGTAATGGTCCAGAGTTTTACTATATCCATTTTATTTGCTACGTTGTTATCTTTAAGTCAATTAGCTAAAAATAATGAGTTAACTGCTCTCCGGTTAGGAGGCATCTCGCTCCATCGGTTATTGTTACCTTTTTTAATTACGGCTTTGGTGATTAGTATAACTAGTTTTGTAGTTAATGATAAATTAGTGCCTTGGACAAACCATCAGGCGGAGAATATTGTTCGGCGGATTATTCTTCAAGAAGGACTACCTGACCTCCAGGAAGGTTCCTTTTTTCAGGGCACAGATAAGCGGCAGTTCCATATTGGTCGTATCGATGAAGAAACAGATAAGTTATATGAGATTATGGTTTATGATGACAGTAATGAGGAAAGTAAGTTTCCGCGCTTGATTAGGGCGGATAAAGGTTATTTTAAAAATCAAGTCTGGCATCTGCTAGATGGGATGGTTTATAGATTTAATGAGCAAGGACAGGTTAGTTATCAGTCTGCTTTTCAGGAATTAGAGATTAATGTTAATCAGCAATTAGATGATTTTTATGGTGACCAAAAGACTACTTCCGAGATGAGTCGGGCCGAATTAAGGGAAGATATTAACCTCTTTCGCGAGAGTGATTTAGATGTAGCATCTTTACTAGTGGATTATCATTTAAAGTTAGCTAAGCCCTTTGCTTGTTTTATCTTTGTCTTAGTAGGAGCTCCGTTAACAGTTAATAACAAACAAGGGAGAACGTTTGGGATTATAGCTAGTGTAGTAATTATTTTCCTTTATTATGTCCTACTTTCTACCTGTCGTTCCTTAGGTAGAAATGGTTTGTTGTCTCCTTTAATGGCAGCTTGGTTACCTAATTTTGTTTTTGCTCTAAGTGGTGTTTACTTGATTATTAAAGAGGAGTACTTTAGTCTATAACTAATAGACAATTAATTTAGAATAGGTGAGCAGGATGAAGATTATTGATAGATATTTAGCTTTGGAATTTATTAAACCTTTGGTAGTGACTTTATTTATTCTAGTAATTGTTTTAATTAGTAGTTTTCTGTTTCAATTGACTGATTATATTATTATCAAAGAGGTACCAATTCCTATAGTACTCAAATTATTACTTTATAGACTACCTAGAATTATGGTACGTAGCTTTTCGATGGCTGTTTTATTTGCTACTTTATTATCTCTGACTCGGTTAGTTAAGGATAATGAATTTACTGCTTTGCGGATAGGAGGGATTAGATTTTCGCGGCTGTTAGTGCCCTTATTGATCTTAGGAGTGCTAGTTAGTCTGCTGACCTACTGGTTTAATGAACAAGTAGTTCCTGAGGCTAATAGTAGATACGAAGAGATAATTAGGGAGTCAGTAAAAGATAAACAGGATACTCCCTTCCACCAACAAGTTTTGTTTACTGATCAGCAGGGTAGATATTTTTATTTAGGGCAGATAAATACGAAGACCCAACAAGCAAAAAATATTTTAGTTTATAATAAAGAAGGATCTTCTCGGGTAGTTAGTTCTTCTAGAGGTTATTTTAAGCAACAGAAGTTATATCTAAAATCAGGTACTAACCATCAGTTAAATGAACAAGGCTATGTAACTACTACAGCTAAGTTAGAGGGAACTAGTTTTCAACTCCAGCGGGGGATTGATCAGTTAGCTACTAAACAACAGGAACCAGCTGAATTGAATCGAGCCCAAATAAGCAAGCGGATTAAGCTATTACAGGCTAGTGGAGTCGATACTATGAAGTTACAAGTGGAGTATCATTTGAAGTTGGCCCAGCCTCTAGTCTGTTTGATCTTTGTATTACTAGGGGCTCCGTTAAGTATTAAATCGGATAGAGGACGGATTTTTGGTTTAATAGCTAGTGTAGTAATTGTTCTGGCCTATTATGTCTTGTTATCTATCAGTCGTTCGTTAGGTCGAACTGGAGTTTTAGTTCCTTGGTTAGCAGCTTGGTTACCTAATCTAGTTTTTGCTCTGTTAGGTAGTTATCTAGTAATTAAAGAAGAATATTTTACAGTTAGTTAAGTTAAGGAGGGACTAGTAATTAAAATAGTTAAGGTGGTAGCTAGTAGTTTATGTAGTCTATTATTGCTATTAGTGCTGACTAATTCTAGCTGGGCGGCTGAAGCAGGAGTTAATCTGCAGGCAGAACAAGTTACCTACCAACGAGATCAGGAGTTGATTATAGCTACTGGAGAGGCTCATTTACAAGCTCCAGAGATTGAATTAGAGGCTAATCGAATCGAGATTAATCTCAAACAGAATCAACTAGTAGCAAAGGGCCAAGTTACGACTAACAGAGATACTACAGAGTATACTAGTCAGCGTGTGGAGTACGATCTAGAGACAGACCAAGGGGTTTTTATTGATTCCCAGGGAACTTTTACTAGTGCTAGTCTCAATAGTCCTCTTTATCTCCAGACTCCTAAAACAGACTATAGTCCCCAACAGAGTAAGTTATCCACTCCGCAGTTTACTAGTTGTGAGTTAGAAGAACCTCATTATCATTTTCAAGCCCAGCAGATGGTAATTTATCCTGGGGATAGGATCGTTGCTTATCACGCTAGTTTCTGGGAGTTTAATGGTCAAATACCTCTTTTTTACTGGCCTATTTTAGTTTATTCTCTCCAGCATAACCAACAAGTCTTCCAGCCTCAGCTAGGTTATAATCGGCAGAAAGGTTGGTTTGTGAAGACGACTTATAATTATTACTTGGAGTCTGATTTTGGTCAGTTATATGTTGATTATTTTAGTGAGTTAGGTTGGGCTATAGGAGCTAAGCACTATTATAAAAACCTAGAGGATGATCGGGCTAGTTTATATCTCTATCTAGAACAGGATCGCCAACATCCTAAGCAAAGTCCTTGGGTTAATTTTAGTTTTGAGCGTCATTATGAGACTGAGCAGACAAACCGAGATCTAACTTTGGATTATCAAGACCACTATGGAGATTATCTATCTCAGCCTCAGAAAGCCCACCAAGTTGAGCTTGCTTTTGATCAACAGCTTGACTTAGGTAACTGGGAAACAGCACTAGGGCTGGATTATAATCGCAATCAAAGTTACAATCATCACCTGGATCTGCAGCTAGGTCTGGACAAGCTTCCCAGGGAACCGACTGCTGATAGATTTGATCTGGATCTGGATTATAGTTACGAAGAGCAGCCTAGTAGTAGACTAGATGACTATCAAGCCCAGTTGGAGTATCAGACTTATTTAACTGATGATTTATCTTTAAATTATGATTATACTTATAATTACCGTCGGGAAGAGGAAACTAAAAGTTGGGATTATGATACTAGTCTACAGTTACAAGAAACGCAGCCTAGTTATGAATGGTGGTTAGGTACTAGTCTCCAACGAACTGAGGAAGAGATAGATTATTATAATCTTCCAGAGGGGGAAGTGACAGTTAAGCCTGGTGTTATTTGGTCGGCTGAAATCTGGGATCCCTTAGAAGTAACACTAGGGGGAGTTAATAAGTATCAAGTTGATTGGCCTGCGGCTAAGCAACATGGTTATTATCAACTGGATTACAGTGATTACTTTCAGTTAGGGAAGTATAATAACATTTATTATGATCAGCAATTTCAACAGAATATGTATAGTACTGACCATCTTAACTGGTCTTATAGTAATGATTTTAACTTACAGACCCGACTGCCAGCTGGCTGGTCTAATCGAGTGACTTATGATTATCAGACAGTCTCTAATTCTGCGCCGGAAGGCTTTTTTACTCCTGATGAGAAACACCAGATCACAGAGAAGTTAAGTTGGCACCAAGGAGAGAGTGATTTCTATATTAAATCAGGTTATGACTTAGTAACAGGAGAGTATGATGATTTAACTAGTGAAGTAGAGTATTCCCGGGAACATTATAGTTTAGAAGCAGTCACTGAGTATGATTTAAACGAACAACAGTTTAATGAATCGGCTACTTCCTTAACAGTGGATTATGATCGTTTGCAGTATGATACAGCAGCTCGGTGGGATTTAAATACTGGTTCTTTAGTCCAGTGGGATAATAGTTTACAGTTTAAAGTAGGTCGGAGTGCTAGACAATGGCAGGTGGAGGTAAATAGTAGCTATGATTTAGCTGACCAGAAGTTTAAAGAAGCTAATCTGGAACTGGCTAAGAGATTACACCGTCGTAAGTTGACTGTAGCCTATAATCATCTCCAAGAAGAAGTCTGGGTGCAGTATCAGATCTTAGCCTTCTCTGACAAAGGACTTAAATTAGGAACTGGATCTGAGGGAGAGATGTTATTTGATAGTGATCTAGGGAGGATTTTAGATGAAGTGGAGTAAGAAATTAAGTTGGTTACTTGTTATACTAGTCGTTGGCTTAGGAGGTATTATATTCTGGACCCAATCAAATCAGTCCTCGAGCCAGAAGCCTGCTGCTGACTATCAGTATCAGGTAGCTAAACCTAAATTAGTTACTTATTATCAAGGGGCTAAAAGATGGGATCTAAAGGCTGCTTCCATTATCGAACCTAAGAGAGAAGAAAAAGACAGCCGGATTATTCTCCAAGAAATTAAGCAGGGGAAGTTATTTAGGAATGGCCAACTAAGCTATCAGTTAACAGCGGATAAAATTATTTATCAACCCCAGGCTGGGCAAGCTAAATTACAAGGCAATGTTACTCTTCAGGAGGTAGAGGGCTTAGAGATTACTACTGATCGACTCCTTTGGTCAGCCCAAGAAGATAGTTTACAGACAACTAGTGGGGTGCAAGTTAACTTAGAAGCAGGCGAATTAACAGCCCAAGAGATGGTAGTTGATCTGAACCAGAAGGAGTTTGATTTTACTGGTCAGGTGGAGATGACCTTCGAGATTGGAGGTGAGAATCATCAAGAATAAACAGTTAATTGTAGGCTTGATCTGGCTTATCTTAGTGAGTAGCCCTGTAGTTGCTGCTCAGACAGGCCAGCTAAAATCGGATCATCTTAAGTACAATAAGCAGGAGAATGTTTTACTTGCTACTGCTAATGTTCAATTAGATTATAGTGGCCAACAGATAACAGCCCAGCAACTGAAGCTGGATCGGGAGCAACAGGTAGCTTACTTTAGCAAGCAGGTCCATCTAATAGGCAGTGAACAGGAGATCTGGAGTCAGAAATTAGAGTATGATCTTCAGGAAGAGATCTTAATAGCTAGCCAAGAAGTAGAACTAGTCTCCCAGAAACAAAACAAAGAGTTTCGGTTAACTAGTGCTTATTTAAAGCTGTGGACGACTAGTAATGATTTAGTGGCTAAACAGGATGTCCAACTGGATTATGATGGTCAACAGATCAAAGGTCAGCGACTAGAGTATAATGCACCAGAAGAAGAGATAGTTGTCACCGACCAAGCTGAGATAAAAGAAGATGGTAACTGGATTGCAGCCCAAAAGGTAGTTATTTCTTTAGCTGATAATACTATAGATGCTACTGGAGCAGTAGAGATGGAGTTTGAGATAACAGAATAATTTTGTTTAAAAAATGTCTGTTTGTTAAATAATAAGTATAAACAGGTATAAATTTACTAGATTATCCAGTTCTTATTTTGGAGGAGCTGTTTACTCTCTAGTGGCTTGATGATATAATTTGAGGAGGATAGATAAGTGCCTCTTTTGCAATCCAACTTTAAGATAGATATAATAAGGTTAATCATAGCTACTATTGTAGTAGGAGCTTTATTATCACTAGTGGTAGGTTATATTAGTGATTTTTATTTTGGGAACTTAGTATCTAATCTAATAGGTGGCTATGGTGAGTATGATCTGCTATTAGTTGTAGACCAGCAACAACAGCAACAAGCTAAGCAAGAACTGCAACAGATTATCAATGATAAATTAGCTGGATCAAAGTTAATGACAGGAGTTAGTTTAGTTGGCAGGACTAATTTTTTTATTAAGTTAGCTCCTGAGTATAAAACGCGTTCTACTTTATTGAAGATTAAGGACTATTTTACCCCAGTAACTGGATTAGAGAATGTTTCTTTAATCATCCAGCCTAGGATTACGATTAGAGGTTTAAAGAAAAAAGCTAACTCTTATTTAGAACCACAGATTAATTCTTTACCGGGAGTGGATTATACTCTGCCCCAAGAAGATAAGTTAGAGGTGGTGGTGACTACTCCCGAGCGGTTAGCAGAGGTTAAAGAAAAAATCACTACTATTTTAGAGAAAAATCAAGTTTTATCAGTTAGATTCCCAATTGCCTCTGAGCCCGAGCGGATAGTAGAGTTAGGGGAGCAGGTGACAACTCAATTACAACAGGAGTTTACTTCTGATATTGTCAATATTACTGCTACTGGGCGAGAGGATTTAGAAGCTTTGCTGAAAACAATGACGGAGATGAAGCAGTTTTTAGCTAGTTATACTAGTCGGATTACTATTCAAGTCAAGCCCCAAATTGAGTTAGCAGTTGAGGATAAATTAGTTGTTCCTAGCCAACAAGGGGGCCAAGTCCAATTGCGAGTTACTGCAGTAGATGATGACCAAGCCCAAGCAATTGTTACTGATGGGGATAGCCGAGCTATTCTAGGCGATCAAGCCTATCAACCTCAAGCTGAACAATTAGGGCCTGCTGTAGGTAATATCGAGGTGCATAATCCTCGTCAGCAGTTAGCCTATGCTACTAACCAATTAGTTAAACTAATGCCTAATTTGCAGAGTATTTTCCAGCAGTCAGAAGAGTTGTTAGGCCAGTTAGTAGAACTTAGTTCTCTTTTGCAGCAGGCTCGAGAATCTTTAGTCCAGATTAAGCTGTTAAATCAGCAACTAACTACCTACCAACAGGATATTTCTGAGGTGGAGTTTACTCAATTACAGCAGGCGGTAGCTGACTTAGAACAGAATCTAGCTTGGTTGGCTGAAGTGGCGCAAGCTTTGGATGTAATTCAGGGAGTACTGACTGATTTAAACTCTCAGTTAGAGAGTATTAATCGGCAGTTAGAACAAGCTAGTCAGCAGTTGGCCCCAGGAACTCCTTACTACCAGCAAGTACAGAACTTACGACAGACTATTGGTCAGTTAGCTACTAGTTTAGAAGAAAATAGTAGTCCACTTATTGCCTATATTAATCGCTATAATCCAGTATTACAAGAGGTAACTGCTTGGCGAGAACAAGTCAGTCAACTACGTGGTTTATTGGCTACAGCAGATACAATTGAAGAATTGGACCTAGAGGCTAGGCTGAAGGAAGTAATTAATCCTCAATTAATAGAGAAGGTTAATAATTTGGATACTGCTACTTTGAAGACTGATTTAAACCAGTTAGAAACTAGAATTGAGCAGTTAAGAAGTGTTGATTTTCCTGCTATTATTAATGAGTTACAGTCTATTCAACAGTCTCTGCCCCAGCTTAAAGATGAGGAGATTACTGCTACGATAGATTTGATTGACGAATATCTAGCAGGTAAGGTGATTCCTGGTTCAGAGATTGGACTGATTTTGCCGGCGCAGGGGATTGACTTAGACCAAGTTAAGAGGAAAATCCAAGCTTTAATCCCCCACCAAGTCTCGTTTACTAGTGCTCAGTTAGGAATTATCAGTCCTAATTATAGAGCTCAGGTCTACCAGATTCTAAGCGAGATAAAGATGATTTTGGCAGCTTTAACAGCTATTTTAATTACTCTTTTTTCTCTTTTATTTGATCATACTGTGGTGATTAATTCTTTGCGTTTATGGCAGGGAGCTAGAAGCTGGTATGCTGACTTTGGTTTATATTATGGAGTGTTAGTTGGAGGTGGGATGTTAGGGGCTATCTTTGGACTAGCCAGTATTGATCTACCTTATATTGCCTGGTGGCAAGTTGTTTTATTCGGGATGAGTTTAGGATTCTTTACTGTCTATAAAGCTAGTAGCTTAAATCCTATTACAGTAACTGAGTTCCAGGCCGGACGTGCTTTAGGTTTAAGTTATGCTGAGATTATGCGCCAGATTATAATTCCCGCTGGTAAACCTGGCTTGTTACAATTTTTTAATCGCTCTAAAACTTATTTTTAAGGAGTAATTATGTTACAGGTAACAGATTTAAGGAAAAGTTATGGAGCTGAAGAGGTGTTGAGAGGAGTTAACTTTACTGTCCAACGAGGCCAGACAGTAGCTATTATGGGGCCAAGCGGTTGTGGGAAATCAACTACTATTCGGTGTTTAAATCGTTTAACAGAACCTGATAGCGGAGAGATTATCTTCCAAGGGGAGTCTGTGCTGGAGTTATCTTTGAGTCACCTGTTAAAGTTGCGCCAGCGGATAGGATTTGTCTTTCAAAACTTTAATTTGATCCAGCATTTAACAGCCTTCCAGAATGTTATGTTACCTTTATTTAAGTTTAACTTAACTGCTCAAGAAAGGAAGGATCAAGCTGTAGCTGCCTTAAAAAGAGTTAAATTAAAGAAACAAGCTACAAGTTATCCAGCTCAGTTAAGTGGGGGCCAACAACAACGGGTAGGTATGGCTCGAGCTTTGGTTATTGAACCAAATCTTTTGTTATTAGATGAACCAACTGCTTCCTTAGATCCTATTTTAGTTAAGGAAGTACTAGAGGTTATCGAAAGGATAACTAAAACCCAACAGCGGGCTGTAGTGTTAGTTACTCATGAAGTATCCTTTGCTTTACAAGTAGCAGATGTGATTTTGCTGTTAGATGAAGGACAAGTAGTAGAGCAAGGAAGTCCAGAAACTATTTTTACTAATCCTCAATCAGAGGTAGGCCGTAAGTATAAGGAATTATTGGAGTACTATTAGTAGTTTATAGTGTATAGTTTACAGTTGATAGTTGATAGTTAAAAGCAAGTTCAAAGTTTTTAGTGTGAGTGTGGGTGTGAGTGTGAGTAACTTCAAATTCTAAAATTATTTTAGAATTTACTCCCCCCCACACTCATTACCCACACTTTTCAAATAAAGGAGGAGCCAAGTTTGCGGCAGCAACAGACTATAGAAACAGAATTTAGCTATACAGGTACTGGCTTACATACAGGAGAAGAAGTGACTATTGTTTGTAAGCCACTAGCTGCTAACGAAGGAATCAAGTTTAAACGAGTTGATTTAGATAAGCAACCTACAGTAGAAGCCAGGATAGAGAATGTAGTCTCTACTAAGCGGTGTACTACTGTAGGTCAAGATAAATGGCAAATCAATACTATAGAACATTTAATGTCAGCTTTATATGCTTTAGGAATTGATAATCTCTTAATTGAATTAGATGCCAATGAGCCTCCTGTCACTGATGGTAGTGCGCAAGTGTTTTATCAGTTATTAACAGAGGCAGGGGTGAAGAAGCAAGCTGCTAGCAAAGAAGTTTATCAAGTTACAGAGCCAATTCAGATTAGGCAAGATGATCAGTATTTAGTCTTGTTACCAGCTGAGGAGTTTCAGGTTAGTTATACCTTTGTGGGCCATCATGCCGGGTTAACTGACCAGTTTGCTGAGTTTAGTTTTACTAGGGCTGATTATGAAACAGAGATTGCTCCCGCTAGGACTTTTGGTCTGGCTAAAGAAATAGAAAAACTACAGAAGGCTGGACTAGCCTTAGGAGGTAGTCTGGAGAATGCCATTTTGGTAGATGAGACAGGTCCAGTTAATCAGCTAAGATTTGCTAAGGAATTTGCGCGACATAAGATTTTGGATGTAATTGGTGATTTTAAATTAGTGCCTGAATTTAAGGGGCATATTATGGCTGTTAGGTCAGGTCATAAACTAAATTCACTATTAGCTCATAAAATCAAATCTAAACTTACTAAGGGGGAATTATAAGCATGGAAGAAGTAATGGATATTAATGAAATTAAAGAAGTTTTACCACATCGGTATCCGTTTTTGTTAGTGGATAAAGTTTTGGAGGTAGAACCAGGCGGCAAGACAATAGGCGTCAAGAATGTAACTGCTAATGAGGATTTCTTTAATGGTCACTTTCCTGATCATCCGATTATGCCAGGAGTATTGATTGTAGAAGCTATGGCTCAGGTAGCAGGGATTAGTCTGTTGGCTACAGTAGATAATTCGGAGGAAAAGGTGCCTTATTTTGGTCGGATCAATGATGCTCGTTTTAGACAACCAGTTCAACCAGGCGATCAGTTGATTATGGAGATAGAAGTTACTAAACTAAGAGGAAGCATAGGGAAAGTAGCAGCCCAAGCTCTAGTTGATGATGAAGTTGTAGCAGAGGCTACTTTAACTTGCTTTATTCAGGATAAATAAGGAGGGGATAAGATGATTAACGGACAAGATAACATAGCCCACTTAAATAATGGCGGCCAGATCCACCAGACAGCTGTTGTTCATCCTGAGGCTAAAATTGGGGATGAGGTAAAGATTGGCCCTTATGCTGTGATTGATGAACATGTAGAGATTGGAGCCGGCACAGAAGTTGGCTCACATACTGTGATTAAAGGCTGGACTAAAATTGGTCAGAATAATAAGATTTTTAATGGGGCTTCTATTGGCCAAGTGCCTCAGGATTTAAAATTCGATGGAGAAAAAAGTTTTGTTGAGATAGGAGATGACAATACTATTAGAGAGTTTGTTACTATCCACCGGGGAACTGAGGAGGGTAGTGGCTTAACTAAGATTGGTAATAATAATTTGATTATGGCTTATTGTCATGTAGCTCATGATTGTCATCTGAGCAATGATATCATCATGTCCAACTCGGCCCAATTAGCTGGCCATGTGATAGTGGAGGATGCTGCTGTAATTGGTGGTTTAGCTGGCGTACATCAGTTTGTTAGAATCGGTGAGATGTCTATGGTAGGCGCTAGTTCCAAGGCAGTTAAGGATGTTCCTCCTTATATACTAGTTGATGGTCATCCAGCTAGTGTCAATGGAATCAATATTGTAGGTTTAAGGAGAAATGAGGTTGCTCCAGAAATAAGACGGAAGATTAAACAAGCTTATAAAATTCTGTATCGTTCTAACTTAAATACTAATCAAGCTATTGAAGAAATGGAAGAAGAGCTAGATAATAGTCCTAAGATAGAACATTTCTTACGCTTTTTACGTAATGCTCAGCGAGGTATCTGTAGGTAAAATAATTGATAATTGATAATTGTCAATTTAGAATTAGGAGGGAGAACATGGCTCACTTAGGATTGATAGCTGGTAACGGTCAGTTACCAGTTTTATTTGCTCAAGCTATGCAAGAAGAAGATTATGAATTAACAGTAATTACTGTTACGCCTCAGGCAGAGACGGCTCAACTACAGCAGCTAGCTGATTCTGTCTATCAGATTGAGGTAGGACAGCTAGATCAGATAATTACTACTCTCCAACAAGCTCAGCTAGAACAGGTTATTATGTTAGGCAAGGTAACTAAGGAGTTATTATACCAGGGAGTTAGTCTAGATGCTAGATTCCAAAAGTTATTAGCTAATCTAGAAGAGAAGAATGATGATGCTATTATGCTGGCTATAGTCCAGGAATTACAACAAGCAGGGTTAGAAGTGATTGACCAGACCAAGTGGATCCAGAAGTTATTGCCGCAAGCTGGTACTCTAACCGAGGTTGAGCCAACTGAAGCTGTACTAGCCGATATGGAGTATGGCTTTAAGATGGCTAAAGAGATTGGTAGATTGGATATTGGCCAGACAGTAGTTGTTAAAGACCAAGCAGTTATGGCAGTCGAAGCAATTGAAGGTACTGATCAAGCTATCTTGCGGGGTGGAGAGTTAGGCCAGCAGGAAGTTGTAGTAGCTAAGGTAAGTAAACCAGAGCAGGACTTAAGATTTGATATTCCTACTATTGGTCTTCAAACTATAGAACAGCTAATAGAAGTGGCAGCGCAAGGGTTAGTAATTGAAGCTAATAAGACTTTTATTGTTAAGCAGACTGAGGTTCTTAAAAAAGCCAATCAGGCGGGGCTACCAATTGTAGCACTTGATTAGGTATTCTGCTTTTAATTTAGAGATTAAAGAGTTATAATTACTTTTAGTAGGGTTGGTGGTTTGATGAAGAAGGTATTAGTTGTGGCTGGAGAAGCATCAGGAGATATGCATGCTGCTGAGGTAATCCAGCAGATTAAGAAATTAGATTCTACTGTAGATGCTTTTGGGTTTGGTGGCCCGCGGATGAAGAAAGCAGGAGTAGAGATTATTTATGATCCGACTGAATTAAGTACTATTGGTTTTCTGGAAGCCGTTAAGCATCTGCGCTTAATGTATCAAAAACTAAACCAACTAGAAGAAGTGATGAAAGAAAGACAGCCTGATGTTGTCTTTTTAGTTGATTATTCTGGTTTCAATATGAAGGTTGCTAAGAGAGCTCATAAATTAGACATCCCAATTGTTAATTATTTTGCTCCTTCGGCTTGGGTCTGGGGCCAATGGCGGGCCAACAAGATGGCTCAGTATGAAGCTAAGATTGCTTCTGTCTTTCCTATGGAACAGAAAGTCTACCAGGAGGCAGGAGCAGAGGTTGAATTTGTAGGTCATCCTTTATTAGATATGGTAGAAGCTGAGTTAGCCCCGCAGGAGTTTGCTACAGCCTTTGGGATTGATCAAGATCAGCAGTTAATTGGTCTCCTACCAGGCAGTCGCAGCCAAGAGATAGATAGTCTCTTAGAGCCGATGTTACAAGCAGCAGCCAGGATTAGCCAGAACCAAACTAGTCAGTTTTTGTTACCTGTAGCAGAGACGATTTCTAAGTCCCGATTAGAAGCTCAAGTTGAGGAGTACGATCTAGATCTTAAGTTAATTCCGCAACACTCTTATGAAGTAATGGAGATAGCAGATTTATTACTAGTTGCTTCGGGGACGGCTACCTTAGAAGCAGCTTGTTTTGGGACGCCAATGGTAATTGCCTATCAGACTTCCTGGACTACTTATTTAGCTGGGAAGTTACTGGTTCAGTTACCTTATGTAGGCTTACCTAATATTATTGCTGATAAAGAGATAGTACCAGAATTACTGCAAACAGAAGTAACAGGGGCCAACTTAGCCCAGGAAGCTAAGGAGATCCTTAATTCTCCTGCTAGACAAGCCCAGATAGAAGAAGATTTAGCTGAAGTTGTAGTTGATCTAGGAGATAGTGGAGCAATAAACAGAGTAGCCCAGTTAGTGTTAGCTACAGGAGGTAATAGCAGAAATGAAGCTAGCTAAACGTGTTCTTAGTTATATTAAGCCTTATAAAGGGCGGTTAGCTCTAGCAATAGTAGCTATGATATCGCATGCTTTATTACAAGTTTTCTTTATTGAAAAATTTCAGAATTTAATTGATACAATTATTCGTGGGTTAGAAAAAGGGGAGGCTACGTTAGGCGAGTTAAACTTAATTGTAATTGCTATGTTCTTTATCTTTCTGTTTCGTGGTATCTCGCAGTACGGAGAGAAGTATTTAACAGCCTATGTCTCCCAGAATTCAATTAAAGATTTACGAGATGATTTATATCAGCATTTACAGCATCTATCTTTGGATTTTTATTCAGAGAATAAGACTGGAGAAATTATGTCTCGAGCTACTAATGATGTCGGAAAATTGCAGGGAGCTATTGCTTCGGGAGCTATCGGTATTTTTAGTAAAGTATTTCAGCTAACAGCAGGGATTGGTAAGTTGTTGTATGATAATTGGCGGTTAACTCTAATATCCTTTATTGTTTTTCCATTTATTGGTTATGTCATTGATCGTTTTAACCGCAGAATTAGAAAAGTTAGTAAACGGGCCCAAGTTAAGATAGCAGATATTTCTGATATTCTCCAGGAAACTATTACTGGAGTTAGAGTAGTTAAGTCCTTTGGTCGTGAGGAATACGAATACGAACGATTTCAGGAAGAAAACTATGCTAACTTCCGGGCCAACTTGAAGAACTCGCAACTAAAAGCAACTCTAACGCCAATTACCGAGTTGCTAGCTGCTATGTCCTTTATTTTTGTCCTCTGGTATGGAGGCCAAGAAGTAGTAGCTGGTAAGATGTCTCCCGGAGAGTTGATAGGTTTCTTTACTCTGTTGATGATTATTACTAATCCTTTGAAAGGAATTACTAGACTATCCAGTACAATCCAACGTGCTCTAGCAGCAGCAGAAAGAATCTTTGCTATTATAGATATTGAACCTACTGTTCAGGATGCTCCTGATGCCCAACCGCTCGAGGAAGTTAGAGGAGATGTTGAGTTTAATGATGTTTCCTTTAGATATGAATCTGATGATGAGTGGGCGCTCAAGGATATCAACTTGGAAGCGCAAGCGGGGCAGATGGTAGCTTTAGTAGGTCCTAGTGGAGCTGGGAAATCAACTTTGGTTAATTTAGTACCTCGGTTTCATGACCCCGAGCAAGGTGTAGTTTCCATAGATGGGGTTGATGTTAAACAATTAACTTTAGATTCCTTACGGGAGAAGATAGGTATTGTGCCTCAAGAGACAATCTTATTTGGAGGTACTATTGAGGATAATATTCTCTATGGTGATCTCCAAGCTAGTTCCGAGGAAGTTATCCAAGCTGCAAAAGCAGCTAATGCTCATGACTTTATTATGGACTTTCCTGATGATTACCAGACTGAACTTGGTGAACGAGGAATTGGTTTATCGGGAGGGCAAAAACAGCGAATAGCTATTGCCCGGGCAATTCTCAATGATCCGGAGATCCTGATCTTAGATGAAGCTACTTCAGCTTTAGATACAGAATCAGAAGCATTAGTTCAGGAAGCTCTGGAAAGACTAATGGAGGAGCGGACTACTTTTGTAATTGCTCATCGGTTATCTACTGTTCTAAATGCTGATCGGATTGTAGTTATGGAAGAGGGCCAGATAGTAGAAACAGGGACTCATGAACAACTCTTAGATCACGGTGGGGTCTACCAAGGTCTCTATCAAGCCCAGTTTGATAAGTAGGTGATAGGATGAAAGAAAAAATGATTCCCTGGTTAGCCTATTGGTTATCCCGATTGACTAATGGTAGCTTACGGTTACAAGTTAAAGGTAGAGACCAAGTAACTAAGTTACAAAAGTCTAACCAACAGATTATCTTTGCTATGTGGCATGGTCACTTATGGTTGCCTGTCTATTATCTAGCTGATAAGGATTATGTAGCTTTGGCTAGTAGAAGTGATGATGGAGAGTATATCAGTCGCGTGTTAGCTAAATTCGGTTGGGAAGTAGTGCGGGGTTCAACTTCTAGAGGCGGGGCTCGTTCTTTATTACAACTAGTTAAAAAGTTAAGAGCAGGAAAAAATATAGCAATTACTCCTGATGGGCCCCGGGGACCACGCCATCAAGTTAAATCTGGTGTTTTATATTTGGCCCAGAAGACAGATAGTGTGATTATTCCTCTTGGAGTTGCTTTTAACCGGAAGAAAGTTTTTAGTAGTTGGGATCAGTTTGAATTACCTTATCCGTTTACTAAAAGTGCCCTTGTTTACGGAAGACCTATAGAGATAACAGAAGTTAATCAAGCAGCTCAGCAGCAACTCCAAACAGGATTGACAACAGCAGTTGCTGAGGCGGAAGAAATGTTGGAGGCTTAATTATGGATCTAGAAAATTATTTATTAGAAGTAGTTACTGGAGAGCGAGAAGGCCCCCTAACTAAAGTTATTTTAGTAGTCTTAACTGTCTTGTCTAAAGTTTATCAGATAGGAATCTGGAGTAGAGCTAAGATCTATGATCTAGGATTGAAGAACAGAGAGGAATTATCGACTCCAGTAATTAGTGTGGGAAATATCACCGTAGGTGGTACAGGGAAGACACCAGTGGTTAAGATGCTAGCTAACGAGTTAACGCAAGAGGATTACCAGACTGTAGTCTTAAATCGTGGTTATAAAGGTAGTTTAGAAGAGGAAGCAGGGCTTGTCTCTACCAGAAAAGAAGTTTTATTATCAGCCCAAGAAGCTGGTGATGAAGCTTATATGTTAGCTAGTAGTCTACCAGAGGTGCCAGTAGTAGTTGGTTCCCAAAGAAGTAAATCAGGTAAGTTGGCCCAGCAAAAGTTCCAGCCAGATTTTATTATTTTAGATGATGGTTTTCAACACTGGCAATTAGAGCGAGAGTATGATCTAGTGGTAGTAGATGCTACTAATCCTTTTGCTAATGGTCATCTATTACCCCGGGGGCTGTTAAGAGAGTTACCTAGCAGTTTACAACGGGCCGATGCTTTATTGATTACTAAGGCTGATCAGATCTCTAGTCAGGAATTAGAAGAACTTAAAGCAAAGTTAAGAGAATTAAACCAATCAGCTGTTTTGTTGACTAGTAAACACCAGGCTACCTATTTGCGTAGCTTAGCTCAGCAACAACCTAGAGAGATAGATCTAGCAGGAGAAAAGGTGTTAGCTGTCTCGGGGATTGGTAATCCGCAGTCTTTTGCCCAGACTCTTAGTGATTTAGGAGCTGAAGTAGTTAAGGAGTTGAGATTTGCTGATCATCATAGTTATACTAAAGAGGAAATTATGGAGATTTTTAGTGTAGCTTCTGAAGAAGGTATAGAGCGAATCATTACTACTGAAAAGGACGCTGCTAGCATAAATCAAGAACTGGTAGCTGAAATTAATAAACAACAGATTGAATTAGAAGTATTAGGGATTGAGATTGAACTGCTTGATTCTGATCAGGAGTTTGCTAAATTCTTGTCTCAGGTGGAGGGATTACAACAATGAAAGTAGTAGCTATTATTCCAGCTCGTTATGCATCAACCCGGTTACCAGGTAAACCACTCAAAGAGATTGCTGGTCAACCAATGATCCAACATGTCTACGAGAGAACAAACCAAGCTAATCATTTAGATCAGGTAATTGTAGCAACTGATGATCAACGGATTTATAATCAGGTAGCTGATTTTGGTGGTCAGGTAAGAATGACCTCTTCCGAACACCAGACAGGTACTGATCGTTTGGCAGAGGTAGCCCAGGATTTAGAAGCGGAGATTATTGTTAATGTGCAAGGGGATGAACCTTTAATCAGGCCGGAAATGATTGATCAAGCAGTCCAACCTTTAGTAGCTGATAAAACACTTCAAATGAGTACTCTCAAGCAGCTTATCACTGACCAAGCAGAATTAAAGAATCCTAATCTGGTTAAAGTAGTAACTGATAAGAATGATTTTGCCCTTTATTTTTCTCGCGCTCCGATTCCTTATCCCGGCCAGGAAGTAAAGGTTGATTACTATAAGCATATTGGGCTCTATGTTTATCGGCGTAATTTCTTACTGGATTACGCAAATTTAGAACCTACTCCCTTAGAACAACAAGAGTCACTAGAACAATTGCGAGCTTTAGAAAATGGTTACCAGATCAAGGTAGTAGAAACAGAACATAAGTTAGTTGGTGTCGATACGCCTCAGGATTTAGAGCAAGTCAGGGAGTTGTTAGAAGAGTAGCTGTCTGCTGTCTGCTATGTGCTGTGAGCTGTGTGCTGTCTGCTATGTGCTAGTTCAAAATCAAGGTCAAGGTCAAGATCAAGGGCAAGATTAAGGCCGAGGTCGAGATCAAGGGCAAGATCAAGGGCGAGGTTAAGATTAAGCTCTAGGTCGACGGTGAGGCTCAGATTAAGTTCACAAGGCCGAGGTCGAGCAAATTAATCCTTTTGGTTTTAATTGATAATTGATAATTGATAATTGATAATTGATAATTGTAAATTGTAAACTGTAACCTGTAAACTGTAAACTACTACGCGGAGGTGACAAAATGAAGCAAGCAGATGAAGTTAGATTAAATGATGAGATTAAGTTTGGGGCCAACCATCCTTTTGTCCTATTAGCTGGCCCATGTGTGATGGAAAGTGAAGACCATGTGTTAAGAATGGCGGAGAAGTTACAACAGATTACTGCTAAACTAGGGATTCCTTATGTCTTTAAGTCTTCTTATGATAAAGCTAATCGATCTTCAATTGATTCTTATCGCGGGCCAGGCTTAGAACGAGGGTTAGAGATTTTACAGCGAGTTAAAGATGAGTTTGATCTTCCGGTTTTATCTGATGTGCATAGTGTAGAAGAAGCTCAGATAGCTGGCGAAGTACTTGATATCGTGCAGATTCCTGCCTTTTTATCCCGGCAGACAGATTTAGTGACTGCTGTAGGAGAGACAGGCCAGGTAGTTAATGTTAAAAAGGGCCAATTCTTAGCGCCTTGGGATATCGATCAGGTAGTAGAAAAGATTGAAAGCACTGGTAATCAAAGGATTCTGCTAACGGAACGCGGGGCATCTTTTGGTTATAATAATCTAGTTGTTGATATGCGTTCTCTACCCCGGATGAAGGATACTGGTTATCCAGTTGTCTTTGATGCTACCCATAGTGTTCAGTTACCAGGAGGAGCTGGTGATGCTTCAACTGGCGAACGAGAGTATGTACCTTATTTAACTAGAGCTGCTCTAGGAGCAGGGGTTGATTCTATCTTTATGGAGGTCCATGATAAACCAGAAGAAGCATTATGTGATGGGCCAAATATGGTGCGGTTAGAGAACTTAGAAGAGTTACTTAAGCAAGCGCAAAAAATTGATCAGGTGGTTAAGGGGTAGCTGTCAGCGGTCGGCGGTCTGTCGTCGGCTGTCAGCTGTGTGCTATGAGCTGTGAGCTGTGAGCTGTGTGCTCAAGACACACGACACACGCCACATGACACATAGCACACGCCACATGACACATGGCACATGGCACACGCCACACGACACAACTAACTACGGAGGGATTTACAATGTCAGAGTTAGCTAATTTAGATGCGATAAGGATTAAAGAACAAGCTAAGGAAGTATTAGAGATTGAAGCTGAAGCTATTAAAAATTTAGGAAATTCTATCAATGGTGAGTTTGTGGAAGTAGTCCATGAAATCCTATCTTGCTCAGGTCGGTTGATTACAACAGGGATGGGGAAGTCAGGCTTTATTGCTAAGAAGTTAGCAGCTACTTTTTCTAGTATCGGGACTTCTTCTTTCTTTTTACATCCGGCTGAGGCAATTCATGGTGACTTAGGGATGGTTACTGAAGAGGATATTGTCTTAGCAATTTCTAATAGTGGAGAGACTGAGGAAATAATCGATATTTTGCCTGTTATTAAGCGCCTTGGGGCGCAGATAGTAGGAATCACTGGTAATCTAGATTCCACTCTAGCGGATACAGCTGATTATAACTTAGAGGCAGCAGTGGAAGAAGAGGCTTGTCCGCTTGATTTAGCTCCGACTGCTAGTACTACAGCAGCTTTAGCTTTAGGTGATGCTCTAGCTATGACTTTAGTAGAAGCTAAAGGCTTTAAGTCAGAGGATTTTGCTCTTTATCATCCTGGTGGCAGTCTAGGGAAGAAGTTGTTATTGACTGTAGATGATGTTTTACATGTTCGTGAGAGAAATCCAGTCGTCCAGCAGACTGCTACTTTACAGGAAACTTTATTTGAGATGACTTCTACTAGAATGGGCGCCGCTAATATTGTTGCTGAGTCTGGTGAATTAGTGGGGATTATTACTGATGGAGATATCCGACGGCTATTAGAGAATGAAGCTGTGTTATTGACTCAACAAGTCCAGGAAGTAATGACTGCTGATCCGGCTAGTATTACTCCGGATAAACTGGCTGCAGAAGCACTACGGGTTATGCAGGACAAAGAGATCAATGATCTACCTGTTGTCAATCAAGAGGGCCAACCTTTAGGTTTAGTTAACTTCCAGGATCTACTTCAGGCAGGGATTATTTAGGTGTTAGCTGTCTGCTATCAGCTGTCAGTCGTCAGCTGTGTGCTGTGTGCTATGTGCTGTGTGCTGTGAGCTAGTTCAAGATCAAGGTCAAGGTCCGAGGCTAAGGACAAGGCCAAGTTCGAGGCTAAGGTCAAGGTTGAGTTTAAGTTAAAATCAAAATCAAAGACTAAGGCTAAGATTGAGATTGAGTTTAAGTAAATTAATTTTTTATTTAATAATGATTGATAGGGCTTGATTTTAGGGTTTTAATTGTAAATTGTAAATTGATTATATGATTGCGAGGTGAAGGTAATGAAGCAAGAGTTAGAGGAGCAAGCCTCCAGAATAAAGTTATTCATCACTGATGTTGATGGTGTGTTGACTGATGGGCGGATTGTGTTAGGTAATAACGGCGAAGAGTTTAAATTCTTTCATGTCCAAGATGGCATGGGGATTAAGTTGGCCCAAGAAGCAGGAATTAAAACAGCAATTATCACTGGTCGAGAGTCTCAATTAGTGGCGCGTAGAGCAGAGGAGTTAGCAATTACTGAAGTCCACCAAAATATTAAAGATAAGTTAGGTGTTTTTGCTAACTTATTAGATGAGTATGAGATTTCTAGGCAAGAAGTAGCTTATATTGGAGATGATGTTAATGATTTACCTATTCTCCAAGAAGTAGGGTTGGCTTTAACAGTTGCTAATGGAGTTGAACAAGTAAAAGCAGAAGTTGATTATGTTACCAATCGACAAGGTGGCGAAGGAGCAGTGAGAGAAGCAGTTGAGTTAATTTTAGCAGCACAAAGTCAATAATTCAGTTTATAGTTTATAGTTGATAATTGATAGTTAAACTTTATTAGGATCCTATTAATGCAAGATATCTTCTGATTATTAACTCTCAATTGTCAATTATCAATTCTTAATTGTGTTAGGGAGCTGTTAGTGATGAAGGAGCAAGTGGAGTATTATCTGCTACAAGTATTTAAGTGGTTGATTAATTTTCTGCCAGCTAAGGTAGGAGATTATTTAGCTATCGGATTAGGGAACTTGTTATTTTATTTAATAAAAGGTAGACGAGAGTTAGGAATCAAGAATATAAAATCAGCTTTAGATTGTACTGACCAAGAAGCTTATCAGTTGACCAAAGAAGTCTTTGTGGATATAGCTCTTAAGTTGGGCGAAGTATTAAGGTTGGAAAACTGGACTGCAGCTGATTTTAAAGAGCGGATTAAGGTAGAAGGTCTAGAGCATCTCCAGCAGGCTTATGATCAAGAGCAAGGGATTGTTCTATTTACTGGTCACTTTGGTAACTGGGAGTTATTAGGACTTTATCTGTCCTGGTTAGGTTATCCAGTAAATGCTGTTGCTCGAGAGCATGGTAATGATTATCTTACTAAAGAGATCTGGCGGATTAGAGAAAGTCAGGGAGCTAGTGTCTTTAATCGACAGCAGGTTAAGGCGGCTTTTAAAAAATTAATCCAGCAAGAACTGCTATTACTATTAGGTGATCAGGATGCGCATCAGGGTGGTTGTTTTGTGGAGTTTTTTCAGCAGTTAGCTTCGACGCCTAAAGGGCCAGTAGTGTTGGCCCAGAAGGCAGAAGGTTTGATTTTACCTGTTTATTTAGTTAGAGAGGAGTTAGGCAACTATCGACTCTTTATAGAGGAACCTGTTGAGGTAGCACCAGAAGCTGATGAAACTCAGAGAAAAGAAGTCCTTCAGCAGTTAACTACTTCTTTAGAGGAGAAGATTAGAGCTTATCCTGCCCAGTGGCTGTGGTTACATCGGAGATGGAAGACTGATCCTAAGGAGGGCCAGGCATGAAGAAGTTAGGGGTTATTATTCTAGTTGTGGTGTTAATTAGCGGTTTGTATATTTTTCTACAACCTGCCGAAGAGCAGGATGAAATTTCGCAAGATCCAGTGCGGGAAAAAAAGCAACCCCAGACTGAGTTAGAAGATGCCCAAATTACTTTACACAGTACAGATGAGCAGACTAAATGGCAGTTAACAGCTCAGTCTATAGCCCGTTTTGAAAACCCCCAAGAGGTACAGTTAGAGCAGATTCAGGCTCAAGTTTATCAGAATGACCAAGAAATAATTACTTTAATTGCAGAACAAGGTAGTTTTGATCCCCAGACTGGTTTTTTATCTTTAAGTGGTTCTTTGACGATTAAAGGCCAAGATAAACTTATCAAGGCCGATAAGCTAAAGTGGAATCAAGCTAAAAACGAATTAACTGGTCAAGGTGATATTGTAATCAAGCAAAATGAATTAACTATTACTGGAGATAGATTTATCAGTCAGATTGATCTTAAGAAGTTACAGGTGTTAGGCAATACTAGGACGAACTTAACCCCAATTGACAATTGACAATGAACGATTTACAATTAAAATTATAAAGTCAAAATCTTTCAAATGATTAATATATAAATAATTATAGAATTTTTGAATTTGGTCTTGATTTTAACTGTCAATTGTAAATTAATAGAGGTAGGTGAGAGGGATGACTAAACAGATAATTATTAGTAGTCTGATTTTTACTTTAGTATTTTCTATAGGTTTAGCTGCTGCTGGCCAACAAGAAACTGAATTAATAGCTGATAAATTAATAGTTGATGATTTAAATGGTCAGTTGGTAGCCGAAGGAAATGTAACTTTACAGGAAGGTAAGACTACTCTCCAGGCAGATAAGCTAGTAGCCCAGCAAGATCTGCAAGAAGTTACAGCTTCAGGCCAAGTGCTACTCCAAGCTAGCGGTAGTAAGTTAACTGGTGAGCAGTTAGAACTAAATTATGAGACTCAACAGGGGGTTGTAACAGGAAGTCCGCAGTTAACTAGAGAAGAAGTGGTTGTAACTGGGGAACGGTTTACTTTTGATCTAAATCGTAGTCAGTTTGAAGTCACTGGTCAGGCTCATCTAGAAGACCCTAGCCAGGAACTAGTAGCTGATGCTGATAAACTAGAGTATCGCCAAGACCAGGCGCAGGTGGTTTTGACTGGAGAAGTAGAGGTTACTCGAAGAGGCCAGGAAATGGTGGCTCCAGAAGTGGTTATTGATTTAAAGAGTAAAAAGATGACTACCAAGGGAAAGACTAGATTTGTAATTCCAGGGCAAGGTGATTAAATTGGCAATCAAAGCTAAAGAGTTAGTTAAAACTTATGATGGAGAAGATGTAGTTGATCGAGTTGATTTTGAAGTTAATCAGGGCGAAGTAGTAGGTATTCTTGGTCCTAATGGAGCAGGCAAGACAACCACCTTTTATATGGTAGTAGGGCTAGTTAAGCCTAATCAAGGCCAAGTTGTCTTAAATGGTGAAGATATAACTAAATTACCAATGCACAAACGAGCCCAGCGAGGGGTTGGGTATTTGGCCCAGGAGGCTTCTGTTTTTAGAAAGTTAACAGTCGAGGAGAATCTATTGGCTATTTTAGAAATGATAGATCGTCCCCAGCCCGACCAAGAAATTGTTGAATCACTACTAGAGGAGTTTGAGATTGCAGATATTAGAGATCGCAAAGGATATATGTTATCTGGGGGCGAACGGCGGCGAGTGGAGATTGCTCGTTCACTAGTGACTGACCCAGATTATATTCTATTAGATGAACCTTTTGCTGGGGTGGATCCAATTGCTGTTAATGATATTCAAGATATTATTTCACATCTAAAGGACAGAGAGTTAGGAGTTTTAATTACAGATCATAGTGTTCGCGAGACATTAAGTATTACTGATCGAGCTTATATTATGCACCAAGGTGAAATATTGCTCTCAGGAACTGCAGATGAAGTAGCTAATAGTGAAGTGGCTAAAGAATTTTATCTAGGTGAGAAGTTTACAATGTGAGGTGCCAGTAGATATGAAAATCATTGATCGCTATCTATTACAGGAGTTGATTCAGCCTTTTTTATTTGGAGTATTTGCTTTTACAAGTATCTTTGTTGGTTCTGATGTCCTAATTAAATTAGCTGAGATGATGATGAAGTATGGAGTACCAATTCTGACTACAGTTAAGCTCTTCTTTTTAAGTCTACCCCAGATTATTATCTTGACTTTTCCGATGTCTATGTTATTAGCTACTTTATTAACCTTTGGTCGACTATCTGATGATAGTGAGATAGTAGCCTTACAGGCAGGAGGGGTTAGCCTGATTAGATTAGTGATCCCTGTGTTAATTGTGGCTTTAATGATTAGTGGTTTGACTATCTTTTTAAATAATAGCTTAGTACCTGCCAGCCAAAACAGTTATGAGGAGATTGTCTGGGAGTTAAAGCATGGCGAGGAGATGCCTAAAACCCAGCGGAATTTAAGGATTGCTCCGGTAGATAGCAAGACAGGAAAGTTAGACTTTTTATTGACTGCGGATAAGTTTGATGGTCGAACTCAGACTTTAGAGGGTGTTACTTGGCAGAATTATGAAGAGGGAGAGCTAGCGACGATTATCCAAGCTAAAAAGGCTAAATGGCAGAGGGATCAATGGGTCTTTATTGAAGGTACTAGTTACACTATTACCTCAGAAGGAAGGATTCCGCAGACTGAATTTCAGCGATTGAATATGAAGAACAAGCTATCTAGAACGCCTCAGCAGATGACTCGCAACCAAAAATCACCTGAGGAGATGACCCTAGGCGAGTTAAGCGAGCATATTGAATTGATGGAGCAAGAAGGTAGAGATGTTAATGAATTATTAGTTAGTTATTACCAGCGGTATGCTATTCCCTTTGCTTGTTTTGTTTTTGCTTTAGTAGGAGCTCCCTTAGGTCTAAATCCTAATCGGTCTGGTTCTTCTATTGGGTTAGGATTGAGTATTGTAGTGATCTTTATTTATTATACATTGATGACTATTGGTTCAGCGCTAGGTCAAGGTGGCAATCTAGCTCCGTGGTTAGGAGCTTGGCTCCAGAATATTGTCTTTACTATAGTAGGCATTGGATTATTGGTTAAGGAAGCAAGGTGAGAAAGCAATTGACAGTTTACAATTTAGAATTTACAATTAAATTCAAAAACAAAAAAATATATTTTTTTAATAGTATTTATAATGTTTATTCTTCTAGTTTACTAGGCAAGAGTTTTCTCACTCCCTGAATTTTTTCAAACTCATCTACAGCTCGCTGCTTAAAAATAAGGCTAACCTAATTTAATGTTTTGCAAATTAGGTAATTCAAGCCTTATTTTTACTCCAGCTTGCTAAGATTCGTTACTAAAAAATTCAAATGTCATTGTGAAACTCTTACCTAGTAATTGAGAAAGGTTGTTCTGGTTTAACTTAAGTAGAACAATCAGCGATCTATGATTAAAATGAGCAAGTAATATATGAACTATTATTTTTAATAGATTGAGTAACTTTTTAACTGTAAGAAGCATTGATTGTTCTACCCTGGAAATCTTTTGGTAACTTTTATAGTTTAATAAAAGTTACTCGGAAAAAAGCTACTTTGTAGCTTTTCCGAAATAGCTGTTGAAATATTATTTTTAATTCTCCATTCTCAATTGTTAATTGTTAATTAACTAGAAGGGGGCGGCGAAATGTATGGAGTCCAGTTAGTCTTAACTCTAATTATCCTAGGTGGCTTGATAGCTTATGTAGGCGATAAAATAGGTATGAAAGTAGGTAAAAAACGCTTGTCCCTGTTTGGTTTACGACCTAAATATACGTCTATTATTATCACAATTATTACTGGTATTTTAATTGCTTTAATGTCCTTAGGTTTATTATTAGTTGTTTCTCAAAATGTGCGCCAAGCCTTATTTGATATGCAGGCTGTATTAGAAAAGTTAGATAATTTACAGCAGACTGTGCAAGCTAAAAATCAGGAGTTAACTACCCTCCGGGATCAGGTTACAGCTAAATCAAAGGAATTACTGACTCTAGAACAGGATAAGGAAAAATTACAGACTAGGCTAGGGAAGATGAAGCAAGAATATAAACAGGTTAAAGATCGCAAGTTACAGTTAGAAACGCAGGTAGAGGAGTTATCACTCCAACAGGAGGCACTAACAGACCAGGTTAATAATTTGGCCCATAATTTGAGCTTATTTGGTAAGCGCTACTTTCATTCTTTAACTGAAGATCTTATCTTTCCTAAAGGTGAGGTAGTAGTTAGTACTAGGATTGCTGAGAGTAATCCAGCAGCTAAGCTAGAAAAATTACTTGCTACAGCTAAACAAGAAGCTAACCAGGCTGGGTTAGGTGCTGGCCAAGTAACTTATAATCAAGAAGAAAAAGAGGAAGCAATTAATCTAGTGACTAACCGTAAGGAGCAGATGATTCTACGACTTGTAGCAGCTCAGAATACTTTCCAAGATGAAGAGTTACAACTGAAGTTTGATCTGTATCCTGATTATCAAGTCTACGAGCAAGGAGAAACTATTATGACCTATCAGGTGGAAGCGGAGCAGTTGGCCCAGTTAGAAGCTGAGTTAGACCAACTAGTAGCTCGATTAAATCAGGTAGCTGTGCAGGAAGGAATGTTACCTGATAAGCAAGGTCAGGTAGTTGATTTTTCGTTGGCCCAGCTATATCCTTTAGTGGATAAATTACTAGGTTCAGAAACTAATCAACTTAAAGTAGTAGCCAGCCAAGAAGTCTGGCGGGCCAGTAATCTCCAGGCTAATATCAAATTAGAGGTGGAGGATTAAGATGATTATTGCAGTTGATCCCGGAAAAGATAAATGTGGAGTAGCTGTGGTAGAGGAAGATCTGACAGTAAAGCAGCAGGAGGTGGTAGCTAGGGCTAAGTTAGGAGCTAACTTAGCAGCACTCCAAACTAAGTACCAAGGTGCAGAGTTAGTGATTGGTGATGGAACTAAGTCTCAGGAAGTAACAACAGAGTTAGCAGCTATCTGTCCGCAAATTAGTTTAGTTGATGAATCTCATTCTACTCTTGAGGCCCGCCAACTCTACTGGCAAGAGAATCCTCCGACTGGTTGGCGAAGATTAATTCCTCTCTCTTTACAAACTCCTCCAGATCCAATAGATGATTATGTAGCTATTATTTTGGCTAACCGTTATCTACAATCAAAAAATGTAACATAAGTTGCTTATAGCGGATAATTATGTTAGAATAATAGCAGGTTAGTTTATATAAGTACATATTTTTTGGTTGGTGGCTGAGAGAAAATTAGAAAATTACAATTTTTTCGCTCAGTTTGCAGGTCTTTTTAATTTAATCGACAAATGTATAAGTAGTGAAGATTTAGCAATTTACTAAAAAATATTTTTGGCGGGAAAGGAGGTGATCCCCGCACGCCAAGACAATCTAGTTAATAGATTTATTTTTCAATAAAAAAGAAAGTATAATGTTTTATTGAAACAAAAAAGTTAAGGGGGATATTAAATTATGAAGAAAATTGTAGGTTTACTTACGTTTGTTTTAGTTTTAGGTTTAGCTGTGCCAGGTTTTGCAGCTGAAGATAATGTAGAAATTACTGGTACTGTGGACACTATTTTTGAAGTTGGTGGCTATGGTGACAATACAGATGCTACTAAGGAACTTTGGGCAGATGATGATGTATTAGATGAGGATTATGAAGAGGATCCTGATTTATTCCCTGCTGAAAAGGCATTCTACCAAGAAATTGGCTTAAATGTAGCAGGAACTGTAAATGAGAATATTGCTTTTGATTTAGCAATTGATACATTAACAAATAATTTCACTAAAGTAGAAGGTCCAGGAGTTTTAGGTAATCCAGTAACAGAAGATGGTAAATCAGATGCTAGTGACTTAGTAATGGATACTGCTTTATTGACAATTGATACTGCTGCTTCTACAATTAAGTTAGGAGATATGAATGACTATGGAGCAGAGACTTACTTTATTGATGAAGAAGATGTAGAAGGTGCAGAAGTAAGTACTGCTATTGCAGGTAATGATGTTACAGGGTTTGTAGTAAGCGACAATGATGACTTCAAAGAGAAGATTAATGGTGAGGATGAAGAAGTTGAAGGTATAGATTTCTACGGCGTAAAAGCTACTAAAAACTTAGAAATTGCTGATTTAACTGGTAAGATCTATCAAGCTAGAGTTGCAGGATATGATGTTACTAACTTAGCTGTAGCTGGTGAGAAAGAAATGAACGCTCTTACGTTAAATGGAGAGGTAGTTGCTAATAGTGCAGATGAAGAGGTTGCTAGTTTCGCTGCAAAGAATGATACTGCTGCAACAGCACTTAACCAAGATGCTGAAGGAGATGCTTTAATCAACCTTGGTGCTGATTATAAGGTATCTGATGTTTTATCTGTAAATGGTACAGTAGAAAAAGTTGGAGATGAATTTGTAGCAGTTGCGCATGACCTTGAGGAAGATGCTGACTATGAGTTATATGAAGTTGGCGCTGAGTATAAGCTAGATACTGCTACTAATGTTAGTGGTTCTTATACTATGGTTCAGCCAGGTAACTCTTTAGAGGATAAATATGAAGATGATGAAACTAAGAAAACTATTGAAGTAGCTCTAGATAATACTAGAGGAGCATTTACTAATACTGCTTCTGTAGAAATGACTACTAATGATGCTTATGCAGAAGATACTGATGTAACTGTAATTAGTCTAGGTACTGATTATGCTATGACTGATGCTACTACAGTAACTGCTGATTTAGTTAACCAATCTGCTGATGATAAGTATGATAATGACTTTACTTATCTAACAGCTGGATTAGATACACAAGTTTCTGAAAATGTAACTTGGAATACTGAAGCTAAATATGTTTCTGGTGATGCTTATAATGATGATGGCGAGGTTACAATTGATGATGAAGGAGAAGGTAGTGCATTAACTACTAAGTTAAGCGTTAACTTCTAATCAATCTCAAATTAGATCTTAAACCTCCGGGCCAACTCCCGGGGGTTTTTCACTTTACAATGTACAATTGATAATTGACAATTAAAACAATAAAATAATCTATAACTTAAGGGCACAACTCTGTTGTGTCTTTTATTATTTTTTGGATATACTTTCCTAAAGGATTTAGGCAGGACAGGTCAAATAAGTATAATAGTCGTCTGCTATTTGCTGTCTGTCGTCTGCTGTCTGCTATCAGCCCAAGCTAAAAATCAAATTCAAACTCTAGCTTAAACTCAAACTCAAACTTAGATTTAATCTTCAACTCATTGGTTAAACTTTCCTAGAGGTTTAAGAAAGGGAACGTCAAATAAGTATAGTGGCGGAAGGAATTGAGAATTGACAATTAATAATTTACAATTAACAATTAAACTCAAAAAATAGTGACTTAGACTCAAACTCAGTCTTAAAGTCAAACTTAAACTTAGACTCAGACTCAATACTTAACTTATTGGATATACTTTCCTAAAGGATTTAGGCAGGCCAAGTCAAATAAGTATAACAGTCATTAGCTATTTGCTGTCTGCTATGAGCTAAAACCAAAAATCAAGATTTTACTCGAGCTCAATCTTAAACTTAAACTCAGCCTTAAGCTTATACTTAAATTGTTTCTCAACTGTCAATTGTAAATTGTAAACTATAAACTGATTTGTGAGTTGGGGATTTATAAGTAGATACTGACTAATATTAGTATTTAGCTATGAGTTTCTAACCTACTACAATCCTATAACATCGGGCAAGAAAGGAGGTGAACCCCCGCTTAGCCCCAAGCAGGATTGTTTAGCAGGTATTACAGTTACGCACGGAAATAACTAAGGGTAAGGAAGAGTTGAGGAAACACGGTCACTCGCTTGGGAATTACTCCTAGTTATAATTAGTTGTAACTGTAATAGCCAATATATTAACTACTAATTATACTATGAAATTAACTAGGGGGCTTTATTAATGAAAACAAGGAAATCAAAATTAACTATTCTATTGACTATGGCTTTAGTATTTGCACTAACTGTACCAGTAATGGCTAGTCCGTTCCAAGATGTACCAGCTAATCACTGGGCTACTGATGCTTTAGAACAAGTTGCTCAAGAAGGATTGATTGATGGATACAATGATGGCCAGTTTAAAGGTGACAAAGAATTAACTCGTTATGAGGTTGCTACTCTAACAGCTAAAGTACTAAATAAAATCAAGGCTGAAGATAAAGAAGTAACTGAAGAAACAGCACAAGCTATCAAAAAGTTAGCTACTGAGTTTGATAAGGAATTAGCTAAAGTTGATAGTAGATTAAAAGATCTAGAAACTGTTCAAATTAATGGAGAGACTGGTGTAGAGTATAAAGACACTGAAGTTGAAGGTAATGGAGTAATGACTGATGAGGAAGGTAATGAAGTAGTTTATAAAGATCCATTTAACACTGATGTAGATGGTGATGATGAAGAATTCACTAACGCTAATAAGAATGATGAGGATGATGTGACAACTACTGAAGATTACTTTAAGCAATATGCAGATTTTAATGTTAATATTCAAAAAGATGGTTTAACAGCTGATTTAGATTTATTAGCTACTGGAAATTACTTCGGTAGTCCTGGTAATGATGAAGATGATATGAGTCAAGATATTAAATTAGATGAGATGTCTGGACAAGTTGCTACTGAAGATTTTGTAGCTAATATCGGAGATGACCAAGATTTAGGTTGGAAAGATTATTTATTTGCTGAGGATGACAATATTAATGGTGTAGTTGTTGAAGCAGGTGACTCTACAGTTGCTCTAGGTAAAGATGGAGCGAAGAAGACTGTTGCTGCTAAACAAGATAACTTATTTAACTTACCTGTTAACTTATACGCAGGGAACAATGAAGATAATACTGTAGTTGCTGCTGATACTGCATTTGATTTAGTAGGAATTGACTTAACTGGTGAGGTTGCTACTAGTGGTCAGAACTTAGAAGAGACATTAGCTAGAGTAAAAGCAAGTGAAAACTTAGGTAAACTTAATCTAGCTGCTGAATATCAATATACTGATAACTTCACTGGTATCCAAATTGACGAAGATGACTATGAGCCAGGAGAAGAAGTTACTTTAGCTGCTAAGGTAGCTGAAGATAATGCTTATAATGTATCTGGTGTAGAAGTATTCGGTAACTATGAACATGAAGTTGATTCTGGTGATGAAGAAAGATATGTAGAAGCTAATAAAGATTTAGCTGATCTTAAGTTAGCTACTATTTATGATTACGAAAATACTAGTACTGAAGACAAGTCTGATAAGGTAGTAAGTGCAGCATATGCTCCAGAATTTAAGGTAGCTGGAGTTGAAGTAGCTCCGAAAGCTAAGGTAGCTGCTATTTATGATAAGGATAACAACCAAGCTATTAATAAAGAAGCTGGCGTAGATGCTAGTTACCAAGTTAATGATAAGGTAACTACTAAAGCTGGTTATGCTTGGGCCAACAAAGAAGATCGGGTAGATATTGAAGGAGAAAAAGTTACTGCTAATGCTGGTGTAGAGTATCAAGTAACTGAAGATTCTGCTGCAACTGTTGATTATGAACAGACTGACTTTACTGGAGCTAGTGACGAAAATAGCTTCGCTACACAAAGCGTAACTGGACAAGTTAACGTTAAGTTTTAATTAACATTTAAATTTAATTGAGAAGTTGGCCCCTGGTCTTTTCCAGGGGTCTTTTTAGTTTGGTGTGAGTCGTGTGTCGTGTGCTATGTGTCGTGAGTCAGCCCATAGCAGACAGCACATAGCACGTAACCAAAGGAGGAGAGAGTGATGAAGAAGTTAGTAATTCTTTGTTTAGTGGTTACTTTTGTAGCTGTTCAGGCACCAGTAGGTTTGGCTGAGACAGTAGAAGCTAAACACGAAGTATTAACAGTTGCCGAGGAGCAGTTGATTGACTTAGCAATGAAGGAGAAGTTTACTGATTTAACAGAGGTAATGAGTAAGTTAGTCCAGCTGAATTTAGAATCTAAACAAGAAAAAATAAGTTTAGCTGAGATTCATGTTGTAGATTTTAAATATAAAGCAGATAAAATAATTATTTATTATCAGTTAGATTAGTGGGGCTATTTGGTATTTAGCACTTTAGAAATAAAAAATAAAGGATTATTAGCAGGAAACAAATTGATTATTAAAGAAAGAACAAAGTAGAAGATAGAAAAGAATAGATAAAAGATTGGTTATGGATTACTAATACTAATTCTAAATACCTGCTTAACTAGTTTATGCTAGTTGAGTAGGTATTTGTTATTTTATGGAGATAGATGTTTACGTTAATTCATGTTATAATAATAGTCGTTAGTTATGTGCTATGTGCTATGAGGCTAGTTCAAAACTATTACCAGCCAAAAATAAATCTAAAGAAAATTGTTGCTGAATCAAGACTTGATATAAAACCAAAGAGAGGTGGAAGAAGTGCGCAAGGCAGTAATCATTACAGTACTGATCTTAGCTTTCTGTATTCAACCTGTCGCAGCAGAAGAGATGCCCTTTACTATCGAAGCTGATGATCATGTAGCTTTTGTAGAAGCTAAACAACAGATTGAAGCAGAGGGCAATGTAGTAATTAAGTTAGCAGATGGTTCTATTCAAGCCGACCAAATGACTATCTTCTTAGATAAAAAAGTGATTGTAGCTGCGGGAAATGTCACTTTAATTGATGGTGAACAACAGGTGACGGGGAGTAAACTAGAGTATAATTACCAGACCAAAGAAGGGAAATTACTGGATAGTCAATCCCAGCAGGACAAGCTACACTTTAGTGGTGAAGTAGCTCATTTACAACAGGATCAAATAGTTGTTGAGAATAGTACTCTAACTACTTGTCTACTAGATGATCCCCACTATAAGTTAACAGCTGAACAGATAACTGTCTATCCTGGTGATAAGGTAGTAGCTCGAGATGTTTGGTTATGGGCCAAGGATTATAAAATATTACCCTTCCCTACTTATACTGCTAGTCTAGCCGAAGATGAAGAAGAACGAAAACAAGAGACAACCTCTTTGCCAGAACCTAGAGTTGGTTATAATGGTGATGATGGAACGTATCTCCAAGTTGATTATGATCATTATATTAATCAAGATTTAAAAGGTAAGTTTTCTACTAAATTAACTAGTAGGAGTACTGATGAATTAAATTTAGATTATACCTATAATCCCAACCAACATACTAATTTTAATCCTCGGTTAAATTATGATCGGGAGTATGGTTTAGATTCTTATTTCAATTTAACTAATCAGTTTGACGATACGACTAGTGAATTAAAATATAATTCTTATACAATTACTGATGAAGATGATGAAGATTATAGAGAAAGAAAGTGGTGGGCTAAATGGGATTTGAGTACTAAATTAGGAGAAATAGATTTGAATACGCAACTAAAACAAGATCAAGATGATCAACATCTTAACCGCAGATTAGAATTAAAAGAAACTTGGTCAGATTATTACTGGAAGTTAGAATCTAGCAGATATTTTGATATTAGTTATAAACCACAACTATCAGTGGGAGTTAAGAATAAAGATATAGGTAGAGGTAACTTATTATCTCTTGATCTGAAGCAAGGTGAAATAAAAGCAGAAGCAAATGAATCGGAAGCAGATGTAGAGACTACTAGAAAACAGTTAGCTGTAGGGTTAAAGAATGAATATCAGTTAACTGAGACTGCTAAGTTGCGGTGGCAGGGAGAAGTGACTGATGCTAGCTATGGAACAACTGCTGATTACCGTAGTTATGAATTCAAAACAGCTGTTAGTAAGAAGACGCCGGAGTGGAATTTTGGTCTGGATTATCAGTATCATGGCGACCAAGGCCAGACGCCATTTGAATTTGATGATTTAATTACTGATGGATTAGGGGCTAGACATTTAATCTCCAGTAATGTAGGCCAAGAAGAGATTAGTTTAAATGATGATTTAAAACTAGACTGGAATATGTTTGGGAAGAAGAGATTTTACGAAGCTGGAATAGAATATAGTCAGTATGGGTTGGAGACTACAGCTAATTATCAGATTGATGAATATAATAAGTTATCTATAGGATATGATTATCAGTCTTTATCTAAGAAGAATATTGTACCTAATAAAAATTATGATCTAAATGATGAAGATGATCGAGAAGATGCAGCTGATGATTTAGATTTTATTAGTGAGAGTGATTTAACTTTAACTAATCAGTTGAAATTTGGTTATCAGTTTCAGACTAACAAACAGGAGTTTCCTTATTGGGATGTAAAAATTGATACTGCTTATGATTTTAAAGATAAAGAGTTAGCAGAACTGAATTATTCTCTAACTAGAGAGTTTGATTGTTTTAATGCTCAGCTAGAGTTTGATCAGTTAGAGAAAGAGGTAGAGTGGAGTTTAGATTTTAAATATTAATTTAGATTTTAGGTTTGAACTTTTTGCAGTCTGATGATAGATATTGTATAATGTAATTGATAATTAGCGATATATAAGAGATTAAATAGAAATCAAGCTTGATAAGGGGTTTAGATAATGACAATAGCCTATTGGTTGTATGATTTATTATTAGTAATTAGTTGTATTCTTTATTTGCCAGTTATGTTATATAAGGTAATTATTAAAGATCAGTCTCTAAGACAATTTAAGCAACGTTTAGGACTATTATCAAGTAGAATCAAGGATAAGTTGACAACTAAACAGGTGATTTGGGTTCATGCAGCATCGGTAGGAGAAACAGGGGCAGCAGAACCAGTAGTTACAGAGTTGCGACAAGAATTCCCTGAGTATAAGATTTTATTTTCTACTATGACTGCTACTGGCCAGGAAATGGCTCATAAGCTAATAGATGAGGCGGATGAAATTATTTATTTCCCCTTTGATCTACCTTGGGTTATGAAGAAGGTGCTCCAGGAAATTAATCCGGAGTTAGTTGTCTTGATGGAGACTGAATTATGGCCTAATTTTCTTAGGCAAGCTAAAAGATTAGGGAGCAAAGTAATGATTGCTAGTGGGCGGATTAGTGATAAAAGTATTGATCGTTATCAGTTACTAGGTTCCTTTGGAGAAGAAGTAATAGGTCAGATTGATTCTTATAGTATGCAATCTGAATTAGATAAGGAAAGAATTATTACCTTAGGTGCTGATAAAGGTCTAGTCTATAATAATGGAAATACTAAGTTTGACCAAGAGTATAGTAATACTAGTCATAAGGCTAAAGAGGAGATCTATCAAGAATATAAATTGGACCCAGAAGCTCCTATTATAGTAGCTGGTAGTACTCATGAAGATGAGGAAGAGCAATTAATAGCTTGTTACCAGGAATTGAAGGAGCAGTTTCCTGATTTGGTTTTACTTTTGGCCCCTAGGTATGTTGGGCGCAAAGAAGAGATTGAAGCTACCTACCAAGAAGCGGGGATTGAGACAGTAAGAAGGAGTCAGTTAGAGACTAGAGATCCCCAACAGGAGTCAGTAATTATAGTTGATACTATTGGTGAATTGGCTAGCTTATATGGCATAGCTGATCTTGTTTTTATAGGTGGTAGTTTGATTGATCGGGGAGGCCATAATATCTTAGAGCCAGCTTCGCAAGGGAAGCCAGTCTTCTTTGGCCCTTATATGTATAATTTTAAGGATAGTACTGAATTATTATTAGAGCATAAAGTAGGAATTCAAGTTAAGAATGTAAGAGAGCTAACTGATAAGATGACTAAATATCTTTCTAAGCCAGATCTACTGGCAGCTAAAAATAAACAAGCTCTAAAGTTAATTGAACAAAATCAAGGAGCAGCGCAAGCTAATGCTAAGTTGGCTAAGGAATTAATAGCTACTAGGAAGATACTATTGATGCGATTAAGTGCAATTGGTGATGTAATTCATGCTTTACCAGTAGCTAAAGCAGTTAGAGAGACTTATCCCCAAGCAGAATTGACTTGGATTGTAGAGAAAAAAGCCAAAGATTTAGTAGTAGATAATCCTAATCTAGACGAAGTTATTGTGTTACCTAAAGAAAAATGGAAGACAGATTTTAAAGAGAAAAAATGGGCTACTTTAAAAGAGGTTAAAAGCTTCTTTAATAACTTGCAGCAGGAATTTGATTTTGATTTAGTTTTGGATTTACATGGCTTATTTAAAAGTGGTTTAACTGCTTATTTAAGTGGGGCTAGAAGAAGGATTGGTTCCCAAGCAGGTCGGGAAGGTAGTACCCTTTTTTATAATCAACAGATTGAGTTACCTGACCGAGAAATACACCAGATTGATAAGAACCTTTACTTAGCGGAAAAAGGTTTAGGTGCTACTAGCCAAGAGGTAGATTTTGAGATTGCTATTTCTGAGCAGGAGCAAGCTCGAGTGGAGCAGTTATTAGCTGAGTTAGGAGTAGAGGAAACTGCTAAGTTAATAGCTATTAATCCTCGGACAAGCTGGAGTTCTAAAAACTGGATACCTAGTAGATATGCTCAACTGGCGGATAGATTAAGTCAGGAATTAGACTGTACCGTGCTCTTTACTGGCGGGCCAAGCGACAAACAAAAGATAGCTCAAATCCAAGCTAAGATGAAGTCTAATGCCTATAATCTAGCGGGCAAGACAAGTCTTAAAGAGACAGCTTATCTATATCAGCAAGCCCAACTTTTTGTCGGTGGTGATACAGGTCCACTCCATCTGGCAGTTGCTATGGATCTAACAGCTATAGCACTAATGGGCCCTACTAATCCTCAGACTCATGGCCCCTACGGCGATGAGCATATTGTGATTCAGCCTGATATAGAGTGTAAGAACTGTTGGGAGCGTGAGTGTCCCAAGGATGCTCACAAGTGTATGGAGTCAATTACAGTAGAAGAAGTGTTTCAGGCTGTGAGCTGTGTGGTGTGAGCTGTGAGCTATCAGCCTTCTGCTATCTGCTATCAGCTGTCCGCTGTCCGCTATCTGCAGACGGCAGATGACAGAAAGCAGACCGCAGACGGCAGACGACACATAAAAATCCCTTCTTGGTAAATAATAATTTTCATAACACTATTTACCAATGGAGGATGATCTATATTGAGTAATGCTGAAGACTTAGATGTATTTCAGAAATCTCATAGTTTAGCAGTGGATTTATATGAATTGACCAAAGACTTTCCTGACCAAGAAAGATATGGTCTTGTTGATCAGATAAGAAGATCAGCTTCTTCTATTAATGCTAATCTGATGGAAGGAAGTCATCGAAATACCGATGGAGAATATAAACAATTTATTGGGATTGCTAGAGGTTCAGTAGGGGAATTGAAATATCATCTCTTATTAGCTAAAGATTTGGATTACATTACAAAAGAGCGGTATTTAGAATTTAAAAAGGAAACCAGTGATATAAGTAGAATGTTAACAGGGTTGATTGGAGCGGTGAGTTAGCTATCTGCTATCAGCTGTCCGCTGTCAGCTATCTGCAGACGGCAGACGACAGACAGCCGACGACGGACAGCCGACACACCGCCCACGACACGAACAGGAGTGAACTATCAATGAAGGAAATAAAACAAGCTAAAAGAATAGTAGTAATTGATCTACTCTACCTAGGCGATTTACTATTTGCTACTCCTTTTTTTCGTAATTTAAGCCATAATTTTCCGGAAGCTAGGATAGATTTAGTAGCCAATGCTAATTTTGCTGCCATGATGGAGAACAATCCCCATCTCGATCAGGTATATGCCTATGATAAAAGCTGGGGGTTATGGGAAAGTTGGGCTTTTGCTCGTCAACTAAAGGAGAATGACTACGATTTAGGACTGAATATTCATGGTAACTGGCGGACTGCTTTATTGCTGCGGGCCATCAGTCCCGAGTATAGTGTAGGCTATGGAACTAAAGGACGAGGCATTTTCTTAGATCAGGCTGTAACTCCAGTGGAAGAAGGCCATATGGTTGATAATTATCTGGCCTTATTGCCTAAGCTAGGTTTAGAGATTTTTGATCAAGCAGGCCAGGAGTTAGCAGTTACTGATCAGGCTTTAGCTAGGATGACTGAGTTTCTGACTGAAGCAGGTGTAACTAAGGAGGATAGAGTGATTGGCTTAAATACAGGAGCTAGCTGGGCTACTAAACGGTGGCCGAAAAGAAAATGGGCCAACTTAGCCGATCAATTACAACAAACAGAAGCTAAGGTAGTCTTCTTTGGCGGGCCTGGTGATGTTCAGCGGGTGACAGAGATAGTAGACCAGATGGCGGAAGAGCCTATTATTGCTGCTGGAGAGACTAACCTACAGGAGTTAGCTGCTCTAGCTTCGTTATCTGATCTCTTTATCAGTGGCGATAGTGGACCAGTTCATGTGGCTGCTAGTGTAGAGACACCAACTATAGCTATCTTTGGCCCGTCTGATGAGACTAAATATCATCCCTATGGAGATAATTATCAGGTAATAACTAATGAGATTGACTGTCGACCGTGTGGTGAACAGCAGTGTCCTCTAGAACATCATCGATGTATGGAGAATATTAGTCCCGAAGATGTTTTGAGCTGTGTGGTGTGAGGTATCAGCTGTCAGCTATCTGCTATCAGCTGTCCGCTGTCAGCTGACCGCAGACCGCAGACCGCAGAAAGCAGACCGCAGAAAGCAGACGCCACACAATTGTATCTAACTCCCTAGAGTGAGTAATAATAACTCTAGGGGGGTTCGATGAGCAATTTAACTATATTACAGATCCATTCTGCTAAACATTTTGGCGGGGGAGAAGTCCATCTCTACCAGTTGGCCCAAGGTCTATCTCAGAAAGGACATAGGGTTATTTTGGCTATTCGAGAGCCGCTGGTCGAAAAGTTCTCTCAATTAGAGGTAGAAATAGCCCAGTTACCTTTAAGAAATGCTTTAGATATACCTTCGATATTTAAATTAGTCCGGATTATAAAAGAAAAGCAAGTCGATATTATTCATGTCCACCGCGGGAAAGGATATTGGCTAGGTGTCATTGCAGCTAAGTTGGCTAAAAGGGCCAAGGTAGTGGCTACAAGACATATCTTATTGCCCTTAAGAAATAGTTATTTTCATTCTCGCCTACAGGATAATATTGATAAGTTTATAGCAGTATCTAAGGAAGTCAAGAATACTTTAGTTCAAGAGAATGGGTTATCCGAAGATAAGGTGGATCTAATCTATAATGGTGTTGATACTAGTAAATTCAATCCGCAAGAAATGGGGTCGGGGGTAAGACAAGAATTTGCAATAGCTAATGATGAATTAGTAATTGGAACTGTAGGGAGATTAACAGAGACTAAAAATCAGGAGTTATTAATCAAGATTGCTGCTCAGTTAAGGGATAGAGGACTGAATCCTAAATGGTTAATAGTAGGAGAGGATAGTAGTCCTAATAATGATTATAAACATAAGCTAGAAAGTTTGATTACAGATTTTAAGTTAAAGGATAAAGTGATTCTAACTGGTTTTCGGGAGGATATTCCGGAGCTAATGACTAGCTTTGATATTTTAGTAATTCCTTCCCAAGAAGAATCATTTGGGATTGTTGCTATTGAAGCCATGGCAATGAAGAAACCAGTAGTAGCTAGCAAAGTTGGTGGCTTAAAGGAGATTATTCAGGAGGGGAAAACTGGATTTTTGGTTCCCTTAGTAGCAGAAGAATTTGGAGATAGATTGATAAAGTTAGCTAATAATCCAGAATTAAGAGAAAAAATGGGCCAAGCTGGATATCAAAGAGTAAATAAGAATTTTACTATTGCAGCTATGATTGAGCAGACCGAGGAGTTGTATTTTAGTGTGTTGTGAGCTATCAGCTATCAGCTGTCTGCCTTCTGCTATCTGCAGATGACAGACGGCAGACGGCAGACGACACAAGACCGAGGAGGCAGATAGATGGTGTCTATTGGAGTATTAGTCTTAACGTACAATGAAGAAGAGAATATTGCCGATTGTTTAGAAAGTGTTAGTTGGGTTGATGAGCTAGTAGTAGTAGACTCTTATAGCCAAGATGACACTTTAGAGTTGGCCCGAGAGTATACTTCTGATATCTATCAGCGCGAGTTTGATGACTTTGCTAGCCAGCGTAATTTTGGTTTAGACCAGCTTGAATCTGACTGGGTCTTAGTAGTTGATGCAGATGAGCGAGTTACTTCTGAATTACAGCAAGAAGTCTTAGATAAGTTATCTAATCCCCAAGCTAAAGGCTATAAAATACCTCGTAAGAACTATTTTTTAGGTGACTGGATCAAGTATTGTGGGTGGTATCCAGATCATACTCTACGATTATTTAAAGTAGCAGACAATAGATATAGTGGTCTGGTTCATGAAGGTCTTCAGATAGAGGGGAGAGTAGAAAAATTAGAGAGTCCTTTAATTCATTATACATATCGTAATTTAGAACATTATCTAGCTAAGATCAACCACTATACAACTTTAGATGCTCAAAAGAAGTATCAAGCTGGCAAGAAGAAAGGATTATTATATATATTACTCAGACCAGTTGTTGAGTTTATAAAAAAGTATATCCTTAAAAAAGGTTTCTTGTTAGGAACCCCAGGACTTATTCTTTCTATTCTATCCGCCTACTATCAGTTTTTAAAATACATAAAGTTATGGGAAAAGTATAATAGCGATGAGTCGTGAGCTGTGTGTTGTCAAGCTATCTGCTGTCAGCTATCTGCTATCCGCAGACCGCAGACCGCAGACCGCAGACGACAGAAGACAGAAAAGGAGGTGAAGTAGATGAGTAAAATACTATTTCTTAATAGTTGTGTCGAATGGGGTGGCGGAGAGAAATGGACTTTTGAAACTGCCCTTGAATTACATAAGAGAGGTTATCAAGTAACTGTAGGTAGTGTGTCCGAAAGTGAATTGTACCACAAAGCTGAAAAAAATGGATTAGAGACGACAGAAGTTCCTGTTCGCGGAAGTCTATCAGTGCTCAATCCAGTTAAACTTTGGTCCTTTATTAATTATTTGCAGGAAGAAGAAATTGATACTATCTTCTTAAATTTATCGCAAGATTTAAAGTTTGGCGGATTAGCAGGAAGATTAGCTGGTGTGGAGAATATCATTTATCGGCGAGGCAGTGCTATCCCGATTAAAGATCGCTTTTATACTGAGTTTCTACTAGAGGATTGTGTGACAGATATTATTGCTAATTCAGAGGCTACTAAGGAGACGATTCTGGAGAATACGTCTCACTGGTTGACTGAAGAAAAGATAGAAATTATTTATAATGGGCTGAAATTAGACCAGATAGCAAAAGAACGAGAAGTTGGCCCGGATATTCGAGCTGAGTTTGGTATAGCTGAAGAAACAACTTTGCTAGCTAATGTGGGTAGATTAAGTAAACAAAAAGGGCATAAGTATTTAGTGGAGACAGTCGATTTATTAAAGGATAAGTTAGATAATTTTGTAGTATTAGTAGTTGGTAAAGGAGAGTTAGAAGCTAAAATCAAAGAGCAAGTTAAAGAGTTAGGTTTAGAGGAATACATAATCTTTACTGGATTTAGAAGTGATATCTACAATATTATGAATCAAATGGACTTTTTATTACATACGGCTTTGTGGGAAGGTTTTGGGTTTGTGATTGCTGAAGCGATGGCAGTTGGTAAACCAGTTGTAAGTACTGATGTAAGTAATATTAGTGAGATTATAGCCGAAGGGCAGACTGGCTATCTGGCTGAGAGCAAGAATCCTCAAGATATAGCGAAACAGACTATTAAGATGATTAATAATTCTAAGGCTAAACGAGAAAAAATGGGCCAACTCGGTCGAGAAATAGTTGAGGAGAGATTTGCTTTTTCAGATAAGATTACTGAATTAGAGGAGTTTTATTTTAAAGATCTTTAAAATAGAAAACGGTTTAATCATTGGAGGGAGAAGGTGTGTCTCTAAAACTAAAAGAAAAAATTGAAAATATAAATTATAGAAGAGAAGATAAAAAGTCAACTAGCAAGTTGACTTGGGTGGCTCCAGAGTGGGCTACTAAACAATTTAGAGAATTTATAAGTTCTATCCAGGAGCTAGAGACAGGAAATATTATTGATGATAAGCGGAACTTGCTGGTTCATATCCCTGCTGCTGATAGAATAGGTCTTAAAGAAGATATTATGGTGAAGAAGTTTAATCTAATCCGAAAGTATGATCAGTTACGATTTTGTTTCTTAAATTCTAAAGCAGTTCGTTCTTTGCGGTTGGCGTTGGCCCTTGCTGAATTAGGTATTAATACTCCTAAGCCACTAGCTGTAATAGAAGAGAGAGGAAAATTTAATCAACTGATCTATAGTTATTTTGTTACTGAATATGTTGATTATGATTATAATCTATTAGATATTGTTAAAGACTATGATCATCCTCAGCGAGATAAATTAAAAGATTATTTACCTTTAATTGCAGAAGATATAAAAAGGATGCATGATGCTGGAATAATACATAACGATTTACACGCAGGTAATATTTTGGTTAAAGAGACAGCAGCTAAGCCTGAATTTTATTATATTGATTTAAATCGAGGTCGAATTAAGAATAAGTTAAGTGTTAAGGCTAGAATGAAGGATTTGGCAAGATTTAAATTAACAGAAGAAGAACAAGGAATCTTTCTAGAAAATTATGATCGAGATAATTGTCAAGAATTATTAGAATTAATGATTGATCAGCGAAAAAAGAGAAAGAAGTTTAAAAAGTGGAAGAAAAAATTGAGGAGTTTATTTAAATAAGTAACAAAAATTTCAGAGCAGGAGATGGTGTAATTAAATGCCCCACTATAAACTAGTTAAGTATCTAGATAAATTTATTGTTGGTAGTTTAATGTTTATGATGTTTAGTTCAGCTATTTCAATTGCAGGTTCTAGTATAGGATTAGGATTAGCTTTTATTGGCTGGATAACAAAAATTTTTGTTACAGATGATATTGAGTTTAACTTAAATCCAATAAATAAGGGAATTCTCCTATTTTCTTTTACAATACTAGTCTCTTTTATAGGTAGTTATAATCTAGAAAAAAGTTTTGGGGATTTAGAAAATTATATACAAATATTTATTCTCTATAATATAGTTATCACTAGCATTTCAAATTTAAAACAGGTTAAGAAATTATTTAGATTAGGACTTATTTCTATTGTTATTTCTTGTTTATATGGGCTTATCTGGCAGTATTATTATTTAGGGATCGAAAGAATAGATTCCACTTTTATGGCTTTAGATTTTGGGGCATTAATTGTAATCTACTTATTATTTATTATAGTGTATCTATTATTTGAAGAGAAAGGTTTTAATGATAAATTAAAATATACTTTATTTTTTCCACTTTTATTAATAACTCTAGTTTATAATAAAAGCCGTGGAGCATGGTTAGGATTTGTAGGGGCTAGCTCTATTATTTTTTGGTTACGTAGCAAAAAATGGATTATTTGGCTGTCATTGTTGATAATTGTGGTTGTATTTTTTGCTCCAGGCGCAATAAAGAGTAGAGTTGCTAGTATTACAGATTTAGAAGATAATAGAAGCAATTTAGGGAGATTGGCTCTTTGGAAAGGAGCTATTTTGATGGCTAAAGACTATCCAATTAATGGGATTGGATTAGGTAATTTTAAAGAAGTTTATATGTCGGATTATAAACAACCTAATACTGTAGCTAATTCTCATGCCCATAATACATTTTTGCATTTATTATCTGAAGCCGGAATTATAGGTTTTTTAGGATTAATTTATCTACTATATTCAATTTTAGAATATCTATATAATAATTATTTTAAACTTCAAGATAATTATTATAGATTATTTGTATTAGCTACTTTGGGAGCTGTACTTGGAGTTTTTGTTATTCAAGGATTAACTGAGACTAATTTTGATAGATCTGTAGTAGCAAGAACAATGTGGACTATCATTGGATTGGCAACAGTTATAATTGAAAATAATAATGTAAAAGGTGAGAATGAAGTAACTCTTGATTAATATTAGATGATTCATCTATATTAGAGGAAGTGAAATTTAATATGGATTTCTTTAAGGAACAGTATAGTAAAAAAATAGATATCTATTATCAAGATCAAGTTGAAGATAAGATATTAAAAGAAGGGGTAAAAGTTTTAAAAGGGGATGTTACAGAAGTAGATAATTTAAATTTAATCAAGAATGCTAAAGGACGTCAAGTGTTTAGGTTAGATATTGAAGGTGAAGGGTATTATTTAAAGAAGTATTGCTATCGACGATATGATAAAAAAATAAAAAATATATTTCGATCATCTGAAGCAATTAGAGCTTATGATATAGCCCATGAACTATTACAAGCAGGAATTGAAGTAGTTGAACCAACTGTAGCTATTAATTATCATAAAAGTTTAATGACAAAAGATAGTTTATTTATTACTAAAGAGTTTGCAGGATCTAATTTACAAGAATATTTAGCTAATGGTAATTATACTCAAGAATTGAAAGATAAAATAATAATAAAATTGGCTAAGTTATGGGCTAAAATTTATAAAGCAAATTTTTTAACTGGTGATCCTAATTTACCGGGCATATTAGTTCAAGTTAAAGATAAGAATGTAAAACTGTGTCTTGTAGATATGGATAATTTTAAAAGATATAATTTTTTATCTTGGAAGAAGATAATTAAAAATTTAATTAAATTTAATGCTCATACATATTCTGGCTTAGATAAGATAGGGAATAAAAAATTAAATTGTGAAGATCGAAGTTTATTTTTAAAAGAGTTTATTAAAGCTTATGGTAAGAAGGTAGATATCAATAAGTTAATGAATCATATTGGACAGAAGACAGCTGATAGATTGATTGAATGGGAAAAAAAAGACTTAGTACTTAAAAATGATAATTTAGAATATAAAAATTAAGGTTGGTGAGATTGTGAAAATAGCTTTAGTTCATAAAAAATATACAACTCATGGTGGAACGGAAAGAGATATGGTTGAATTATCTAATTATTTAGTTAAACAGGGGCATGAAGTTCATGTTTTTACTGGTTCGTGGGATCAAGAAGTAGCTGATGAGAGAATAAAATTTCATAAGGCTGGTAGTTGGGGTAAACATTTAGGAATTGATAAATATATTTTTGCTAATAATGCTTATAAAGAAGTACAAAAATATGATTTCGATATTGTACAGACCTTTTCTAGAGTAGGATTTGGAGATGTGATTAGAGTGGGTGGGGGATGTCATGATATTTTTGTAGAAAAATCTTTACAGAGTATAGAAAATCCTCTTTATGAATTTAAAAAGAAGATAGAAAAAAGTATTTCTTTAAGTGATTATTTTACTAGATACTATGAAGCTAAAGATTTTAAGCCAGAAAATTATAAAAGAATTGTTGCTATTTCTAATGTAGTTAAACAAGAAATTATAGAAAAATATGATGTTCCTTCGGAAGATATAGTCGTCAATCATATTGGAGTAAATATTGATAAGTTCAAACCAGAAAACAAGAAAAAATATAGAAAAAAAATAAGAAAAGAACATAATTTAAGTGAAGATGATTTAGTCTTATTATTTTTAGGTAGTGGATTTGAACGCAAGGGGTTAGAGTATGTATTAGAGACTATGAGCAAAGTGAAAGATGTTAAGTTGTTAGTTGTAGGTAAAGGAAAAATCAATCGATACAAAAGAAAAGCTAAAAAGTTGGGAGTCTTACAACGGACAATCTTTGTTGGGGCTTCATCTGAAGTAGAAGCTTACTATGCTGCTGGAGATATTTTTGTTTTTCCAACTATTTATGAGCCTTTTGGTAAAGTAATTACTGAAGCAATGGCCTCTGGTTTGCCAGTAATTACTACTCAAGTAGCTGGAGCATCTGAAATAATAACTCCCCATAAAGAGGGCTATATCTTAGAAACCCCAGATCAAATTAGCCAGTTAGCTAATTATATAGAAAAGTTGAAAGATAAAGATTTAAGAACGGAAATAGCAAAAGCAGCTAGAGAAAAAACATTGAATTATACTAAAGACAAAGATCATCAAAGAATCTTGGAATTATACTATGAAATATTGAATCAAAAGTAAAAGTCTATTAAAGCTGCTAAAATGATCTAGGAGGAATAGTTATGGTAGAGAATCTTCTATTTATGAATACAGGTACAGGGTGGGGTGGTTTAGAAAAATGGCATTATAAGACTGCTTTAGAATTTAAAAAGAGAGGTTATCAGATATTTATACTAGCTAAAGGTGATACCCAGTTTTATAATAGATGTAGAGAAGCTAATTTTGAAGTTCAAGAGATAGAACATATAGGAGACACTACATTTATTAATCCTATTAGAGTATACCGATTGATTAAATATTTAAAAATAAACGATATTAATGCCGTATTTTTAGGACAGTCGTCTCACTTTAAATATGGGTCACTGGCTGCTAAATTAGCTGGAGTAGAAAAAGTTATCTATCGTCGTGCTTTGGCGAAACCAATTAATAATAGATTTTATAATCGTTGGTTACTAAAGTATTGTGTTACTGATTTTATGTCTATTTCTAAAATAACTAGAGAGGCGAATTTAAAGAAGTTACCGCCTAATTATTTAGCAGAGGAGAAGTTAAAGTTAGTTTATAAAGGAGTAGATAAAGACAAGTTCATCAACCCAGAACTTAAATCTGATATCAGAAAAGAATTTGATATTGAGGATGACGAATTAATAATTGGGAATATCGGACGACTCTGTAGACAGAAGGCGCAGCAGTATTTAATTGAGGCTTTACCGGAAGTTTTAAAAGAATATGAAAAATTTAAGGTGCTGATAGTAGGCGAAGGAAAGAAGAAGCAAGTATATAAAGAAAAGGCTAAAGATTTAGGAGTAGAGAATAAGATAATTTTTACTGGTTTTAGAGAAGACATACCATCAATATTAAAGCAGATAGATTTTATGGTTCATACTGCTATTTATGAAGGAGGCTCTCCTTGGGTGATCTTAGAAGCAATGATGGCTGGAGTCCCAATAGTCTCTACTGAGGCTACTACTATTGGTGAATTTATAACTGAGGGAGAAACAGGATATTTAGCAGAAGATAAAAACCCAGCTGATATTGCTCAAAAGATTATTAAGATGATTAATAATCAACAAAGAGAAAAAATAGGAGAAAAAGGCTTTGAAATAGCTCAGGAGAAATTTTCATCAGAAAAAATGATTGATAATATAGAAAAGAAAATATTACAAAAAACATGTTAACAGCAGTGATAAAAATAGAAGATAGGTTGAAGGAGGAATATAATGAGCAAGAAATATGACCTAAAAAGCAATTGGAAATATAGAATAGATAAGTTGGGAATGAGATTAAGATTATTGAGATCTCAAGATTGGACTCCTATTAAAAAGAGTTTCATCATATCTACTGGTAGAACTGGAACTCATTTTTTGTCTGAGTTTTTAAATCAATTTTCTTCAGTATTTTCTATTCATGAACCACATCCAACTTTTTTACGATTAGCTATTAATTATGCTTGTGGAGAAGTAACTGATTTAAAAGCAGTAAAAAAAGTTGAAAGATGTAGGAGAGCTCTATGTAGAGAAATTAAAAGGGAAGACGCTAATATATATTTTGAAGCGAGTAATAGACTATTTTCTTTGGTGCCTATATTAAGGAAAGTCTTTTCGGACTGTAGTATAGTACATATAGTAAGAGATGGAAGAGATTATGTTCGTTCAGGTATGAGTAGAAATTGGTATAAAGAAGAGGATGATGGATCAAGATTAAGAGCTATTTATTTTGAAGACGATAAGTATTATGATAAGTGGGAAGACATGTCTAGATTTGAAAAGATATGTTGGGAATGGCAGAAAAAAGATCAGTTCATTTGGCAAGAGATAAAAGATAGTGATGATGCTATTACAGTAAAATTTGAAGATATATTTAAAAATGATAAATGTAAAGGCATTTATGAGATAGCTGATTACATAGATTTACCTAGAGAAGAGACTGATCAGATAATAGAGCAGATGATGAATAGAAAGGTCAATTCAACTAAGGAATATGCTATTCCTAAATGGCCTGCTTGGAGCCAAGAAAGACAGGAGAAATTTGATGCTATCGCCGGACAACATATGGCTAAATATTATGATTATAGTTGGGAGTAACAGAAAGAACTGCCGAGATCAGGGAGTATTTAGTACGTTTGTGTTAAAACAGTGGGAAAGTGGAGTGAAAGTATGAAACTAATAGCTAAGATATTGGTGATTGTTGTATTAGTTAGTAGTGTTAGCTATGCTCAGGTGGAGGGTAAGATCACTAGAGTAGAAGAAGATGACGAAGAATATATCATAGAGGACTATACCCGCTTTGAGCAGTTAGAAGATCCTACAGTAGCCCTAGCCCTAACAGGTGGTGGAGCTAAGGCGTTGTTTAATATTGGAGTTATTAAAGCCCTAGAAGAAGCCAAGATTCCCATTGATATTATAGTCGGAAGTAGTATGGGGGCAATTATTGGGACTATGTATGGTAGTGGGCTATCTATAGAGCAGATTGAAGAGATAGTAACTACTACTTCTTTTTCTGATATGTTGGACTTGAATCTAGGTAGTAGTGAATCAATTCTCAGAACAGCTAAATTTAATCAGTTTATAGAGAATGTAGCCCCCAACCAAGATCTGAAGAACTTTCCCTTACCTACTGCTTTATTGAGCCTGGAGTTGATTAGCGGTAATAAATATCTAACTACTCAAGGAAATATCTCTGAGGTAATGCAGGCTTCCTATGCTATCCCTTATTACTTTCCTATTTATCAGCGGCAGGATCAAGTCTTTGCCGATCCTGGGATTGTCGAGAATAGTCCAGCCAAGGCAGCTACAGTTCTAGGAGCAGATTTTGTAATTGCTACTGTGGCTAGAGGAGATATAGCTTATAATCAGTATGATACTCCAAGTAAGATTGCTGGGAGGTACTTAGAATTAATTGAGCTAAATAATACAGCGCGGATTATTGATCAATATTCTGATCAAGTAATTTATAGTAATGTCGGTGCTTATTCTTTTCTTGATTTTAATGCTGCGCAGGAATTGATCGAGATTGGCTATCAGGATACTAAAGAGAAACTACCTGCTATTAAAGAGGCTTTGCAAAACCAAGATATTCAATTAAGTACTCCTCAGCAACGTCCTAAGCAGGATTTGACGCAGGAATTACTTGATTTAAAGTATGATCGGCTCTTAATTGATCAATTAAATGTATATCCCAGAATACATTATGGGCAGAATCGTTCCTTTTTTGAACAGGATCTAATTAGAAATCACTTATTAGAGTTGCAGTATGGTCTAGAGTTGAATTATGACCAGTTGAGTTTTTCTTCTTTAGTAGTTAATAACGAACAGCTAGAGAGTAAACTGCGCTGGAAAAAGTTGGCCCCAACTATTGATCTACTAGCTAAGACTAGACTCCACAGCAGCGGAGAGGTAGATGCTACAGTTGGTCTAGAGTATTATACTCCTGATTATACTTTAGGAGGCGGACTAGGTTCAGTTGCTAACCAAGAGTATATTTATCTGGATAATAGCTACCAGACTAAAGCAGGGGCTGGTCTGGAGTTAGCCGGCGAGACTGATCTGATTTTTAGTGAGCCAGGATGGCCACAAGTCTTAACTTCCCAACAACTCTGTGCTAAACTAAGTGATATCTGGTCGCTAGAAGGGAATCTAGTCTTTAATAATACAGACTTATTGTCCTCACCAGTTATTTATCGGGGTAGCCAGCCTGTTTCTACTGTTGATTTGCAGTTAGGAATTGATTATCTCTATACTCATCAATTTATTAATAATTTTGAATTATCGCAAGCTATTCAAATGTCGGATATAGGCTTTTACTTTTTTACTGACTATAAACAAGGAAATCAATCAGCTTTGACGTATGGCTTAGGAACACAGGGTAATTTTTATCTATTAGGCTTAAAGCCCTTTGATGTAGAAATGTATCTAGGTTATGAAGAGCAGACTGAACAGACTAAAACAGGAATTAAGCTTGATTATAAGTTTTAAGTTCAAAATTCAGTGATAAGTGACGAGTAATATATAATTTATTATGTTAATGATTATTATTGTTCTAACTATTGAAAATGTTATACAAAGTGGTATAATAAAGTATTGAATTAGTAATATAATTTGCAATTAATAGCTGTAATTTTCTGAAAGGGGTTATAGAAATGGAAGAGATAGATCTACAGGAGTGTATTAATACTTTATTAAAGCACAAAATAACAATCATTGGGATTTTTTTAACAGCAGTTTTAATTAGTGGAGTACTGAGTTATTTAGTTTTAAATCCTGTTTATCAATCACAGGCTCTGATTAAATTAGGTAATAATAGTGGTAGTTATTCCAATCCTCAGGTGGCCAAGGATATGTTATCTAGTTCAAGGTATTTACAGGAAATTAATCAAGAATTAGATTTAGACTTATCTGCAGCAGAATTGAATAGTTTAAAGGAGAATAATTTAACAGTAGAAAAAAGAGGCAATAACTTAATTAAAATTACTTACAATAGTAAAGAGGCTAGAGAAAGTAAAGCAGTTGTTAGTAAATTAATTGAACTATTTTCAGCTGATAGTTTAGCTAAATTTAAGGAAGAAAAAGAAGTGGTAGCAGAAAATTTAGCTGGAGTTAAGGCAGAGATTAAAGATCTAGAAACACAAATTCAAGAAACTACTAATCAATTTAACAACTTAAAGAAGTTAGATTTATCTACAAGCGATAGAATAATTTTAAACAATAATTTAACTAATAAATTGCAGATGATGAAAAGTTCTAAACGTTCTTTAGTAGAAAAAAAGTATGAATTAAGGAATAAAATTAATAGTATGGAATCAGTAACAGTGGTTAACCAACCAATTAAACCTGAAACACCAATTAAGCCGAATAAAAAGTTAAATTTAGCTATTGCCGGAGTGCTAGGATTAATGATTGGTGTCTTTATAGCCTTTATTATGGAATTTTGGCAGGATAATAATAAAGAAATGGAATAAATAGGGAATATTAGTCTTAATCGGGAATAGATTAAATGGAGAGTAATGATTACAATTGTGTGGGAGAGAACATTAGTTATTGAGAAAATATTATATAATTTACATAAATTTTATTGAGGAAAATGGTAAGTGTTTTGTTTTGAGATTTAGTAATAGTTTGTTATAATAAAGATGGTTTAGCAATAGATTATTTTTACAATAGTTGAAATTGTTGAAATATGTTGAATGATGTAGGAGAAATATAAATAATAGAGAAGTAATTAACTAAGCTGGAGGGATAGAAGTGTCAGAAGCAGAAAGTAGAGTATTAGCTGAAGCAGTCGAGGAAGAGTCTATTGAAGATAAAGCTATAGGAGAGATTGGATACCTGGCTATTAAACGATTGTTAGATATTGTAGTATCAGTGGTAGGATTAGTTGTAACACTACCTATTATGTTAGTGACTGCAATTGCTATTAAGTTAGAGAGCCCTGGGCCAATAATCTTTAGCCAAACTCGGCTAGGAAAACATGGCGAGGAGTTTACCATTTATAAGTTTAGATCAATGATGAAAAATGCAGAAAAAAACACAGGAGCAGTGTGGGCCAAAAAGAATGACTCTCGAGTAACTAACGTAGGTCGTTTTATTCGCGAGACTCGAATTGATGAACTCCCTCAGTTTATAAATATCCTCAAAGGTGAGATGACACTGGTTGGGCCTAGACCAGAGCGCCCTTGTTTAACAGAGAAATTTCAGGAAGAATATCCTGGTTTTAAGAATCGTCTATTAGTAACGCCTGGGGTGACAGGATTGGCCCAAGTAAAAGGTGGTTATGATGTAACTCCAGGGCAAAAGTATCGCTTAGATAAATTATATATTAAGAGGAAGAGTTTATTATTGGACCTAGAGATTATGTTTAGAACAGCTCTAGTGATGATTGTAGGAGATGGAGCGAGATAAAGAGCAATTGACAATTGAGAATGTACAATTTACAATTAAAGATCAAACAATTAAAAAATAAGGAATAAAATTTAGATATTATTTATTTGTGATTTTGAATTTTAACTGTAAATTGTACATTAATGAAGTAGTTACTTAAAACAGTTATTCTAGCAAGGAAAAGAAATAGGAAGGTGAGAAGATGACAACTATCACACCATTAATTATGGCTGGAGGAGTAGGAAGTAGATTTTGGCCTCTCAGTCGTAAAGATAGACCAAAGCAGTTTTTAAATCTAGTAGAAGAGGATAGGAGTATGATCCAAGCTACAGTAGATCGGATTAGTAAGCTGACTGATAAAGAAAATATCTTTATTGCTACTAATGATCGATATGCTGAAAAGATGAAAGAACAGTTACCGGAAATCCCAATGGATAATATAGCTGTAGAGCCAATGCGCAAAAATACAGCAGCCTGTATTGGACTAGCTTCCCTATATATTGAACAAAAAGATCCTGAAGCAGTGATGATGGTTCTACCTTCCGATCATTTAATTAAGGATGAAGAGAATTTCTTAAAAGTAATGGAGAGTGCAGTAGAAATAGCTAAAAGAGGAGATAACTTAGTTACATTAGGTATTCGCCCTAATCATCCGGAGACAGGTTATGGCTACATAGATTATAAAGATAAATATGATGAAATAGATAATAATGAAGTTTTTGCGGTTAATGCCTTTACTGAAAAGCCTGATAAAAAGACAGCAGAGAAGTTTGTAGATGATGGTACATATCTCTGGAATAGTGGAATGTTTGTCTGGAAAGTATCTACTATTCGGAAGATGTTTAAGAAACATATGCCTCAGTTACATAAAGGTTTAGAACAGATGAAAGAAGCAATTGGAACATCAAAAGAAAGAGAAGTTTTAACTGAAGAATTTGAGAAGTTAGATAGTATTTCGATAGATTATGGAATTATGGAGAAAGCAGAGAACATCTATGTTATTCCAGGTAGTTTTGGTTGGGATGATATTGGAAGTTGGCCTGCTTTAGAGCGAGTTGAAGAACAGGATAAGAATGGAAATGTGATTAAAGGAGAACATATTGGAGTAGATACAGAAAATACTATTGTGCATGGTAATGGGAAAGTGGTTACTACAGTTGGACTTGATGATGTAGTAATTGTTGATACAGAAGATGCTATTTTGGTTTGTGATAAAGAAAGAGCTCAAGAAGTAAAAGAAATTAGAAATTTGCTTCAAAATAAAGGGTTAGATAATTGTTTATAGATTAATTATTAGGTTTTAAAGTTAGGTCTATGTATTTATTAAATTAATAAGATATAAATATAAGCAGTTTGTTTTGTTATGAGTAAAAAAAACAATAATTAATAAATTATAGGCTAGATTATAATTAGATTCAAAATAATTTAAGATTAATATTGTACCTAGTAAACAAAGTAATAAGCATAAGTATCTCTTATCGTTAATTAGATTATTCAAGTTAAATAAATTTATAGTATATTTGATAATGAATCATATAAGAATATTTAAAATTAGACTGAGGGTTAAAATATGAAAAAAGAATTATTAGATGTTACAAAGAAATCTGGAATAGTATTTATCGGAAGAGTGGTTGGGCTTGTTTTTGGAGTATTATTTAATTTTGTAGCTGCAAGATATATGGGAGCTAGTATATATGGTAGCTTTATGTATGTGTATACTTTAATTAGTTTTTTTCCATTAATAGCTAAATTAGGATTGGATCAAGGATTAGTCTCATTTATTCCTAGATTAATGGAAGAAAATGAACTAGAAAAACGTAATAGTATAATTGTTTTTAGTTTGATTTTAACTTTAGCATTATCAGTAATATTATCTATTATTATTATGTTTAATAATGAATTTATTGCGAGTAAAATTTTAAATAATAATCAACTTTCTAATTTAGTTAAGGTGTTAGCTCCATTAATAATATTTTTATCTTTTATAGAGTTTAGCAAGGGGATATTTAGGGGAATAGGAAAGATAAGTTATTTTGTACAAAGTAAAAATATTATATTACCTAGTTTGAAATTATTTGGAACGATATATGCCTCTTTTTTAGGATATAGGATGTTTGGTTTAGTTGTTTCTTTTTATATTGGGTTATCAGTTTCAGTAGTATATTTGTTAAAAAGAATAAACCAATTAGATCTGTTAGGCAAAATTGATATTAATAATTTTAATTATTATAAAGAAGTAATAATGTTTTCATTTCCTTTGCTAATGACAGGATTATTAAATTTTTTAGTTCAAAAAACTGATACTTTTATGATTGGTTATTTTCTTTCTGAACTTGAAGTGGGAATTTATAATATTGCTTTAAGAATTGGAACAATGAGTAGTTTTGTTCTTGTAGCATTTAATACAATGTTTGCTCCAGTGATTTCTTCGCTATATCATAAAAATGAGATGAAAAAACTAACTAATATGTATAAGGTAATTACCAAGTGGATTTTAGGAATTAATTTGATTGCATTTTTTTTAATTTTGCTTTTCAGTCAAGAAATGATGCATGTTTTTGGTACTGAATTTATAGTTGGTTCAGCTGCCTTAATTTTGATATCAATTGGACAAGTAGTCAATGCTGGGGTTGGTTCAGCTGGTTATATAAATATAATGACAGGACATCCGGAGTATGAATTTTATAATAGCTTATTAACAGTACTAGTAAATATTACATTGAATTATTTTTTAATTCCTATTTATGGTATCGAAGGTGCTGCTTTCGCTTCACTTATTTCTATTGGTATTACTAATATCATTAGATTGTTGCTAGTTTATAAAGAACATAAGATACATCCTTATAATTTAGGTTATATGAAATTGTTTTTTAGTATTTGTATTTCATTTATAATTACTTATGTATTAAATGTCATAATCAATTATTTATGGATTATTCAATTTATAGGACTTTCTGCTTTATTTGTAATTATTTTCATCTCAATTTATTATTTAATCGGCTTATCAAAAGAAGATAATATGATTTTAAAAATAGTAATTAATAAGGTGAAAAATTAACAACAAAAGATTAGTTTAGAAGGAGACAAATAAGAATGCAAGAGAAAATAAAACAACGTTTATTTATAGTTGGATGTCCACGATCGGGAACTACTTTATTGCAGAGTATTTTAGCTTCCCATTCGCAAATTACTTCTTTCCCTGAATCGCATTTTTTTTCAAAATGTATAGGCGGGAAATTAAGAGGAAAGTTAGGTCTTGGTTGGCCTAAATCAAAAGAAAAACTTTATGATTTTTTAGAAGAGATAAATTATGAAAAAGGAAAGATATTGATTCCTGAATCTAGTTTTTTTATAGGAGAATATGTTGAAGCATTTATAGATATTTTAGATAAAGTAACACTTGATAGTGATAAGAGAATTTGGGTTGAGAAAACTCCTGGGCATTTACATTATATTGATGTTATTAGTAAATATTTATCTGAAGCTAAATTTATTCATATCATTAGAAATGGAGAGGATGTTGTTGCATCAATGTATGATGTTACACATAAATATCCTGAGAAATGGGATGGAGAACGAAGCATAAATCAATGTATTAAACGATGGAATAAAGATATAGGTATAAGTAAAAAATATTTTTCAAATCAAAATCACTATGTGTTAAAGTTTGAGAAATTACTCGAGGACCCTAAAGAAACTACTAAAAATCTTTGCAATTTTATTGAAATTGATTTTGAGAAAAGCATGTTACAGAAACAAAAATCAGTAGCTAAAAATTTAATATCGAAGAATGAAGAATGGAAAGAGGGAGTTAAAGAAGGAATAAGAGATAAGCCTAAAAATAAATTTGAACTTATTTTTAGTAACAAAGAACAAAACCACATAAAGAACCAGCTTTTAGATATATTACAGGAGTTGAATTAGTATGAAAATATTTTTTTATCCTAGTAGTAGCAAATATAATAAATATATAAAAAATTTATTAAATCATTGTGAAAATAGAAGTATTGATATTGTAAATAAAGATAAAAATAATGACTTTATTTCTATGATTTTATGGGGAAGCATATATGCACTTATAAAGAAAACTAAAATTTTTCATTTTAATTGGATTTTAGATTTTGGTTCTGAATTAACTTTAAAAAGCTATATTAAAAGTTTTATATTTATATTTTGGATTAAGTTTTTAAAAATATTCAATTGTCAACTAGTTTGGACTATGCATAATAAAATACCTCATGATACTAAGAATAAAAAACTAGTACTTTATCTTAGAAAATTTCTGATAAATAATTTTGATAGAATTATAATTCATTGTGAATCAACTAAGAATATATTGAAAGATATAATTAATGAAAATATAATTGATAAAAAGGTAAGATATATTCCACATGGTAATTATATAGATAGTTATTGTAAGACTAATGTAAATAAAAGAGAAGAATTTGGAATAGATAAAAATGAGTTTGTATTTTTATTTATTGGGATGATACGCTCTTATAAAAACGTTGACCTTCTTATTAATGTTTTTGAGGATTTAGATCTAGATAATGCCAAATTACTAATTGCTGGAAACATAGAAAATAAAGATTTGAAAGAAACGATCTTTAAATTAACCAAAGATAATGAAAAGATTATTTTTTCTCCTGGCTTTATACCAGAAGAGAAAATAACTTCTTATTTGAATACAGCAGAAGTTTTAGTTTTACCGTATGATAAAACAAGTGTATTAAATTCTGGTACTGTTTATATGTCTTTTTCATATAAATTACCAGTTATTGTTCCCAATATAGGAAGTGTGAAGGATATTGGCGATAAAAAGTTTATATTTGATTATTGTTATAATAATAAAAAGCAACATTACTTTGCTTTAAGAAAAAAAATTCATAATTGTTATAATGAATTTAAGAATAATAAAAAAACATTAGAAAATTATGGTTTGAATGCTTTTGAATATGTTAAAAAAAATAATGATTGGGGTCAAATTACAAGAAAGTTAAAAAAATCATATGAAGAAATTAGTTAGTAAAAAGTTGAATTAAAAATGAAAAAGCATTATATACTTAGTTAAAATTGATTTTTTTATTTGCTGGATTACAATTGATTTTCATATAATATTATATGAATTTATAATAAAATTGTTTTTGATGATAAATGATGGAGGGATAGTGTGAAGAGAAATATATTATTTATTAATCATACTTCTAAAATGGGAGGGGGAGAAAATAGTTTATATCATCTTATAAATAAGTTAAATAAGCAATTATTTAATCCAATTGTTATATGTCCTAAAGAGGGAGAATTAACAAAGAAACTTGAAGCTATAGGAATTAAAGTAAAGATTGTAAAACAGCCAAGTTTTTTAAAAGGTAATTTTATAAAATTACCTTTTAAATTTAGAAATGTAATTAATAAAATAAATAAAATAGTTAAAGAGGAAGATATAGATGTAGTTCATGCTAATTCTATTCGATCATCAATTTATGCTTCTTTTGCATGTGAGAATAAAGAAGTACCTACTATTAGTCATATAAGAGTTACGGACTTTGGAACAAATCGTATATTTAAAACTATTGCTATTAAATTATTAAATATGAATGATAAGATTATTGTAGTTTCAGAAACTGTTAAGAAAAATCTAATAAATTTCGATTCAAAATTAAAAGATAAAATAGTTAAGGTATATAATGGTATTGAGTTGGAATTGTTTGATTTAATGGGTTATTCAAAATCATTGAGAAAAGAATATGATATTCCAGAAGAAACTATATTAATTGGAATGGTGGGAAGAATTGCTCCATGGAAAGGACATAAATATTTTATTGAAGCTGCTTCAATAATTAAGAATGAAAAATTAAACAAAGAAATTAAGTTTGTTATTGTTGGGGATATTTTATTTGATAAAAACCAAGTTTATAAAGAAAAGTTAAAACAATTAGTTAGCAGTCTGAATTTATCAAATGATATTATTTTTGCTGGTTTTCGGAATAATATACCAGATATTATGTCTGAATTAGATATTTTTGTATTACCCTCGGATGAAGAGCCTTTTGGAAGAGTTTTAATTGAAGCTATGGCAGCTAAGACTCCAGTTATAGCTACTAGAGCTGGAGGACCAATTGAAATAATTGATGATAAAAGTGGAAGATTAATTCCTCCTAAAAGTTCATTAAAATTATCTAAAGAAATGATTGATTTAATTATTAATAAAGAAAAAAGAATTAATATGGGATTTAGAGGAAGGAAAAGGGTCGAGAAGTTATTTAGTTTAGAGTCACATGTTAATGAAATTCAATCTTTATATTTTGATTTACTTAAGAAGGATTAAATAAATTATTTAAAATATATTTAATTTTTATTTATTTTAAAATAAATAGAAGGTGAGAAAAATGAAAGATAATCAATTTTTAAATATTCCTATTTCATATATAGAAAAGAAAATACTTTTTTTATTTATTTTTCTTCTCCCGTTTGACATAATGAGGTCATATGTTAACCTCCCTTTATTTGTTAATTTATGGAAAGAGTTTTTTATATTCACTTTATTTTTTTTACTATTTGTATTATTTTGTTTAAGAGAAAATTTAGAGTCCTTAAAGTCAAAAGAGATTAGTTTTAATATAATGCCATTGATTTTTTTAGGAATGATCTATTGTAGTTATATTTTAATTTGTGGTTTAAGGAGTTCTAATTTTTATTTAGCAGTATTTGAATATAGATTATATTATCAATATTGGTTTGCTCTAATATTAGTCTATTTTATTATAAGCAATTTATCTGATGTTAAAAAAATATTAAATTTATTAGTGATTAATTCTAGAGTTATTTCAATAGGTGCTATTATACAGTTGATATTTTTTAGAAATTCTATTGTACATCAATCTAGGGCAGCTCTTTTTTCTAATCCAAGTGTTTTAAGTTTATATTTAGCTTCTGTTTGGATTTATTTAATAATTGAAAAGCTATATTTAAATGAGAGAAAATACAGTAGTTTTGATATTATTGTTATTAGTGCTGAATTATTTATTTTACAAACAAGAACTATTTGGGTAGGATTAGCTTTATTCGTTATGTATTTAGTTTTAACATTAGATATAAAAAGAAAAATAAAGTTAATTAGTTTCATTCTATTATTATCAATTTTATGTAGCATATTACTTTTTCCAATGTGGAATGCTTTGCTCAAAAGAATAACTAGTATTAGTCTTAAATCGCATAGTATGCAAATTAGAATTGAACGCTGGAGAAGTTATTTTCAAAAGTATGGGGATAACTTACTTTTAGGTAATGGATTAGGGACTGTTGGAGTAACGACTAGCAGATTTGATTCTATAGATACACAATTAGTAGAAAACCAATTTATTACTTGGACATTAAATATAGGAGTAGTAGGTATAGTTATTGTTTTTGGATTTTTCCTATATTTTTTACTATTAGGATATAGATTAATTAAAAACTATGATGGTTTAAAAGAAGTAATTGGTAGATCTTATATAGGGATATATATATTATATTTTACTAGTTGTTTAACCTTGACTACTTTTTATCTTTTTGTACCATCAATATTATTTTCAATATTTTCATCCATGTTACTGTATTTTAATAAACTGGAGGTAGAATAGGAGTGAATGTTTTTTTTGATTATCGGATGAAGGATTGGTCTGGAATAGGCAGATATTGTCGTAATTTGATTATAGAGTTTGGAGAATTAGATTTACATAATAATATATTTTTACTTTCTAATAAGGCTACAGATAGCAATTTTAAAAATATAACATGTAATTCCAATGTATTTAGTATTAAAGAACAATTCGAATTACCGTTTATGAGTTTGAATAAAAATATAAACGTATTTCATTCGCCTCATTTTGTTTATCCTATTTTTAGTTTTGATAAGTTAATTTTAACAATTCATGATTTAACTCCATTGTTGTTTCCCCAATATTTTTCTGCTAGTGAAAGAACATATATCAAATCAATGATTTGGTTAGCTAAGTTTAGAGCTGATAAGATAATTACTGTTTCTCAAAATACTAAACAAGATTTAATAAATGAATTTAATTTCAATTCAGATAAAATTAAGGTTATTTATAATGGAATAGATGATTCATATAAACCTATTAGGAACGGTTTAGATACCATTAAAGAAAAATATAAAACTGGAGATAAATATATTTTATATGTTGGTAATATAAAACCTCATAAGAATATCCCACGATTGTTAAAAGCTTTATCTAAAGTAAAGAATGATAATAATATGAAATTAGTTATAGTGGGAAAAAGAGATAAAGCTTATGATCAGGTTTTTAAAGTAATTGATAGATATGAATTAGAGGATAATGTTATTTTTACAGGATTTGTTCCAGATAATGATTTATTACTGTTATATAATGCTGCAACATTATTTGTTTATCCTTCTTTGTATGAAGGATTTGGATTACCACCACTGGAAGCTATGGCTTGTGGTACTCCAGTAATTACTTCTAATATTTCTTCATTACCAGAAGTAGTAGGGGAGGCAGCGATAACAGTAGATCCATATAGCATTGATGACTTAGCTACTGCAATTAATAATGTATTATCAGATTCTAATTTGCAAGAAGAATTAAGTCGAAAAGGATTAGAAAGAGTAAGACAGTTTTCTTGGAGAAAAACTGCCCAGGAAACATTTAAAGTGTATCAAGAAGTATTAAAGGAGTAAATATACGGAGGGGAGTATATGAACGTTTTACAAGTTAATAAGTTATATTATCCTTTTACTGGAGGAGTAGAAAAAGTAGCATATGATATTAGTAATGAATTAAGTGATAAAGTAGATATGGATGTTTTAGTGGCTAATGATAAATTTAAGAAGGATCAAGAAAAAATTAATGGAGCTAATATTTATCGTTCGGCTAGTTTAGGAAGATATTTTTCAATGCCGGTAGCTCCTACATTTCCCTTTGATTTAAAAAAAATTGATGCTGATATATATCACTATCATCTTCCTTTTCCATTAGGTGTGGTCTCTCATTTACTAACTAATCCTAATGGAAAAACAGTAGTTACGTGGCATAGTGATATAGTAAAACAAGAGAAAATATTGAAAATATATAAACCATTTTTAATGAAGTTTTTAGATAAAGTAGATAAAATAGTAACTACTTCTCTCAATATGATTGAAAGTTCCCCATTCTTACAACCTTTTAAAGATAAATGTACAGTTATTCCTTTAGGGATTAAACCTGAAGATTTTTCTCTAACTGATAGAGTAGAAAGTAAGGTAACTAAAATAAAAAGAAAGTATAGTAAACCAATCATATTTTTTGTAGGAAGATTAGTTTACTATAAGGGGATTGAATATTTAATTAAAGCTATGGAAAGGATTGATGCTCAATTATTAATTGGGGGAACAGGTCCTTTACAAGATGAACTTAGGTCATTAGTCCAGCGGAGTGATTTAGAAAATAAAGTAGAATTTTTAGGATATATAGATGATAAAGATTTATCTGCTTACTATCATGCAAGTGAGATGTTTGTATTGCCTTCTGTAGAAAAAAGCGAAGCTTTTGGAATTGTTCAGTTAGAAGCACAAGCTTGTGGAAAACCGGTTATTTCTACTAATTTACCTACTGGTGTACCTTTTGTTAATAAACATGAGGAAACTGGTTTAGTTGTTGAGCCAAAATTACATCAACAATTATCCGAGGCAATAAATTTATTATTATCAGAACCAAAGCTAAGAAAACAATATGGACAAAGGGCTAAAAAAAGAGTTAAAGAACAATTTACTATAAAGAAGCTGGGAGATAGTTATCTTAAATTATATAATCAACTATTAGAAACTGATTAATAATTCATTATATCATAGTTTATCACAAACAGGAGTTGATATTATGACAGAAAGAATAGTATTAGTCACTGGAGGAGCAGGATTTATTGGCTCTCATATTGTAGATAAGTTAGTAGCTAGAGGAGACAAAGTAATTATAGTTGATAATTTATCCACAGGGAAAAGGGAAAATTTAAATTCTCAAGCTAAATTTTATCAGTTAGATATTAGAGATGACTTAACAGAAGTCTTTACGAATCATCAGATTGATTATGTTATTCATCAGGCCGCCCAGATTGATGTCCAACAGTCTCTGGAACAACCTGATTTTGATAGTGATGTTAGTGCGACCTGTTGCGATATGAAAAGTATCGCCTAGTATAGCAGACCTAATCTGCATCTACTAGAACTGAAAGACCTTAACGGTCAAATGATAGGGTAACGCCTTGAAGGACTGTCATTGATACTCCGAACTGCTTTGAATAGGTTAATATACTCATTGCTGGTAAGCTCGGTGAAGTCGGGTGAGAGTTGCCGTAATTATACGAAAACTACCTTAGTCGGGTGGTGCAACCTATAACTCGGATGCCTATAAAATACCCATGATTAGAATGTACTTTAAAGGTACTGACGAATCTCTGAATGTACGGGTCTATACGCTAAATAACCAGAAATGGTTATCTCAACAAAGTTTGAGGTATGAGGGATGAGTAAGATTTGACGTTATGAAAATCCTTATACACTTTCAGGGTGTATAGTTGAACAGATTCAACTCATACAGGCTCATAGGAGAAATCTAAAGGTATATGGATAGGTAGGGGCTTTCGGAACAGGGGAAGCTAACAATATGTAGGTTCTTAATACCAATGACATAGTGGAGTGAAATACAGAAAGTGGATAACACTCCTTAATGTTAGGGATAGTGTTGGTATAAACCGATAATACCTTAGTAAAATAGGGTTAGGGATAGCCAATAGTCATTAGTTTAAGTTACAAGGTATGTCATTTTATCATAAGGTTCTTGTAAGACTAACAAAGGTGAAGTCTCTGTCAAAGGAGGTTTTAGCCGACTTATGACTGCGTTAGGGCAGGAAATGACTGTATCAAACTAACTTAAACTAAGATAGAACGCCTAGTGAGTTTAAAAATCTCACGCTAGGTGTGAAACGGGGGAAAGGCTGGAAATAGGTAATATGACTATTGAAGGCTTACCTATCGTTATATATTACAGGAACAATTAATTTACTGGAGTATTGTCGCCAGTATGATGTAGAGAAGATAGTTTATGCTTCTTCAGCAGCAGTCTATGGCCAACCTGAATATCTAGGAGTAGATGAAGAACATCCAGTTGATCCTATTTCTTATTATGGAATTTCTAAACACACTCCTGAACATTACTTAAAAGTCTTTCACCAATTATATGATCTAGATTATACTATTTTGCGGTATGCTAATGCCTATGGGATTAGACAAGATCCTAGAGGAGAAGGTGGCGTTATTTCTATTTTTGTAGATCAATTTTTACAAGGAGAATCTCCTGTTATCTTTGGTGATGGTAAGCAGACTAGAGATTTTGTTTATGTTGATGATATTGCAGAGGCCAATTTAGCTGCTTTAGAGCAAGGTGCTGGCGAAATCATCAATATTAGCTGTAATGTTCAGACTTCGATTAATCAATTGGTAGATACCATGAATCAAGTTACAGGCTTGGATTTAGAACCAGCCTATCAATCAGCTAGATCAGGAGATATTAGACATAGTTACTTAGTTAATGACAAAGCGCAAGAAATTTTAGATTGGGAACCCGAATATGATTTAAAAGCGGGACTCGAAGAAACATTTGCTTATTATCAAGAATTTTATAATCTTAAGCAAGAAATTGCTGTGACTGAAGAATAGAAGAACAAAGATAAGAACCAGGAATTAACAGCTGGAGTCTAGAAAGATTATAGAAAAAGGAATAGGAGGAATAATATATGCGGAAATTAGCTTTAATTACTTTAGCCATTATTTTATTATCTAGTGGGATGGGAATGGCTAAAGAAGTTGGGGATTATAAATTAACAGTAGATGATCAGCTTTACATCTCGGTGTGGGGCCAACCCGACCTCCAACAGGAAGTAGTAGTCGGGCCCGATGGAAAGATCAGTTTCCCCCTGATTGGTCAGGTGCCCGCTGAAGATAAGACGATTGCCGAACTAACTAAATTGATCACAGATAAGTTACAACAGTATATTGAAGTTAAAGAGTCGCAGGTCAATGTTGTCTTTAGAGAGTACGAAAAGATCAAAGTTATGATCTTAGGTGAGATTAAGCAACCAGGGGCTTACCAAGTTGGCCCGCAAAAAGAAGTGCTTGATCTACTGTCTCTAGCTGGCGGAACAACCAAGACAGCTAACTTAGAAGAAGCTCAGTTAAGAAGAGATGACCAGTCACTACCAGTTGACTTAAAGGCTCTATTAGCAGGCAAGAAGCAAAAACAAAACTATACCCTCCAGGAGGGAGATGTTCTCTACATCCCCGAAGAAGCAATTGAGGTTAGTATCCTAGGAGCAGTTAACCAGCCGGGGAAGTACCAACTTAAGCACGGAGCTAGGTTGAGTGATTTATTAGCTAGAGCAGGAGATGTTACTGACGAGGCAGCAGATAAGTTAAAGTATATCTCTGGCGACCAAGTCCAAAAGCTTGATTTGGACAAGTTACTAGCTAGTGAAGAAACTAAGAATCCTGTCCTCCAGGATGGCGATACAGTCCAGATTCTAGAGAGTAATTATGACTTAGGTAAGATATCCTTCTGGCGGAACTTCTTTTTCTTTGTCGGCGGACTTAATCAATTAGATGATTTAGTTAATTGATGCTGTCTGTCGTCTGCGATCTGCTGACAGCAGAAAGCAGAAAGCAGATAGCTAATATTTGATTTTGAATTTAACTGTACACTGTACACTGTACACTGTAAATTGTAAACTATAATTGTTGGGAGGTAGACAATGGAAGAATTTGAGGAAGAGATGGTGGAGATTGATTTACGAGAATACATGCGAATCCTCTGGCAGCGAAAGTGGATTTTAGTTGGATTAGTAGTTACAGCAATAATAGCTAGTCTAGTAATTAGTTCTTATCTGCCGCGGATTTATCAGACTTCTACTCTAGTCCGGGTCAAAGAGGACAGTGGAGTAGGGAATATGTTTAGTGAACAATTATCTTTGACTGGAATGGGCAGTAGTAGTAGTAAAGTAGCAACCTACACCCAGATTATGAAGAGTCGTAGTCTCCTGGAAGAAGTAATTCAGGAGTTAGATCTACGCCAAGAGACAAGTGGTGAACTACTAGAAACTGGTGCCTTAGGAAGTAAGATTAGTATCAGTCCGGGGACTGATAGTCAGTTGATTACAATTACTGTTAACTATTCAGACCCTAAGCAGGCGAAAAAAATTGCTAATACCTTAGTGACTAAGTTTAAAGCTAAGAATAGACGGATGAATAGTGCAGAACTAAGAGGAGCTTCCCAGTTTATTACTGAGCAGTTACAAGAGGTAGAGACGAAGCTGACTAATGTAGAAAATAAGCTACGAGACTATAAAGAAGAAGCCGAGGTAGTGCTCCCCACGGAACAAGGAAAGGCTACCCTAGAGAAGCTAAACCAATTAGAAACAGCCCAGGCTAAGGCAGAAGTCGAGCTAGAACAGAGCCAAGTTAGTCTCCAGGAGGTAGAAGAGAGACTCCAAAAGGAAGAGCAGGAAATAATTTCGGGCCGGACAATTACGGAGAACCCCTTAGTCCAGAAGTATAAGGCTAAGTTGGCAGATTTAGAGATAGAGTTAGCTGGTTTACAGGAGTCTTATACTAGCAAGCATCCCCAAGTAATTCAGGTCCAGACTAAGATTAAGGAAGTAAAGCAGAAACTAGAGTCAACAGTAGCGGAAGTAGTTAGTTCTAAGACAGAAACAATGAATCCTTTTTATAAAGAATTAAAACAGCGGTTGACTTCATTGCATACTAGGATAATTGCTAATCAGGCTCAGTTAGAGACTTATCAGCAACAGATTAGTGAGATTGAATCCGAGTTGGATTCTTTACCAGCTAAGGAGTTAAAGTTGGCCCGTTTAAAACGAGAACAAAAGATATCAGAGAGTGTCTATACTATGTTACGCAAGAAAAAAGAAGAGATCAATATCCAAAAGGCAATGAAGACTTCTGATGTAGTAGTAGTTGATCCTGCTATTGCTCAGGACGACCCTATTAAGCCGAAACCTAAGTTGAATCTAGCAATTGCCACTATGTTAGCTTTATTTGGAGGAGTCGGGATTATCTTTGTCCTAGAGTACTTAGATACCTCAGTCAAGAGCGAAGAGGATATTACTCGTCTAACAGATCTACCAGTCTTAGGTACAATTCCTGACTTAGAACAAATCGATCATACTGGCGGTTACGGAAGGAGAGAGGATAATGAGTAAACAAGATTTACAGACAAGACATGATGAACTAATAGTAGCCCATAGTCCCAAGTCACCAGCTGCCGAGGCCTATCGTGATCTACGAACGAATATAAGTTACTTAAGTCCTGATGAGCCACTGACTAAGATAGCAGTCACTAGTAGTGGCCCCAGAGAAGGGAAGTCCTTAACAGTAGCTAATCTAGCTATCTCTATGGCTCAGAATAACCAACAGGTAATTATAATTGATGCTGACTTACGGAAGCCAATGCAACATAAGTTTTATGATCTACCTAACTTTGAAGGATTGAGTAGTATTTTAACTGGAGAACTTGACTTTGAGGCAGGGCTAAAGGAGACCGGGATAGATAACCTCCAGCTAATCAGTACTGGTCATGTACCGCCTAATCCTGCTGAATTATTAGGTTCAGACAAGATGTCCGAGGTGATTAAGCAAGCTGAAGCAGAAGCGGATCTGGTACTTGTCGATACACCCCCAGCAATTGCGGTAACTGATGCAGCTGTCCTAGCTAATAAACTAGATGGTATCTTGTTAGTAGTTGCCTCGCATGAGACAGAACAGGAAATGCTAGCTAGAGCTAAAGAAAAGTTGGAAAAAGCTCAAGCTAATATTATTGGAACAGTGTTGAATAAACATCCAGTCAATAGTGATGGGTATGGGTATTACTACTCCTACTATGGCTCTTCTAGCGTTAGTAAGTAATAATTGAGAATTAACAATGTACAGTTTACAATTTACAATTAAATTCCATAAAAGAATAAAACAATTTAATAATCAACTCATATAAAATAATAGCTGAGATATAATAAGTTTCAGTTATTATTTAAAGGGTTGGTGATGATTTTGAATAAAAGAGAAAATGTTATCTATGATAAGTCATTTGATTTTTCAGTTGCTATAGTTAAGTTATGTAGATATTTGTTTGATGAAAAAAATGAGTATGTTTTAGGAAAACAACTAATGCGTTGTGGTACTAGTATTGGCGCAAATGTAAGAGAGGCAATTGAAGGACAAAGCAAGAAGGACTTTATTGCTAAATTGTCAATTTCTCTGAAAGAGGCAGGGGAAACAGAATATTGGCTAAATTTATTAATTGCTAGTGATGTTTTAAAAGAGACAAGAGTAAATTCACTATTAAATGATGTTAAGGAAATAATTAGAATATTGAATTCTATACTTAAGACAGCAAGGCAAAATTCATGATATTATTTGAATTAGATTTTAATTGTAAATTGTTAATTGTAAATTGTAAATTATAAAGGCGGTGTTACCTTGATAGATTTACACGCACATATCCTACCTAACGTTGACGACGGAGCAGAAGATATCCAAGAGTCACTGGCGATTGCCAAAGAGGCAGAAAGCCAGGGGATCGAGCAGATAGTAGCTACTCCTCATTATGTAGCCGGGGAAAGTCGAATCAAATCTGAAGATATAAGAGGGAAAGTGGCTGAGGTGCAGAAGTTATTAAAGAAAGAAGAAATAGATGTAGAGATCTTACCTGGGGCAGAGTTATATTTAACGCCGGAGTTACCTCGCGAGGTACATAAAGGGCAAGCTCTTAGTATTAATGATAGTCGGTATTTACTAGTGGAGTTACCGATGACTAAGTTACCGGATTATGTCACTGATACCTTATATGACTTACAGATGTTAGGGTATACCCCAGTGGTTGCTCATCCTGAGCGGTATCCTAGCCTACAGAAAAATCCTAATCGACTCTTCGACTGGGTAGAGGCGGGGATGTTGGCCCAGTTAAATGCTGGTAGTCTGTTAGGTAAGTTTGGTTCTCGCGTCCAAGAGACAGCAGAAATTTTAGTCCAGCATAATCTCGTCCAGGTAGTAGGTTCGGATCTCCATGCTACTGACCGCCGCCGCGAGTGTTTAGCAGAAGGTACGCAGCGACTAAAAGAATTAGGAGCTAAGCCAGCAGAGTATTTCCAGGTAGCTAAGCAGATTGTCAGTGACCAGCAGGTAACTAGCCAGTCTCTCGCCCAGAGATATCAGCCCCAATCTAGTTCTGTAGTGGGGAGATTAAAGCAGGCTTTAGGGTTAATTGGTAATTGAGAATGGATAATTTATAATTGAGAATATAGTGTGGTTGAGTACATTAAATAATTATTGGAAATTATATAATAGGTATACTAAATAAGGTTTATTTTTTAATTGTAAATTCACTTAAGTTTTTGATATTTAACTATTATTTGTTATAATAAAGATGGTTGTTAAATAGATTATTTTTACAGTAGTTGAAATTGTTGAAATATGTCGAATAATGTAGGAAAAATATGAGTAATAGAGAAGTAATTAACTAAGCTGGAGGGATAAAAGTGTCAGAAGCAGAAAGTAGAGTATTAGCTGAGGCAGTAGAGGAATTTAATATAGAGTCTATTGAAGACAAAACCATAGGCCAGACAGGATATCTAGCTATTAAGCGGTTGGTGGATATTGTAGTATCGGTGGTAGGCTTAGTTGTAACATTTCCTATTATGTTAGTGACAGCAATTGCCATTAAATTAGAGAGTCCGGGCCCAATCATCTTTAAACAGACTCGCTTAGGTAAACATGGCGAGGAGTTTACTCTCTATAAGTTTAGATCAATGGTAGAAAATGCCGAAGCCGATACAGGAGCAGTCTGGGCCAAAAAGAATGATACGCGAGTAACTAACGTAGGTCGGTTTATCCGTAAGACACGGATTGATGAACTCCCTCAGTTTATAAATATCTTAAAAGGTGAGATGACACTGATTGGCCCTCGGCCAGAGCGACCTTGCTTAACCGAAGAATTTCATGAAGAGTACCCTGGCTTCAAGAATCGTTTATTAGTGACGCCTGGGGTGACAGGGTTGGCCCAAGTAAAAGGTGGCTATGATATAACTCCAGGGCAAAAATATCGCTTAGATAAGTTATATATTAAGAAGAGGAATTTATTATTGGATCTAAAGATTATGTTTAGAACAGCTCTAGTTATGATATTAGGAGATGGAGCTAGATAGAAATAAATTAATATTATTGTATATTTTAGTAAATTAACAATAATTAATATTGAAGGAGTTAATATATGTCAAAATCATATACTGGAACGAAAAAAAATGTCATACTTTCATATATAAATTTAGCTGTTAAAATGTTAACGGGTTTTTTTCTATTACCTTTTATTGTTTCATCATTAGGTAATTCTGATTATGGTTTAATGAGATTAGTATATTCATTGACAGGCTATATTGGTATTTTGGATTTGGGTTTAGGTAATGCTGTTACCCGTTTTACCGCTCTTTATAATACGAAGGAGAAAAAGAAAAAAATTAACACGGTAGTAACTTATAGTTTGTTGATTTATTCTGGTGTTGCTGTATTAGGTTTTTTAGTAGGTTTAATTGTATATTTTAATTTTGGTTCATATTTTAATTTAGCTGCATCAGAAGTAGATGTGGGAAAAAAAATATTTATGATCGGGTTAATTAATTCTTTGCTTCAATTACCAGCAATGACTTTTTCTGCTGTTATTAAAGGTTTTAATAAGTATGACTATTTTTATGGAACTAGAGTTGCTAAATCTATTTTAAGAGCTATTTTAATTGTTATTTTGTTTAAAATGGGATTTGGAATACTAACTTTATTTATTATAGATTTTACTACTAGTCAATTATTAAATTTATCTTGGTTTGTGTTTAATATTAAAAAATTAGGTCTAAAATTTTCGTTAGATAAATTAGATCCTGAATTCAAAAATGAATTTGGTACTTATTCTTTTTATGTGTTTTTGGGGATTGTTACAGATCAAATATATTGGAAAACAGATAATATTTTATTAGGAATATTTACTTCTACAGAGAAAATTGCAGTCTATTCAATTAGTCAACAAATCATAAGATATTATAAGACTATTGCTTCAAGCTTTACAGGAGCGTTTTTGCCTAAATTAACTAATATGGTTTCTGATTATAAATCTAAAGATAAGATTTTATCTTTTTTTAAAAAGGCTTCTCGTTATCAATTTTTAATAGTTATAATAATATTGATTAATTTTATTTTTCTAGGAAAGGAATTTATAATCTTATGGGTAGGGAAAAATTTTATTGAAGCGTATAAGTATACTTTAATAATTATGATTCCTTTAAGTATTCCCCTTTTTCAAACTACAGGTTTTAAGATATTATATGCTAAAAATAAACATAAAACTAGATCTATAGTGTATTTAATAAATGCTATTGTTAATATTTTCATCAGTATTTATTTAATAGATCTTATTGGAGTTATTGGAGCTGCTTTCGGAACAGCAATAGCTATGATATTAGGTAATGTTTTATTTATGAATTATTATTATAAAAAAGAATTAGGATTAAAAATATATAGTTTCTTTAAAGAAACTTGTTTTAAAACTCTTTTATTGATAATTCCAACTATTATTATATTATGGATTAGTAATATTTTTATTTCAAATATAAGTATAGTTAATTTTATTATAAAAGGAACATTAGCGAATATCCCGTTCGTTATATTAATTTATAAATATGTTATTGATGAAAAGGATAAGGAAGATGTTTTGTCTTATTTAAAATAAGATAGATAGGTTGGAGGTGGAATTATTAACGTAATTAATAAAATAGTAGATAATGATTTATGTATAGGTTGTGGTATGTGTGTTGCATTATGTCCAAATGACGCTTTGGTAATAGATTTTAATGAATATGGTGAATACAATTCTTGTTTAACTGGTGAATGTATTGATGGTTGTAGTTTGTGTCTAGATATATGTCCTTTTAATGATAATCAAAATGAAGATGAGTTAGCAAAAAATAAATTTTCTAAGAATCTAAATTATGATGATAATTTGGGTTTTTACTTAAATACTTATTCTGGATATGCAATGACAAATGGTTTTAGGGAAAAAGGTGCATCTGGTGGATTAACTACTTGGCTATTAGAGCAATTATTAAAAAATGATTATGTTGATTATGTTATTAATGTTAAGCCAAATAGGGATAATGAAAAATTATTTAAGTATCAAATTGCTGCTAGTATTGAAACTTTAAGAGAAGGTTCTGGCTCAGCTTATTATCCAATAGAGTTATCTGAAGTGATTGAAAAAGTTTTAAAACAAGATGGTAAATATGCTATAGTTGGACTACCTTGTTTTCTGAAAGCAGTTGAATTAGCTAAAGAAAAAAATAAAAAGTTAGCTGATAGAATAATCTTTTCTGTAGGTTTAGTTTGTGGACAACTTAAAAGTAAAGAATTCACTAATTATATTGCTCAATTGTCTGGTTTTGAAGATGAAATAGAAGAAGTTAGTTATAGAAATAATAGTGATGATCAGACAGCAAATAATTTTTATTTTCATTTTGAAAATAAAAATAATAATGGCAAAATTTACTTCAAAGATGGAATTGGAAAAGCTTGGAGTAATCGTTGGTTTACATATAATTCTTGTAGTTATTGTGATGATACGTTTTCAGAACTGGCAGATGTAACACTTATGGATGCGTGGTTATCTGAGTTTACACAAGATAGTAGAGGAACAAACCTTTTAGCAGTTCGTAATGAAGAAATTGAAAAATTACTAATGCAAGGTAAAGAAAATAAAGATATTATATTAAATCCTATTTCTTCAGATAAAGTAATCTCAAGCCAGCAGGGAGTAATTAATATCAAACGAGATAAATTATCATATAGACTTTCATTAGTAAGTGATAAAGAAGGTTTCTATCCCAAAAAAAGAGTAAATCCTAATCAGACAACTAATTTATTTTTAAAAAAAGAAGTTGAATATAAAGATGAAATGCAGGAAGCAAGTAAAAAAATGTGGAAAAAGGTTAAAGATAATAGGATTGATTTTGATGAATTTAGCAGTATTATGCAAGAAAAAATGGATAAATTAAATAAGTTAAATATAATTAGACGTATATTCTCGTTGCCGAAAAGAATTGTTAGAAAATCACTTAGTTATATGAAATAAATTAATAATTAAGGAGGATGAAGTAAGATATGAAAGAGAAAAAGAAGATTGGGATTATAACTCTAAATGGTTACTTTAATTATGGGAATAGATTACAGAATTATGCTGTAGAACAAATTTTAAAATCTTTAAATTTTGAAGTTGAGACAATAATAAAAAAGAATAATGCAAATAATGACCAAAATGGATTTTTAAACAAAATAAAAAAAATAAAAAATAAAGATTTAAGTGATATATATAAAGTACTTACTAAGAGGATTAAAAATAAAATTTGGAATTATAGATATAAAAAGCAAATATCTGAAAAGACACTTAAATTTAAAGAGTTTTCAAAAAAATATTTAACGGAAGAAGAATATATAGTTACTAATGAATTAAATAATAAATTTGATTATTTTGTAACAGGTAGTGATCAGGTATGGAATCCATATTATAATAAATATCCTTCATTTGAATTTTTAGATTTTACTTCTAAAGATAAGAAAGTTGCTTTTTCTCCTAGTTTTGGAGTAGCTGATATTCCTAATTCTCATAAAAAAATTTATAAACAGTGGTTAAATGACTTTAATTATCTTTCAGTTAGAGAAGAAGCAGGGGCTAATATTATAAAGAAATTAACTGGTAAAGATGCAGAAGTTCTTGTGGATCCTACTATGTTAATTACTAAAGAAGAATGGATGAAAATTGCTAACAAATCTTCTAAAAAACCAAGTAAAAAATATTTACTAACATATATAATTGGAGATAGATTAGATAAATGGAATCAACGGATAAAAAAAGTTGCTGAAGATAATGATTTGGAAATAGTAAATCTTGCAGATATAAATGATAAACAAAGATTTATTGAAGGTCCTGCTGAATATTTAGATTATTTTAATTTTGCTGAAATTATTTTTACTGATTCTTTTCATGGGACAATTTTTTCTATTTTATTCAATAGACCTTTTGTGGTTTATAATCGCCAAGGTACTAAAGCAAGTATGATATCTAGATTAGAAACACTGTTAAATAAGTTTGAGTTAGCTGATAGATTTGGAAAAAGATTAAATAATAAAGATATTTTTAATATTGATTTTTCTCATGTTGATTCTATTTTAGAAGAAGAAAGAAATGAAGCTTTTGATTATTTAGAAAAAGTTTTGGAGATAAATTAAATACATAGATTTTGGAGGAGAATTATGGATAATATCTATTTTTCTGTTGTAATCCCACTTTATAATAAAGAAAAGCATATCAAGAGAGCCATTGATTCTGTTTTAAATCAAAGTCACCAAAATTTTGAGATTATTGTGGTTGATGATGGATCAACAGATGATGGAGCAACTAAAGTAAAAGAATATAACGATGATAGAGTGAAATTAATTCAGCAGGATAATCAAGGAGTTTCTGTAGCTCGTAATAGAGGAATCAAAGAAGCTAAATATGAATTAATTGGGTTTTTAGATGCTGATGATGAATGGAAAAATGATTTTTTAAAAGAAATTGTTGAATTAAGAAAAAATCATCTTGATATGGGAGCTTATGCAACTGCTTATGAATTTTATAAAGATGATAATTCAATTAAAAGAGCAAAATATAGTAATTTACAAGAAGGTTTTAAAGGGAAAGTTGATAATTATTTCAAATATACTTTAAAGAATTCATTAATTAGTGCTTCTAGTGTAGTTATATCTAGAAAGATTTTTGATGAAGTTGGATATTTTGATATAAATCTTACCCATGGAGAAGATTTAGATATGTGGTTTAGGATTGTTTTAAATTATAATATTGCTTTTTCTGATAAAGTTTTAGCTGTATACCATCAAGATGCTTCTAATAGGGCATGTGATAGAGAACATTTATTAGAATTTAATTTTACTAATAAATTAGTAAATAATATTAAGAAATACAGATTAGATGACAATATATTTAATAATATATATATAAATAATAAATTAATAGATAGAGTGGAGAATTATATATTATATAAGAAGGGAGAATCTGCTAGAAAAATATTACCTTATATTACTAACAAGAGAAAATACTTATACTATGTAATATCTTATTTTCCAGTTTCTTTTATAATTTTTTTATTGAAAATAAAAAGAAAGTTAAAAAACAAATATTAACTTTCTTGTAACGCTCTCTATTGATATTAGACAGAAGAAAATGAACGCATGAAAAAGATTATTGGTGAAAAAGAAACTCAAATAGAAATATTTCAAAAAAACCATGGTTGGATTAACCACTTCTGATAAAGTTGAAGCTGTTAAATCTCTTACATAGAGAGATTATTCAGTAAAAAAGCTTGTAAAGCTTTAAATATATCTAAAAGTACTTACTATTATCAATTGCAACAAGAAAATGATAAAGATACTCCTGAAAATTATCTTTATTCTGGGATCCCAGCTTTTGATGAAAATAATAATAAAGTTTCTGAACAAGAAGTAATAAACTTAGTAAAAGAATACACTTCTAAATACGCATATTACGGTTATAGAATGATTACGAACTACATCAGAAATAAAGAAGGGATAATAGTCAATCATAAGCGTATTCATCGGATTATGGGAGAATTGGATTTATTACAAAAACAAAATAGCCCAAAACCAGAGAAATATAACCAAAGTCAAGAACATGAAATAGATGCTCTAAATCAAATGTGCCAGATGGATATGGTTTAGTGGTATTTAGACAGTACAGGGAATTGGGTCTATATGTTTGATCTGATAGATGTTTACACAAGAGAAATAATTGGTCATAAAATCAGCTTAAGGCGCAGAACTGATGAAACTTTAGAAGCCTTAAAAGAAACACTTGAAGATCGAGATGTAGAAAATGTAATACTTAGAACAGATAATAGTGTTCAGTTCCGTAGCAAAGATTTTCAGGATTATTTAAGAGAGCTTAAATCTGATGAAGAAATTGAAATAAAACATGAGCGAATAACTATTGATACACCCAAGGAAAATGCTTATATAGAAAGCTTTCATGGTACTTTGAAGAAAGAAGATATTTATCATAAATCTGATTACGAAAATATATTAGATTGTAAAAGTTCGGTTGATGATTATATTAAAAAATATAATTAAAATCGTCTTCACTCTAGTCTGGATTATTTATTTCAAAGGAGTTTATTAATCAAGTTGAATCTATCAGGGGTTTAGGACATGTTTAATGGTATTAGAGAGATGAGTTTGGTACTATATACTTTCCTAATTGATATTAAATAAAACCTAAATATTTTTTAACATAACCGAGATTGTTTAACGGAGGAATTTTATGAATAAATTAATTTCATTATTTATATACTTATCTGCATTTGGAATTTCGTTATTAATTGCGAAAGTATACCAAAATAGATTTTTTTATAGGAAACAAAGATATTACTTTCTGAAGAAAGCTATTTGGTGTTTATTGATAATTACTCCACCTGTTATCATTTCTTCTATTAGGTATAATGTGGGAACAGATTATCAAGCTTATGTAAGAATATTTAAGCAAATTAATTTTGTGAAATTCAGTAGAATATGGCCCAAATATATTAATGAACCATTATATTTTGTCTTAAATAAAGTTGCTTATTTTTTATTTGAAAAACCACTTAGTATCTTTTTTCTATCATCATTTTTGATACATTTATTTATAATTTTTGGTATAGATTTTTTTAAAGATAAAATTTCTATTCCAATTGCCTTATTTGTTTATTATTCTATGCATTTTGCATTTGGATTAAATGGAATTAGACAAATGATTGCTATGTCTATTGTGTTCTTTTCTTTGAGATATATTTATAAAAAAGAATTATTAAAATATTTTTTATTTATAATAATAGCAACAATGTTTCATAATAGTGCTGCAATATGCTTGTTTTTTTACCTTTTAGTTAATATTCGATATAAAAAATATAATTTATTAAAGAATATAATTTATTATTTTTCAATTTTATTAACGCCATTAATTACAAACTTTTTTTTGAATTTACTATTAAAAATAGATTTATTCTCAAGTTATTCACATTATTTAATTAATGATATTGATTTAGGAGTTGGATTTTTATTACATATATTACCAATCATTATTCCAATTTTTATTTTTAAAAAATCAATTATTTATAAAAATAAGTTTTTTGAACCAATTATTAATTTGTCATTATTGAATATACCATTTAAATATGTTGGATATTTTAGTAATTGGGGTGGGAGATTATCATTATATACAAATATGTTATATTATATTTTAGTTCCTTTAGTAATATCTTCAGTTCGTAATAGAGCAAATAAAATAGTGCTTATTAATTATTATATTATATTTTTTATGTATTTTTATTTGTTTAAATTTTTTATAAATAATCATAGTGAAACATTTCCATTTACAACTATGATTTTTCATAACCTCGGTTTGACCCCCTAATATTAGAGAAAATCTTTTTTTGGTTTCTGATTAATGTAGTGAATAAAAATATGTAAATTCAAAAAATAAAAGTGCATTTGCCAGATTTAATTATTACTGATTTATTAATTTTAGATGGTGTATATATCTTTATAACAGAAGTTAAAAAGAAGGAGTGGAAATGTCCTAATTGCGGTTCTATTACTGACAAAGTTCATGATTGTAGATAGCAAAATATAAAAGATATTCCTATCAAAGGAAATCAGGTTATAATTAGATTGAAAAAATATCGTTGTAAGAGCTGTGATAGCAATTCATTCAACGAATAATATGAAATTATTGATAAATATTCTAGAAAAACTAAAAAATTAGATGAATATATAGTGGATTTAGCTCAAAGAAGAGATTATACAGGCATAGCTAAAGAAATAGAAGTAAGTTATACTTCTATTTCAAATTCAGTAGAAGATAAGCCTAAATAATTGATTGAGGATATAAATTTAGATGAAATAGAATATTTAAGTATAGATGAGTTCTCAATTCGTGAAAAGCATGAATATGCTGTAGCAATTTCTGATCCAAAAGAGAAAGAATTAATTGCTATTCTTCCAAGCAGGAAGAAAGATGACCTGATAACCTCTTTTGAACAGGAATGCCCAAAAGAGGTTAAAAGGAATATAAAAGCTATCTCAATGGATATGTAGAGTGCCTATAATTCAATGGCTCAAGAGGTGTTTCCAAATGCTAAAATAGTGGTTCAAAACCATTTTTAGAAACTAATAAAACAGTGGAAAATTGGGAAGACAAATTATTAAACTTTTTTGAGGCTAAGATAAGTAATGGTTTTGATGAAGGAATAAATAATAAAATCAAGTTAATAAGGCGAATAGGATATGGAGTAACTAATTTAAAAAAATTTAATATATATTATTCGTGGCTTTCATGTAGAACAAAATTAAAACCAAAGGTTGAAGTCTGTTGTAATTATTTTCTAACAGACTTCAATTACAGCACAGATTATTTTTCACAACAATTAAAGAGCCAATAATTTATAATGTTTTTAAGCTCATGAAGTAAATTTCGAAAAAATTTTTATAGTCTTTGATAAAGTCGTTTTCTTCCTCCCAAATTATAGTCAAAGGAGGAAATTAACAATGGGTAAACACAAAAAGATATCTTCTGAAGAGAAACTAAAAATTGTTCTTGAAGCCTTAGAAAATGGTAATATTTCTGAAACTTGTCGCAAACATGGCATTTACGAAAATCAATTTTATCAGTGGAAAGAAAAATTATTAGATAATGCTGATAAAGTTTTCAATCACGGTAATAAAAGAGATCCTGAAAAAGAAAAACTAAAGCAAGTAAAAAAAGACTTAAAGAAACCGTAGTAGAACTTTTCACTGAGCTATAAATCTTAAAAAAACGACACATAGAGCTTCGTGATAATCTTAAAGATGAATGGCTATCCAGTGATAAAAAGCATAAATTAATGGATATTATTGAATAATCAGAACTTAGTATCAAAGATATATGTAAGATACTAAAACTCAATCCAGATCGCTATTATCGCTAGAAACGAAATTTTAAAGCTAATTGTATCAGGATTTAAAAAACATAAATCTAGTCCTAAATCATGTCCTTATAGTCTTTTAGAAGAAGAAAAACAAGCAACTATAGATTATGCTTTAGAACACCTAGATTTATGACATAGGAAACTAGCTTATTAAATGCAATATAAATGATATAGCATATGTTTCTCCTTTAAGTGTTTATAGAGTTCTTAAAGCTAACATCAAGAAAAGAAAGCTGATGGTAAAATATAAAAGTTAAACAGCCAAACCAAATGTGGCACATAGATATTACTTATGTTCCTGTTAAAGATAAACATGTTTATTTGATTAGTGCTTTAGATTGTTATTCTTGTTATATTGTTCATAGTAAAAGATCTTTTACTATGACTACTGATGATATGAAGGATTTCATGAGTAAAGCTTTATTTAAAGCTGATTTATTTGAAGTTCCTGATGATGAAAAAACAACTTTAATCAGCGATAATGGTACTCAACTTGTTTCTATCAGAACTGCTGTTAGACATCCAGAGACTAATGGTAAAATTGAAGTGTTTCATAAAACTATTAAGCATGAAAATATTTATGTCAAACCCAAGTATGAGAGCTTTTATGAAGTTCAAGAGGACATTATTAATTTCATAGAATACTATAATAATAGTCATTTACATCAAAGTATTGATTTTGTTACACTATATGATAAATGTAAAGATAAAGCTAATGAGATTATTCAAGAGCGTAAAAACAATCATTAAAAAGCAATTGAGAGAAGAAAATGACTAAATAGAAAATCTCATTCACAAGCTGCTTAATTTAGGACTATGGACTATGAAATTATTTTAAAAAATACTTGATTATTTAGAAACAATGCATAATTGAATATAGAATTTAATATTTTATACTTGTCAGGGAGTGGGTAGATAATGAAAATATTGTTTTTAGGGGGGAATCGATTTAGAAAAACTTCGATCCCTTTAAATAAAAGAAATGAACTGGAGGTAATAAACTTAAGAGGGAAAAATGGGGAAAGGAAAAATATAACTTTGATATTTAAGGAATTATTATTTACTTTTTTAAGACAAAAACCAGATTTGTTATTAACAGATAATCCTGGAGTTCCTTCACTTATGTTATTGTTCTTTAAATTTATAGGAAGTATTCCTTTGTTTGTTCGATTAAGGGGAGATTTTTGGGCAGAAAGGGAATCTGAAATAAAAAAGGAAAGTTTTTTTTGGAAACTAATAGTTTATATTCGATATTCAGCTGCTAAAATATCATTTAAATTTTTAGATGGAATTTTACCTGTTTCTCATTATTTAAAAAATATTGTGTTAAGGAGAAATAAAAATATATCAGAAAAAAATGTGAAAGTAGTAAAAACACCACTTTTTTTAATAGAGAATTCCCCTAAAAATCATATAAATATATTATCTAAAAACAAAATTTTAGTTATATTAACAGTAACTAATTTTAACTTTTTAGGAAAAGCTAGAGCTTTAAAAAGAGCTATAGTGTCTTTAAAAGAATTTATTAAAAGAAATAATATAAGATGGAAAATAGCTGGTGCGGGTAAATACATGGATATAATAAAAAAGATTATTAGACAAAATAATTTACAAAAACAAATTATTTTATTGGGTTATGAAGATGAAATAGAAAGATTATATAAAAAATCTGATTTATTTTTATATTTTAGTTATAGAGATGCTTATCCGTCAGTAATTTTAGAAGCTCAGTTTTTCAAACTCCCAGTAATTGCAAATAGTTTTGGGGGGATTAAGGAACAAGTTGAAAATGATAAAGATGGTTATTTAGTTGATGAAATAAATAAAAAACAATTATTATCCAAAGTACAAATTTTATTTAATGATAAAAATAAAATTGAAGAATTAGGTGAAACAGCTTATAAAAAAGTTTTAAGAGAAAATAGTATTGATAAGATTTGTTCTGAATTTAATAATGCTATATATAATATTTTTCATAAGGGGTGAGATCACATTTCTAAGTTACTTTATTTTATAACTACTTCTGAATGGGGGGGAGCACAGAAATTTGCTTTTGATTTTATTAATGAATTTAAAAATGAATATGATATTACTTTACTAACTTCAGAAAACGGTTTACTAGTAGAAAAACTAAAGAAATCAGGTATTAAAATAATTACTAACAAAAATTTAGTAAGAGAAATTTCTTTAGTTAAAGATAGCAAAATGTTTCTTTGGTTATTAAAACATTTTTCCAAGGAAAATTATGGTATCGTATTTTGTCATAGTTCCAAGGCAGGTATATTAGGAAGAATTGCTGCAAAGTTGACTGGTTGTTCAAAGGTATTGTTTAAAGCAGGAGGTTTTGTTTTTAACGAACCGCTACCATTTTATAAAAGAAAACTATATGAGATTTTAGAATATATGGCTTCGCTTTTTTCTGATAAGATTGTTTGTGTTTCTAGTAAAGATATAGAAACAGCAAAAGAAATCAATATATCTTCTAATAAATTGGTTGAAATTTCTAATGGCTTGAAAATTAATAATTATAATAAAAAAATATATATGACATCTACTAAATTAGATGATAATGAGCAAGGGGGAGAATTCAAGTATATTGTATCTATAGCTAATTTTTACAAAAATAAAGGTCATCAAATTCTAATAAAGGCTTTAAGTAAACTTAAAGAAAAATATTTATCTTTTGAAGAAATTAAAGTGATATTAGTAGGAGGAGGACCTTTAAAACGTAAGATGAAAAAAGAGGTAGAAAAGTATGGATTAAATAAAGATATAACATTTGTTGGGAAAGTGAAAGATGTAACCCCTTATTTAAATATAGCAGATTTATTTATTATTCCTTCATTAAAAGAAGGAATGCCTTTTTCCTTATTAGAAGCTATGGCTTTTTCTTTGCCTATTATAGCAACTAGAGTAGGAGCAATGCCTGATGTAATTAAAAATAAAAAGGAAGGGATATTGATTGAACCTAATAATGAAGAAGCAATAATAGAAGCATTAATTTATTTATTGAATAATGAAGATTCAGCTGAAGAACTAGGTGAAAGAGCAAAACAAAAATTGTTAGAGAAATATACTTATAAACAAATGATGAAGCAGTATGAAAAAATTTTAAATGGAAAGTAGGTATAAGAAACTAAATTATTATAAAGGAGGAATTTAAAATGAAAATATTAGTAACTGGTGCAGCAGGATTTATTGGGTCTACAGTAGTAGATACATTATATCCTGATTTTAAGGATATTCGAGCTGTAGATAACTTTTCTATTGGAACAGTAGAGCAAATTCATGGTATTGAAGTTGAAAATATGGACGTTAGAAGTGAAGAAGATGCGAAGGAAATGGTAAAAGGAGTAGATGTAGTTATTCATTTTGCAGGAATGACAGGAATTCCATTGTGTGAAGATAAGGATAAAAAAGCTGCAGTAAATAATTTAGTAGGAACTAAAAATTTAGTTGATGCCGCTGTTGAAGAAGGAGTTGAGCAGTTCATTTATGCTTCTTCATTTGCTACTTTAGGTAATCCACCTAAATATATTGATGAAGATACTCCAACTGAACCAATAAACTTTTATGGTAATTTAAGAAGGAGCTGTGAACATCTAATAAATGCAGCAGAAGAATTATATGGTATGAAGTCTGTTATTTTCAGACAATCTAATATGTATGGTAAAGGTTTGTGCGAAAAAAGGTCGTTAATTAATATTATGGCTGATAAGATTTTAAACAAAGAACCTATGACTGTATTTGGAACTGGAAGGCAGATCAGAAACTTCTTACATGTTAGGGATACAGCTAAAGCATATAAGTTAGCAATTGAACAAGAAGCTTCTGGTACTTATAATTTAGGTGGTTATGAAAATATAAGTGTCAATCAAGTAGTAGAAACAGCTAATGAAGTAGCTGAGGAAATATTAGGTTATACTGTTCCTATAGAACATTTAGAAGATCGTGGGGCGGGAAAAAAGGAAATTGATTTGGAAGAGTTCACTTTTGATATATCAAAAATTCAAAATGAATTAGGACTTGATCCTGAATTAACAGTTAGAGATGCTTTTTACGAATTATTAACTTCGATTTCTAAGGTTGAAGATGAGGTAGCAGTTACAAAAGAATAGACTTGAATAAATTTGTTATTTATGTTAAAATTAAGTTGTTCAATCAATGAATGAACTAAAGGATGATTTTTATGGTTGTATTGAAATATTTAACCCCTTCTTCCAAATTAAAGAAAGTATTGTTGTTGAAGGAAATTGCTAAAGATCCAAATATAAGTCAAAGTGAATTAGCAGATAAAATTGGTGTTGTTCCTTCTATGGTTAACAACTATATTAAACAATTTGTAGAAGAAGGATTACTAGAAAAAGAAGTTCAATCTTCTAGGAATATGAAGTATTACTTAACTACTTTTGGACAAGATTATAAAGATAGAAATTTATTTGCTTATATGATTGAGTTAGAAAAAGTATACAAGAAGACTAGGAAAGAAGTAAAAAATAATCTAATGAATTTATTGGTTCAAGAGGAAATTAATAAAGTTGTATGTTATGGAGCAGGAGAAGCAGCAAGTGTAGCAATATTATCATTAAAAGAGATGAATCTCAGTATTTCAGGGATTGTTGATGATGATCAATCAAAACAAGGTAGCTATTATGATGATTATTTAATTCAATCTCCAGATAAAATTAAAGAACTAAATCCTGATGCAATTGTAATTACTACAATTATGTACAGGCAAGAAATTTATGAAAAGATTAAAGAATATGAGAATGAGGGAATTAAGGTTATTCAAATATAGTTGTTAAGATATAATTTATTTAAATAAAGAGGAGGAATTATAAGATGTCAATTTTAGTGACAGGTGCAGATGGATATGTAGGATGGCCAACAATGTTAAAGTTAGGTAAAGAATATCCAAATGAAAGAATTATCGGAGTGGATAATTTTGGACGACGAAGATGGTTAGAAGAGGTTGGTTCAGTCTCTGCTTTACCAGTTGAAGATATGGAGACTAGAATTCAAGCTGCTAAAGAAAATGGAATTGATAATTTGACTTTTGTTGAAGGAGATTTAACTGACAAGGATTTTGTTAATCAAATATTAGAAGTATATGAACCACGAGTTGTTTTACATACAGCCGCTCAGCCATCGGCTCCTTATTCACAAATTAATGGTGAACGAGCTAACTTTACTCAGCACAATAATAATCAATCTACTAGAAATTTATTGTGGGGACTTAAAGAATTAGGATTAGAGGATACTCATTTTGTTGAAACTACTACTACTGGAACATATGGAGCACCTGAGTTTGAAATACCAGAAGGACTTTTTGAAGTAGAATACAAAGATGGAAAAGATACTATTCCCTTCCCAGGAATGGCTGGTTCTTGGTATCATATGAGCAAGTGTAATGATGTTAATAATCTTTGGCTGGCTAATAAGCAATGGGGGCTTTCTGTTACAGATATTCGAACTGCAATTGTTTATGGAACAGAGACAGAAGAAACTAATCTTGATCCACGATTGAATACTAGATTTGATTTTGATTATTATTTTGGAGTAGTTATTAATCGATTCTGTGCCATGGCACTTGCTGGATATCCGATTACAGTCTATGGAAAAGGTGAACAACGTAAGCCAATGGTTTCTTTACAGGATACTGTTCAATCTTTAGTAAATGCTGTAGAATTAGAGAATGATGGAGAATTTAAAGTCTATAATCAAACTCTTAAACCAGTAAGTATTATTCGATTAGCTAAAGCAGTTAAGAATTCGGCTGATGAATTAGGATTAGAAACAGAAATTAAGCATATTTCTAATCCAAGAGAAGAAAAAGAAGATCATAAAATGAAAATGGCTAATGATAGATTTATGAATGAATTATTAAATCAAAAACCAGTTAGTGTTGAAGAGGGAGTACATGAAATTCTTACCAATCTAAAGGAGTTTCAAGATGTAATTGTTCAGTATAAGGATCGATTTATGTCTTAAATATATATTTATTACTGGGTATGGATTACTAATGTCTATACCCAGTAGTATTTATTCATTCAGTGAATGAAGTGCCATAATGATCAGTCGGATAAATAAGGAGTGAAGATAATGGAAGTAAAGACTCTATCTACGGATTTACTAATTATTGGAGGAGGAGCAGCTGGCTGTTTTGCTGGAGTAACTGCCAAAGAAGAAAACCTAAATTTAGATGTATTAATTATAGAAAAAGGACACATTGAGAGAAGTGGATGCCTTGCTGCCGGAATTAATGCTATTAATGCTTATATTACTTCTGGGGAAACTCCTGAAAGTTATTTAGAGTATGTTAAAAATGATTCTAATGGTTTAATTAGAGAAGATTTGGTATTGAGTATTGGTAAACATGTTAATGAAGTTACAGAGACAATAGAAAATTGGGGACTTCCTATTTTAAAAGATGAAGAGGGGAATTACATAGCACGTAGTTCGCGGAGTATAAAGATTAAAGGTGAAAAACTTAAACCAATTCTGGCTAAAAAAGTAGAAGATACTAATATAAATGTTTTGAACAGAACAATGGCTACTAATTATATTATTGAAGATAATAAAGTTAAAGGTTGTTTTGCATTTAATGTTAAGGAAAATATTTTTTATGTGATTAAGTCTAAGGCTGTAATTTGTGCTACTGGTGGAGCAGCAGGAATTTATAAACCAAATAATTCTGGAACTGCTAGACATAAAATGTGGTATCCCCCGTTTAATACTGGAGCTGGATATGCAATGGGGATTAGGGCTGGAGCAGAGATGACCACATTTGAAATGCGGTTTGTAGCTCTAAGAGTTAAAGATGTATTTGCTCCGACAGGTACTTTAGCTTTTTCTGGAGCTCGGCAAGTGAATAATTTAGGAGAAGAATATTTGGATAAATATGAAGATGTAAATACTGCTATGAGACTTTATGCTACAATTGAAGAAGAAAAAGCAGGACGAGGTCCCTGTTATATGGTTTTAGAAGATTTTAATGTTGAGGAACGAATGGAATTATATAAATCATTTTTGAATATGTCTCCAGATCTAATTTTAAAATTAGAACAAGAGTTTTCTTCGGGGAGAAAAATAAAATTTCCTATTTCTGGATCTGAACCCTATATTGTTGGAGGACATTGTCAAGCTGGTTATTGGGTAGATGTTAATCGCAAGACTACTTTAGATGGATTATATGCTGCTGGAGATGTAGCAGGAGGGGCTCCTAAAAAATATGCTAGTGGGGCTTTTGTAGAAGGTAAAATTGCAGCTCTATCAGCTGTTGATTATATAAATAATGATGCAGAAAAGATTAAAATTGATGAAGCAAAAGTAACTAATGAATTAAAAAGAATTAAGAAACCAATTGATTCAAATAATGGTTTGCATCCTGAAAATATAGAAAACAAATTACAAGAAATAATGGAACAATATGCAGGAGGAAAAGAAAAACATTATCAATTAAATGAAAATGATTTAAAAGTGGCTAGAGATAAATTAAAAAAATTGAAGAGTGAAACCGAAAAATTATTAGCTGATAATTTATATGAGTTAGTACAAGCTCATGAAGTAATTGATCGAATTGATGTAGCTCAGGTTTTAATTGAACATTTAATCTATCGTCAAGAAACTAGATGGCCTGGTTATCAAACTAGGGTTGATTTTCCTGAACAAGATGATCAGAACTGGTTAAAATTTATTAACACAAGATTAGATTTAGAAAGCAACTCAATTGAAATTATTGAAAGAGATATTACTAATAAAAGTAGGGGGGGGAAGAATGACTATTGAAATTAATCAAGATAAATGCATGGGATGTCCTAACAGAGATGAAGGACGTTGTGAACGCATATGTCCTGGTGGATTAATAGTTCGAAAAAAAGATAAAGCGCTTATTGAGTATCCTGAGGATTGCTGGGATTGTGCAGCTTGTATTAAAGCTTGTCCTGTTAATGCTATAGAAATGGTTCTTCCTCCTGAAATAGGATGTTCAGAAAGTAGTTTAGTAGCTGAAACTAAACAAAATAAAGTAATTTGGTTATTAAAGAAATCTAGAGGAGAAAAAAAAGAGTTTATAACTCAAGGATAGGTGAGAGTAGATGAATACTAGCCTTATAATTCCGGTTTATAATGAGGAAGTAACTATTAAGAATATAGTTTCTGAAAGTAAGAAGTATGTTGATGAAATCATTGTTGTAGATGACGGAAGTAATGATGATACTTTCCAAAAATTGATGCAAATTAAAAATGAGAATATAAATGTCATAGCTCATAAAAAAAATAAAGGTTATATAAAAAGTATTTTTACTGGAGTAAAGAAAGCAACAGGTGAGATTATAATTACTATGGATGCAGATGGCCAACATGATGTTTCTGAAATTCCTAAATTAACTAAACCAATAATTGATAACCAGGTTGATTTGGTGTTAGGAGTCCGTGAATGTTTACCTAGATTAGGGGAAAAAATAATGGCTAAATTTATAGGTTTAAATGATGTTACAACTGGGTTTAAAGCTTTTAAAAAAACATTTATTCCATTTTTATGTGAGGATGAATTTTATGGTGTAGAAGCAATTTTAAAAGCTAAAAAAAATGGTTTAATAATAAAGGAAATTTGTGTAGAAGTTCAGGAAAGAAAAGAGGGAGAATCTAGTTTATCAAATTTTAAAGTGCTTATGAAATCAATAATATTTGTTATAAAGTCAATTTTATAGATATGTGTTGTAATGAAATATTAGCTTATAAAGTTAATGATTAAATTTATTCTTGTTTTATTAGAAGCTATTATTAGGTCAATTTAAGGTTAATACTTATTTTGTAGTTATAAAGTTGATAATGGCATTTTTATCAGTATAAAATTGTACTTTTTAGTTAAAACTAAAAGTTTATTTAATACTTGAAAATAAATTGATTTAGTAGTTGGGAGGGTGTTTATGGAAGAATTCCAAAAAAATAATTTTTACACTAGAAAGAAAGTATTAGTAACAGGTGGAGCAGGCTCGATCGGTTCAGAACTTTGTAGAAAGTTATGTAAGAGTAATGTCTCTGAAATAATTCTTTGTGATATAAATGAAAACAAATTATATCTTATATATCGTGAACTAAAAAGAAAAACAAATGCTAATGTTATTCCTAAAATAGTTAATATTAGAGATAAGGAAAAATTAAAAGGAGTATTTGAACAGTACAGACCAGATATAGTATTTCATGCTGCTGCTTTAAAACAAGTGCCTCTCTTAGAAAGTAATATAGTAGAAGGAATTAAGACTAATATTTTCGGGACAAAGAACTTATTAGATATTGCTGATAATTATGAGGTGGAAAAATTTATATATATATCCACTGATAAAGCAGTTAAGCCGACTAATGTTATGGGGGCAACCAAAAGAGTTGGGGAGATATTAATTAGTCAGTTTTCCAGTAATATGACTAAATTAGGAGTTAGATTTGGTAATGTATATGGGAGTTCTGGAAGCGTTGTACCCCTTTTTGAAAAACAAATATGTAATGGTGGGCCTGTTACTTTAACTCATTCTAAAGCTAAAAGATTTTTCATGTCTAAATCTGAAGCAGCTAATTTGCTTCTTAAAGTAGGTAACATAGGAAAAAATAAAAATATTTATATATTAAACATGGGTGAAGCTAAACCAATTAAAAAAATTGCAGAAGACTTAATTAAAAATGCTGGTTATAAAGTCGGAAAAGATATTAAAATCGAATATATTGGTTTGCGTGAAGGAGAAAAAATAAAAGAAGAATTATTTTATCCTCAAGAAAAAACCGAATTGATTATGAATGGTGCTATTTATGAAGTTCATCTTAAAAAACTAAAAATAGATGCTTTTTGGCAACTTAGAAAAATAGAAAAGGAAATTCAAAGTGGAATTTCTGATATTGATATTAAAGAAAGATTATACCGATTTGTAAGTGAAATTAATAGAACCTTTAAAAAATCTAAAAAAATTAAATAAGATAGCTTTTAAGAGTTATGATCTTATTAGTTAATAAAATTTGTACTTATAGTTGATAATTAGTAAATATTTTAATTAGGATAAGAATACCACTATAGTTGATTTCTTATCAATTTTTATTTAAAATTGAATTATAAAAGTATATTAATTTGAATGTTTATTTAATTCCTATGAGTAAGGAAAAATAAATTAGAATTTGTTTTATTAGTAATCGATGATAATAAAAAATTAATAAAGTTTGAAATATACTATATATTTTACTTGATTGTTTCTTTTTAATAAGACAAATGTCCTAACAGTAAATTTATAAGGAATCTTAAATTAAATATTTGGATTATTAAGGAATAATTGTAAATAGCGGGCTGGGTAGAGGAGGATGATAATAAATATGTCAGCAAAAAGAACAGTTTTAGTTACTGGTGGAGCAGGATTTATTGGTTCTCATATTGTTGATAAATTGATAGCTAGAGGAAATAAGGTAATTGTAGTTGATAATTTATCCACTGGGAAGAGAAAAAACTTAAATTTTCAAGCTAAGTTTTATCAATTAGATATTAGAGATGATTTAACAGAAGTATTTGAAGAGAATCAGATTGATTATGTTATTCATCATGGAGCTCAGATTGATGTTCAACAGTCTCTCAAACAGCCTGATTTTGATAGTGATGTTAGTGCGACCTGTTGCGATATTAAAAGTATTGCCTAGTATGGCAGATTTAATCTGCATCTACTAGAACTGAAAGACCTTAACAGTCAAATGATAGGGTAACGCCTTGAAGGACTGTCATTGATACTCCGAACTGCTTTGAGTAGGTTAAGATACTCATTGCTGGTAAGCTCGGTGAAGTCGGGTGAGAGTTGCCGTAATTATACGCAAACTACCTTAGTCGGGTGGTGCAACCTATAGCTTGGATGCCTATAAAATACCCATGATTAGAATGTACCGCAAGGTACTGACGAATCTCTGAATGTACGGGTCTATACACTAAATAACTAGAAATGGTTATCTCAACAAAGTTTGAGGTATGAGGGATGAGTAAGATTTGACGTTATGAAAATCCTTATACACTTTCAGGGTGTATAGTTGAACAGATTCAACTCATACAGGCTCATAGGAGAAATCTAAAGGTATATGAATAGGTAGGGTCTTTCGGAACAGGGGAACCTAATAATATGTAGGCTTTTAACGCCAATGACATAGTGGAGTGAAATACAGAAAGTGGATAACACTCCTTAATATTAGTGATAGTGTTGGCATAAACCGATAATACCTTAGTAAAATAGGGTTAGGAATAGCCAATAGTCATTAGTTTAGGTTACAAGGTATGTCATTTTATCATAAGGTTCTTGTAAGACTAACAAAGGTGAATTCTCTGTCAAAGGAGGTTTTAGCCGACTTATGACTGGGTTAGGGCAGGAAATGATTGTATCGAAGTAACTTAAACTAAGATAGAACGCCTAGTGAGTTTGAAAATTTCACGCTAGGTGTGAAACGGGGGAAAAGCTAGAAATAGGTAATATGACTATTGAAGGCTTACCTATCGTTATATATTACGGGGACAGTTAATTTATTAGAGTACTGTCAGCAGTATGATGTAGAGAAGATAGTTTATGCCTCTTCAGCAGCAGTTTATGGACAACCTGAATACTTAGGAGTAGATGAAGAACATCCTGTTGATCCTATTTCTTATTATGGAGTCTCTAAACATACTCCTGAACATTATTTAAAGGTCTTTCACCAATTATATGATCTAGATTATACTATCTTACGATATGCTAATGCTTATGGGATTAGACAAGACCCTAAAGGAGAGGGTGGCGTTATCTCTATCTTTGTTGATCAGTTTTTACAAGGCGAGCCACCTATTATCTTTGGTGATGGTGAACAGACTAGAGACTTTGTCTATGTTGATGATATTGCAGAGGCTAATTTAGCTGCTTTGGAGCAAGGAGATGGCGAAATTATCAATATTAGCTGTAATGTTCAGACTTCGATTAATCAACTAGTAGACATCATGAATCAAGTTATAGGTTTGGATTTAGAACCAGCCTATCAAGAGTCTAGATCAGGTGATATTAAACATAGTTATTTAGTTAATGATAAAGCGCAGGAGATTTTGGATTGGCAACCACAGTATGATCTACAGGCTGGGTTACAGGAGACATTTGCTTATTATCAAGATTATTATAATCTAGGACAAGAGATTGCGGTTACAGAAGAATAGTATTTAGTTTTAGGATGGACTTTAGGTTCATCCTTTTTTAGTAGATTACTAAGTTGATTCGATTTCAGCTTGCAAATTGGTAGATAATTGTTATAATATTAGATAACTTATAATATCAATTAAACACAGTGATTTAGTAGAGATTGATTTGTATTTTGATCTGGTTGTACTTTAAAGTTTGGTCTCTATCTTGTATACTAGATACGAAGGTTGAGGTTATAATTTTGAACTTGATTTATTATTGGTTTAAAGTTTTTAACTCTCAACTATCAATTTTCAATTATCAACTGTTGTAAATGTATTTTTAGAATTTTAAGGTTTTAACTGTCAACTGTTAATTGTAAATTGTAAACTACTATTGGGAGGTTGATCAAATCGTGGATCATTTAGACAAATTAGAAAACAAAAGTATCCATATCATTCGTGAAGCATATAGTGAGTTCAATAACTTAAGTATGTTATGGTCAATTGGTAAAGACAGTACTGTTCTTTTATGGTTGGCTCGGAAGGCTTTCTTTGGTCATGTGCCACTTCCATTGGTACATATTGATACAGACTATAAGATTCCTAAGATGATTGAACATAGAGATATGTTAGCTAGAAAGTGGAAGTTAGATATGATTTATGGCCAAAACGAACGAGCTCTAGAAGAGAATCAGACTTATCCGCAGGGTAATGTAGATCATACCCAATGTTGTAAGAATCTAAAGGCTGAAGCACTAAAGAAGACCCTAAATGGTACTTGGAAGCGATATCGAATGAATCACGAAACAGGCGAGTATGAAGTAGATAATAACCAAAAGCCTTATACAGGTGTAATTGTAGGAGTTAGAGCTGACGAAGAAGGTTCTCGGTCTAAAGAGCGTTACTTCTCTCCGCGAGATACAAATAATGATTGGGATATTGGTGATCAACCACCAGAATTTTGGAGTCAGTATAAGACAGACTTTGCTCCTGGGACTCACGTGCGGATTCACCCACTATTAGATTGGACTGAACTTGATATCTGGGAGTATATCAAACGAGAGGGAATCCCAATAGTTGATCTCTATTATGATCGCGGTGAAGGTAAACGTTATCGTTCTCTAGGTTGTGCTCCTTGTACTGATCCTGTAGAATCTACTGCTAGTAACGTAGACGAAGTAATCGAAGAATTAAAAAGCGGTAAATTCTCTGATGTAGCCGAACGAGACGGCCGAGCTCAGGACTCTGATGAAGGCGCAGGACTCGAAGAGTTACGAAAAGACGGATATATGTAGTATAAAGCTGCTGAGGTATTAATAAAACTGCAGAGTGAAATAAGTTGACAGTTAACTGGTATAAACTGTCAACCGTCAACTGTTAATTGTAAACTAAAAGTGTGTTGAAGGGAGCGAAATTATGACTAATAATATAAATGATGTAGATAAAAGTAAAGATCAAGACATGAACATAGTCATTGCCGGCCATGTTGACCACGGAAAAAGTACTATCATTGGCCGTCTCTTAGCAGATACTGATTCACTACCTAAAGGTAAATTAGAGGAAGTTAAAGAAACTTGTCGTCGCAACTCTAAACCATTTGAGTATGCTTTTCTCTTAGATGCTCTCAAAGATGAACAAGACCAAGGGATTACGATTGATTCCGCGCGAGTCTTCTTTGAGACTGACTTACGAAAGTACATAATTTTAGATGCACCAGGCCATATTGAATTCCTGAAGAATATGGTCACAGGAGCTGCTAGAGCCGAAGCAGGTCTGTTAGTGATTGATGCTAATGAGGGGATCCAGGAGAACTCTAAACGACACTGTTATATGTTGTCCATGTTAGGTATTGATCAGATTTCTGTCTTAGTCAACAAGATGGATTTAGTTGATTATGAGCAGGAGACTTTTGAGCAGATAGTAGCTGATTATACTGACTTCTTAGCGGAAATAGGTATGGAAGCTGATTGTTTCGTGCCTGTTAGTGGGATGGAAGGTGACAATCTAGCTAGTCAATCGAAGAATATGCCTTGGTATGAGGGCCAAACTGTACTAGATGTCTTAGATAGCTTCCAAGCAGAAGAGCTACCAGCTGAGCAACCTTTTAGAATGCCTGTCCAGGATGTTTATAAGTTTACTCGGGGCGGAGATGACCGCCGGATTGTAGCGGGAACTATTGAATCGGGGACAGTCAGTGTTGGCGATGAAGTCGTCTTTTATCCTTCTGGGAAGCGGAGTACTGTTAAGTCGATAGAAGGCTTTAATCGTCCGGAGACAGATACTATTGGGCCAGGTTATGCTACCGGCTTTACGCTTGAGGAGCAGATCTTTATCAAACGGGGGGAAGTAGCTACTTTAGCTAAGGAACAAGAAGAAATAGAACCACAAGCTACCTCCCGGATTAAGACTAATGTTTTCTGGTTAGGTAAAGAATCACTAACTAAAGATAAAGAGTATAAATTAAAGTTAGGAACTGCTAAAGTAAGTGCTAGACTAGAAAAGATTGTACGAGTGATTGATGCTTCGGATCTTAGCCAGGATGAAGATAAAGCAGAAGTAGAACGCCATGATGTAGCCGAGTGTGTCTTTAAGTTAGATGAGGCGATTGCTTTTGATCTAGCAACTGAACTAGAAAAGACCAGCCGGTTTGTGATAGTCGATGATTATGAAATCGCTGGCGGAGGTTTAGTCGAAGCTGGCTTAGAAGATGAACAAAGCTGGGTCCGCGATAAAGTAATGATGAGAAACTATAAGTGGGAGAAAAGTCGCTTGACTCGCGAAGAGCGAGCTAAAAAGTATAGTCAACAACCTAGCTTAGTCCTCATAACAGGTGAAGAAGATGTTGGTAAGAAACCAACTGCTAAAGCCCTAGAAGAAAAGTTATTCCATGATGGCCAGCTGGCTTACTTCTTAGGTATTGGTAATGTTCTTTATGGGGTAGATGCTGACATCAAAGGCCAAGATAACCATAAGGAAGAACACTTACGTAGACTCTCTGAGGTATCATATATTATGCTAGATGCCGGAGCTATCTTAGTTGTAACCGCTATTGAACTCAGCCAAGAAGACTTAGAACTGATCAAGACCACAGTAGCCTCTGATCAGATAGAAACAGTCTGGTTAGGTGAGAATGTCACAACTGATATCGATTATGATCTCCATATTGACCAATTCGAATCAGAAGACCAAGCAGCTAGTGAAATAGAAGGCTTACTCCAAGATAGAGGGATTATATTTAGACCTTGGTAAACCCAATTTATAATTTATAATTGACAATTGATAATTAATATTCCTTCTTATACCAATTGTAATTATTGGGATAATAGTTATAACTTACAATTGGTTATAGGAGGGGAATAAATGAGAAGAAAAAATAATGTCATTTATGCTAAGTCTTTTGATTTTTCAGCTAGAATAATTAAATTATACAAATATTTATCTGAAGAAAAGAAAGAATATACTTTAGCTAAGTAACTTTTGCGTTGTGGAACTAGTATTGGTGCGAATGTTAGCGAAGCTATAGAAGGACAAAGTAGAAAAGATTTCTCAGCTAAGTTATCAATTTCGTTAAAAGAAGCATCAGAAACAGAGTATTGGATAAGGTTACTTGTTGAAACAGAAATATTATCAGAGAAAACTGGAAAATCTCTTTTATCTGATTTAGAAGAAATAAGTAAGTTGTTGAAATCTATCATCAAAACAACTAAAAAGAATTCGTAAAGTTGATATTTTTTTATTATTTGGGGTAGGTTTTAATTATCCATTATCAATTGTCAATTAATAATTTATTTTGTTAGGAGGTATTAAAATGAGTGAAAACATAACTTGGCATAGCGGCGAAGTAACCCATGAAGATCGCTGCAATGTCTTAGACCAACCTGGGCTTGTCGTCTGGTTTACTGGTCTTTCCGGCTCGGGAAAATCCACAATTGCCGTTGAATTGGAAAAGCAACTAGTCGGGGCTGGCCAAGCTGTTTATAGACTAGATGGTGACAATGTCCGGCATGGTTTAAATGTGGATTTAGGCTTTACTCCTGAGGATAGAAACGAAAACATCCGCCGGATTGCGGAAGTAGCAGCTTTATTCCAGGATGCAGGCTTAATCACATTAGCTTCCTTTATCTCGCCCTACCAAAGGTCGCGAGACTTTGCCCGCCAAAAAGCCGGTGCGGATAACTTTATTGAAGTCTATGTTAAAGCAGATGTAGAGACTTGTGCCGATCGTGACCCAAAAGGTTTATATGACCAGGCTAAAAAAGGAGAAATCGATAACTTCACTGGGATCTCTGCTCCTTATGAAGAACCAGTCGATCCTGAAGTAGTAGTTGATACGCGAGAGTTATCTCTAGAAGAATCAGTAGAGAAGGTATTAAGTGTAGTTAATAAAAGACTATAGATCTTTTAATATTGAGCGAAATACGATATAATAATATAAAGAAATAGTAAGGGAGAAGCAAATATGGTAGAGGAAAGAATAGAAGAATTGCGGGAAGCTGCAGAGAGATTAGAAGTGTTAAGCCACGATCAAGAAACAAGAGAGATTTACGAAAGTAGACAAAAGGCAATTCATGATCAAATTACGAATATTAAAGAGGCTGCTAAAGAAGCTAAAGAAGAAGGAATAAAAAAGGGGAAAGAGAAAGGAAGAAAAGAAGAAAAAATTTCTACCTCTAAAAATTTATTAAGTATCGGTCTAGAGATTGAAAAAATAAAGCAGGCAACAGGATTATCTAGACAAGAAATAAAAGATTTGAAAAGAGAATAGAGATAAGTATTTTGTATTTTAAGGCCAATTTAATTGGCCTTATTTCAATTTTAGAACTATAATTTTTTAATCAATTACTAGGTGAGAGTTTCACAACGACATTAAAATTGGTAATCTAAAAAGGTTTCGAGTGGCTTTTACACTGATCTTATAGTTTTTTTGTTCACGGGTGTGGAATGGAAGGTGAATGAGATTGAATCAAGCAAATTTATTATTTGGTTGATCTCATTTCACCTGGAATGAAACGAACAAAAAAAGTACCCGAAGGAAAAAAGCCCTCGAAACCTGACTCCAGTTTACATTTTTTAAAATCATTGATATAATCAAGAAGATGCGATTGAAAGTATAAAGAAATTAACACAGAAAGTGGAGGTTGAATTATGTTTGAAAATATAAAAAAGATAATTGTTGTCTTAGGAATTTTAATGTTTACTGCTATCTTGATTTTACCTGCTCCTGAAGGCTTGACTACAGCGGGGAAGAACTCTTTTGCCGTCTTTAGTCTCTGTCTTAGCCTCTGGGTCAGTCAGGCAATTCCTTTGTCCATGACTGGATTATTAGGTATTGCCCTGATTCCCTTACTTAATATCCTAGAATTAGAGCATACTTTTGCTTTATTCGGTAATAAAGCGATATTCTTTATCTTAGGTGCTTTGATTCTAGCAGCAGGGATCTATCAGACTGGATTTGGATCGCGAATTGCTTTTCGGATTATGCGGACCTTTGGTCAGAGTCCCCGGAAATTATTATTAGGTATTTTACTGTCCTCAGCTTTACTATCCTGTATTATGCCTGAACACGCCGTAGCTGCCTTATTATTTCCGATTATAGTCGAGATTGCTACTACCTTAGAGTTAGAACCACTCCAGAGTAGTTATGGTAAATATCTCTTTTTATCTATGGCTTGGGGTGCAATTGCCGGCGGGATCACTACTTTCTTAGGTGGAGCTCGTAACCTATTAGCAGTTGGTTTACTGGAGAAGAATTATGGGATTTCAATTGGCTTTTTTGAGTGGATCAAGTATTCCTGGCCGATTCCGACCTTAATTTTAATTGTAGCTTCTATTATGCTTACTAAACTACTAGAAATAGATATAGATAGTATTGAGCCAGCTCGCCGGAAACTAAAAGAAAAAATGGAACAAGAAGGAAAGATGTCTACTAAAGAGAAAAAATTGAGTGTTGTCTTATGTGTAGTTATCTTTAGTTGGTTATTCTTATCCAGTTGGGTTGATATTTCTGTAATTTCTATCTTAGGTGGGGTCTTGACTTTTGTCATTGGTGTAGTAGAATGGGATGATATTGAACAATATATTAACTGGGGGGTTATCCTGATGTATGGTGGGGCGATAGTAGTTGCTACCTCACTAGTGGAGACAGGGGCTACTAAGTGGTTATCTAGCGCTGTCTTTTCTCAGTTGGACTTACCACCTTATGCCTTCCTAGTCTTTTTAGCCATCTTTACTATGGTACTAACTGAAGGAGTTAGTAATGTAGCTGCCGTAGCTATTATTCTACCCTTAGCCTTTAGTATCGGTGATATCTACGAGATCAATCCCGTGATTATTACTCTGTCTGTAGCTCTACCAGGTGGTTTGGCCTTTAATCTACCAATGGGTTCCCCACCGAATGCAATTGCTTTCTCCTCTGGTTACTACCGAGTTGATGAAGCAATCAAGTTAGGGTCTATTCTGTTATTAGTCTCCTGGATTAGTTACGCCTTAGTAGCTAGATATTATTGGCCACTAGTCGGTTTGGAGATTGTTTTTTAGTTGTGTCATGTGCTGTGAGTTGTGTGCTATGTGCTAGGATAAATTTATATTCTTTCTTTAATGTTTAGTTTATATTTCCTATAATTGATGTATATTGGTTCATTTTTTGGTTGGATTTACTCAAGCTTAATCTGAAACTTAAACTCAGTCTCAAACTCACACTTAATCTTATGCTCAAACTCAGACTCAACCTTAAACTGGTTTCATGGTTTTGAATTTAAACTGTAAACTGTAAATTGTAAATTGTAAACTGTAAACTCATAATCAGACTTAATTTGAATTTTAGATTTGAACTGATGTTATGTTTAATTGTCAATTCTCAATTGTCAATTATAAACTAATCGAAGGGGGGCCAACAATGAAGAAAGTAATGCTAGTTTTATTCAGTTTCGAGAATTTAGACCAGGTAATTGATCGAGCTTTTGAATTAGTAGAACCAGATGATGAATTATATGTAGCTGGCTTTATAGAATAAGAACTACCGGATTCCCTATCTCATTTGATCTCCGATATTGGTTTCTTAGGGGAGAAAGTAACAGAGGATGTAGAGGAGACAATTGTTGAACAGTACCAAGATCGGGCCAACCGTAGCTTGGATTCAATTGCTGAGCGAGGTGAGAAGAAGGAAGCCGAAGTTAATGTCCAATTATTACCCAAAGAAGATCTATCCAGTATCGAGGAGAAACTACGGGCTAAAGAAGTTGATCACTTACTGATTAACTATACCAATGATGAATTCATCGCCGGAGAAGTCTTAGTCTATCCCTTAGATCAGATTTTACAGGAGACTGAGATTCCTTATGAGTTATATTACGATGGGAAGTTAAATCAAAAGGAAGAGGTAGAGGAAGAAGAATAAGCTTTAGTTTAAGTATAACTCGGATTTAATCTAATGTTATGGTTTTGAATTGTTAATTGTTAATTGTTAATTGTTAATTGTTAATTGTTAATTGTTAATTGTTAATTGTTAATTGTTAATTGTAAACTGTAAATTGTAAATTGGAAGGGAAGATAGTATGCCACAAATAGATCTACACTTACATACTACTGCCTCTGATGGTTCTTTTACGCCGGCGGAGTTAGTCGAGGCAGCCGAGGAGCGAGATTTAGCAGCAATAGCTATAACTGATCATGATACTGTAGCTGGGGTTAAACCGGCTAGAGAAGCAGGAGCGGATTTGGATTTAGAAGTAGTGCCGGGGATTGAATTAACTACTTACTACCAGGGCCAACGAGTTGATATCCTAGGTTACTATATTGATCCTACAGATCAGGAGTTAACTGCTGTAGTGGCTAAATTACAGCAGGCAAGACAGACTAGAGCTCAGCAGATTCTGGCTAAACTAGCTGAGCTAGGAGTCGAACTGGAGTTAGAGCAAGTCCTAGCAATAGCTGGGGATCAAGGAGTTGGGCGGCCTCATATTGCCCAGTTAATGGTCGAGGAAGGCTATGTAATTGATCTCCAGACAGCCTTTGATGATTATCTAGAGGATGGTGGGCCAGCCTATGTCCCCAAGTATCAACTAGAGCCTAGCGATGCGATAGAGTTAATTGAGCAAGCAGGAGGCATTTCCGTGTTAGCTCATCCCGGAGTGATTGCTGATCGGGAGTTAGTCTTAGACTTATTGACTAGTCAGGACTTTGCTGGCTTAGAAGTCTATTATTCCGATCATACTCAGAAAGAAATAGACTATTACCGGCAGTTAGCTACAGAACAGGATCTGTTAATGACTGGTGGTTCTGATTGTCATGGCCCAGCTAATGAGGATAAGTTCTTGCTAGGAACTGTGGATGTAGATTATCAATTATTGGCCAAACTTAAATAGATAAGTTACAGAAATGTTAGTAAGAAGCAGTTAAAATGTGCTATTGATTTAAGAGAGTAATTATCATATAATAATTATGATGTTACTTTTTTCACAAAATAATAATCATTTATTTTTAATTGTAAATTGTAAATTGTAAATTGTAAATTGTAAATTGTAAATTGTAAACTATAAACTATAAACTATAAACTAATATGTACGGAGGAATAACTATGAAGTTAACTGTCGTCGGGACAGGCTATGTAGGACTAGTCTCCGGAGCTTGTTTTGCTGAACTAGGGAATGATGTTATCTGTGTTGATATTGACGAGGAAAAGATCGAAGGCTTAAAAAATGGGGAAATGCCGATTTACGAACCAGGCTTGGAGGAGATAGTAGAGGCCAATTATGCGCAAGGTAATCTAGACTTTACTACTTCGCTGGAGCGGGGAGTTAAAGAAAGCGATATTATCTTTATTGCTGTCGGGACTCCTGCCCAAGAAGATGGCGGAGCAGACTTATCAGCAGTTAAAGCTGTAGCTGAAGAGATTGCCCAGCATATCAATGACTATAAGATTGTAATTGATAAAAGTACTGTTCCAGTTGGTACTGGAGATTGGGTCACAGACTTGATTGAAGAGGAAAAAGAGGCTGCTTATGACTTTGATGTAGTTTCTTGTCCCGAGTTTTTACGGGAAGGATCTGCTGTAGATGATACAATGAATCCCGATCGAGTTGTAATCGGGGCCAATAGTGAGCATGCAGCGGAAGTGCTAGATGAGTTACACCAGGATTTTGCGGCGCCTATTCTTCATACGGATCGCCATAGTGCCGAGATGATTAAGTATGCAGCTAATGCTTTCTTAGCTACTAAGATCAGCTTTATTAATGAGATAGCTAATATCTGTGAGCGAACTGGTGGCGATGTAGCCGAGGTTGCCCAAGGAATCGGACTTGATCACCGGATTAGTGATAAATTCTTACGAGCTGGAGTTGGTTTTGGGGGCGCTTGTTTCCCCAAGGATACTAAAGCAATTACTAAGACCGCAGCTGAACATGGCTATGACTTTAAAGTCGTTAATTCAGTGATTGAGACTAATCGACTCCAGAAAGAGACGCTAGTCAATAAGTTACAGCGGGAGCTACCTGAGCTAGCGGAGAAGACTATTTCTGTTTTAGGACTAGCCTTTAAGCCGAATACTGATGATCTGCGGGAAGCACCATCGCGAACAGTAATCAAGCAGTTATTAGAGGCGGGAGCAGAAGTTAAAGCCTATGATCCAATTGCCAGGGAAGAAGCGGAAGAGATCTTTGGTTCTGATATTCAGTATTGTACTGCTGCTTATGATGCTATTGAGGATACTGATGGTTTAATCCTAGTTACAGAGTGGGCTGAGTTCCAAGAGCTTGATCTAGATCGCGTGGCAGAGTTATTAAATAACAAAATCTTTATTGATGGTCGGAACTGTTATGAGGTAGAGGAAATGGAAGAGCGAGGCTTTACTTACTATAGTGTAGGCCGACCAGCAGTTAATGCGACAGGACTAACTGCTGGTAGTGAGGTAGCTGCTACAGCAGAATAGATCACAGCTTAGCTCCATATACTAAAGACTAGGAATCAACCTTAGGTTGGTTCCTAATCTAATTTATGGGGGCTGATTATGGAACAACTGACTGTCTTATCGATTTTTGGGACCCGCCCAGAAGCTATCAAGTTGGCTCCGGTGATCAAGGCTTTAGAAGCTGAGGAGCAGATTCAATCAGTAGTGGCTGTTACGGGCCAACATCAAGCAATGTTAGACCAGGTTGTAGAGTTATTTTCTCTCCAGCCGAATTATAACTTACAGATTATGCAGCCTGGCCAGTCCTTGGCCCAGATAACAGCTGCTATCTTAACTGACTTAGATCCTATCCTGGCTGCGGAAGATCCTGATTTAGTCTTAGTCCATGGTGATACTTCTACTACCTTTGTTAGTGCCTTGACTTCTTTCTATCATCAGCTGCCGATTGGGCATATAGAAGCGGGCTTGCGAAGTGGGGCTAAATACTCGCCTTATCCCGAAGAAATTAATCGGCGCTTGACTAGTTCTTTAGCTGATCTTCACTTTGCCCCTACTAGGGCCAACCGCTCTAATCTACTAGCAGAAGGGGTGGTTGACTCCCAGATCTTTGTGACTGGTAATACAGTACTAGATGCCTTGGAGTTGATTGTAGACGAGGATTATTCTTTCCAGGCGCCTGAGTTACAGGAGTTAGACTTTAGCCAGCCTGTTATTTTAGTTACTGCCCACCGGAGAGAGAATCTAGGCCAGCCTTTAGAGGAGATCTGTCAGGCCATCCGAGATATTGCTGATTTAGCTTCAGAGGTAGAAATTGTCTGGCCAGTTCATCTCAATCCTGAGGTGCAGACTACTGTCTATGACCAACTAGCAGCAGTAGAGCAGGTCCATCTCTTAGAGCCACTGCCCTACCAGGAGTTTATTAACTTGTTGGCCCGGTCTTATCTGGTAGTTACTGATTCAGGTGGTCTGCAAGAGGAAGCGCCTGGGTTGGATAAACCAGTCTTAGTTCTCCGGGAGACTACAGAACGGACTGAAGCGCTCCAGGCAGGGACTATCAAGTTAGTAGGGACTAAGAGACGCCAGATTCGCCGGGAGATCAGTAATTTATTGGTCAACCAGGATGTCTATCAGGAGATGGCTAAGCAACAGAATCCTTATGGGGCCGGCCAAGCTAGCGAGCGGATTGTAGCAGCAATTCTCGATTATTATGATCTCTCACATGAATTGTAAATTATTTGATTTTGTGTTAAAATGAGAATGGCTAATGCTATTTTATAATTAGTTACTTAAGATCGAAGTTGAGTAATATTTTATAAGCTTAAGGTTTTAATTTTTCTTAATTTTAGACTTAATCTTAAACTCAAACTTAACCTTAAACTTAATCTCAATCTGATTAAACTGTAAATTGTAAACTCTAAACTACACAGAGGAGGCTTGAAATTATGGCTAACGTAAGAAAGGCAGTTATTCCCGCCGCAGGATTAGGAACTAGATTCTTGCCGGCTACTAAAGCACAACCAAAGGAAATGTTACCGATTGTTGACCAGCCTACTATCCAATATATTGTTGAGGAAGCAGTAGAAGCTGGCATTGAAGAATTAATTATTATTACTGGTCGGCATAAGCGAGCTATTGAAGATCATTTTGATAAGCACTTGGAGCTGGAGCTGGCTTTAGAGAGAAAAGGTAAAGATGATATGTTAGAGCGAGTCCAGGATATCTCGAATCTGATTAATGTCCAGTATGTCCGCCAAAAAGAACCAAAAGGATTAGGTCATGCTATCTTAAAGGCTAAGACTTTTATTGGTGATGAACCATTTGCTGTTCTATTAGGTGATGATATTGTTAAAGCAGACAAGCCGGTGACTAAACAACTGATTGATGCTTATCAGGCCCAGGAATCCAGTATCATTGGAGTTCAGGAAGTAGCTGATGAAGCAGTTTCGAAGTACGGGATTGTTGATTATTCCCAAGAAGTAGAAGATGACCTATATAAGGTAGCTAATCTGGTAGAAAAGCCTGCTTTAGAGGAAGCACCATCTAACATAGCTATTCTTGGTCGCTATATTCTCACGCCGGAGATCTTCTCTATCTTAGAGAATACACCACCGGGGAAAGGAAATGAGATCCAGTTAACTGATGCCCTAGAAACTTTATTGACCCAGGATAGTATATATGCGCAAGTATTTTCTGGGAAGAGATATGATATTGGGAATAAATTAGGCTTTTTAGAGGCTACAGTCGAGTTTGCTTTATCTCGCGAGGATACTCGAGAAGAATTCAGTAGTTATCTAGCCCAGTTATTGAGTCAAGACCAAGAAGCGTTACAAAAGATAGCAGCAATGAAAGACGAAGAATAGTTAGCAACAAGCGTCGGGGGGGGATCCGGCGTTTTTGTTATTTGCTATCTGCTGTCTGCTATCAGCTGTCTGCTGTCGGCTATCTGCAAACAGCAGACGACAGACCGCAGACGGCTGACGCCAGACCACTTCCAATAATTAATAATTGTATCCCTAACATAATTAAGCTATAATAGAAATAGTAGATTATTAGAAGGTTGTGATAATATGAACCAGAAAAATAAAGTAATCGTCTTAGTAATTTGTGTTAGTTTGGTAGTTTTAACTATTGGTGTTGTAGTTAGTAATTTTTCTGCTCCTGACCAGGAGCAACAGGATCCAGACCAGTTATTACAGACAGCGCAAGAGTTATACTACCAAGGAGCTTATCAGGAGAGTATTAAGCATTATCAACAGGCAGCTCAGGCAGGAGCAAGCCAGGAAGCTGCTAGTAATTTAGCTACTATTTACGAAGAATTAGGTGACTATCAATTAGCTAAGAAGAATTACCAGCAGTTAGTTGATTTAAAGCCGGCCCCTAGATATAGATTAGGGCTTGGTGTTGCTGCTTATAATCTGGAAGAATTAGACCAGGTAACAGAGCAGTTGACGGAAGTTGTTGCTCAGACAGAAGAGGATTATTTATTGCGCGAGGCTAATTATTATTTAGGTTTAGTAGCCCAAGAACGAGAAAATTATCAAGCAGCCCGCGATTATTTTAAGCAGGCTGTTAAGCACCAGGAGTTTGGTTTAGCCTACTATCAGTTAGGTGAGATTAACTTTGCTCAAGAGAAGTATCAGGCAGCTAGTCAGTTTTATCGGCAGGCCTTAGCTACTGATGGGAGTTTAAAAGGAGTTAAGACTCAGCTAGCTCGGTCTTATCTCCAGCTAGAGGAGATTAAGGGGGCGATTAAGTACTTTAAGCAAGCTAAATCGGAGAATGGGCAAGATCAGTTCGTTAAGGAGAAGTTGGCCCAGTTAGAAGAAAAGTATCCTGAGCACTTTGAGTCAACATCTTCTACTCCCGGTGAACCTGAAGAAATAACAAAAGAAGATCTACCAGCCGAGGTTGATTTTGAGTTTATTAAACCACTAACTAATGCTGGGCCTAGGTTAAGAGTGGGGATTATGGTCGAGCAGCCCCAGATTTTCTTTAGGGTAGGTAGTGATTTTGTTGTTAAGCAGGACCAAGAAGTGATTGCTAAGGGAGAAGAAGGAGCTATTATTAAGGCTAGCTTTGTAGATGGTGAGTATCACATAGAGCTTGGTGAGCAGTCTATAGAGTTTAGCGAAGCAGTTCAGATTGTTCCTGAGGCTTATGTGCCTATTCTTGTCCATAATGTCCAGTATGGATCTGACTATTATTGGGGCGGAAGCGAGGATCGCCAGTATCGTGGTTTATTAGAGTTAAAGCCTGCTAAGGAAGGTTTGACCGCAGTTAATATAGTCCGGTTAGAGGAGTATCTTCAGGCAGTGGTGCCTTCGGAAATGTCTGCTTCTTGGCCGTTAGAAGCTCTGAAAGTCCAGTCAGTAGCAGCCCGAAGTTATACTCTAGCTAACTTAGGTAAACACTCTAGGCAAGGGTTTGATCTCTGTTCTACTGTCGATTGTGCTGCTTATCGTGGTCTCAATCGGGAGTACGAAGTGTCTAATCAAGCTGTGCAGGCGACAGCTGGGGAAGTGATGACTTATGATGGCCAGCCAGTTAATGCTGTTTATAGTGCTAACTCAGGTGGCCATACAGCAGCTAGTGAAGCTATCTGGGGCGGAGAAGTGCCTTATTTACAAGGTGTATCTACTGAACTACAGGAGAGAGAGTTTCCGTTGGCCCCAGTTAAGTTAAAGGAATGGCTCCAAAAAGTACCTGCTTCCTATTCCGCAGCTGAGAAGTATACTAAATTAAGCCATTATCGCTGGCAGCGGAATCTAACAGTTGATTATTTAGAGGATAAATTAGATATAGCTGATATTCAAGAGATTACTCCTACTGAGCGTGGTCAATCAGGTAGTGTCGAAGCTATTTTAGTAGTAGGAGCTAAGGAACAAAAACGAATTAGTAGCGGTTTACGATCTAAGTTTGGTGGTTTGCGCAGTAATCGATTCTGGATTCAGCCCCAGTATCAGGATGGTAGAGTAGTTAGTTTCTTATTTTATGGTAGTGGTTGGGGCCATAGTGTCGGAATGGATCAGGTAGCTGTTGCAGGTATGGCTGAGGATGGTCAAGGTTATCAACAGATCCTTCACCATTTCTATCAGCAGATTAACTTAGAAGATAAGTATTAAGAATAGAGATTAATCTTAGGGAGCGGAGGTAATCTTCGCTTCT